>NZ_JBIAVF010000024.1:0-166167 GCF_042893755.1 Streptomyces sp. NPDC001568 | reverse complement strand
TCGCCACCCGCTACGACAAACGAGCCCGTCACTACAAAGCCCTCGTCACCCTCGCCTGCCTACGACTCTGGCTCCCACAATGACATTGCGGACAGACCCTAGAGCATGGAGTGAGGCACGAGAACACTAAGGAGTATCGATGCTGCGCACGGAACGGGCCGAGTCACCGAGCACGGGCACCGTGACCATGGTTCTGGTTGACGACCGGACCTATGAGATCCACCCGGAAGCCCGGGATTTTTCGCTGCACCTTCAAGCCCGTGGCCGATCGCCCCACACGAGGCGGAACTACCTGCCACAAGTTGGCCGATATCTGAACTGGTGCAGCACAAGGGGCACCGACTGGCGGACAGCAGCCTTGGGTGACCTGGCCTGGTACAAGCTCTCGCTGGAACAAACCCCGGTCCGCGACACCCAGCAGCTACCCACTGGCAAGACGGCGAACGCACACCTCTCCACAGTCTGCGAGTTCCTGCGCTTCTCCGCTGCGCAGGGCTACATTCCGCAGGAGGTCGCCGAACGGCTGGTCGAGCCCCGTCTCCTCCACCACGCGCCGCGTGGATACCAGCGTGGCGAGCACGGCGAGCACAGCACGATTCGGGCCCGCATCCTGAAGGCACCAGAGATCGAGGAGGCGCCGGCCACGCTGACCGCCTAACAGTCGCAGCACATTGTCGCGGCAGCGCGGGCAGCGCGTGATCGCCTCTTGCTGTGTGTTCTCCTCGCCAGCGGCCTGCGGATCGGCGAAGCCTTGGGGCTGCGGCGGGAGGACATGCATCTCCTACCGAATGCGACCCACTTGGGGTGCACCCATCGTGGCGCCCACCTGCGTGTACGGTCTCGACAGGACAACATCAACGGGGCGCGCGCGAAGGGCGGTTCACCCTCCCGGGCGCCCGATTCGCCGGCGAAACGCCACTGCGTCTGTCCAGCACCGAATTTCGCGGAGACCGGAAGCACGATCAGCGGTTTCCCTGCCGCTTCGCCCCCTTGAGAGCAAGGGTGGCCCGGAGTCGGCGTGTGATGGCGGGTTCCGCTGCGCTGTCGGCGAGCTCGATTCGGGTCTGTGTCGTGGCTGCTGCGAGTGAGCGGCAGGCGTCGGCGAAATGGGTGGGCGCGTCGAGTCCGGCTCCGGGCTCGAAGCCGGCCTTCAGGATCGTCAGGGTTTCGTTGTTTCGGGCGAGGTCTGCTCGGCCGATCAGGCGGCCCTCGGCAAGGAGGGGGCACACGTAGTAGCCGTGGATACGTCGAGCGGCGGGTTTGTAGGCCTCGAACACCTGGGTGAAGTCGAACAGTCTCTGGACGCGCGGGCGGTACCAGATCAGGTTGTCGAACGGCCCCAGGAACATGGGGTCCCGGGATCGCCGTGGCGGACTGGTGAGCGCCTCGTGGCTGGCCCATGCCGGTCCCCAGCCCTGTACCCGGAGGGGGGTGAGACCGGTGGCGGGGAGGAGGCGGGCGGCGATGGGGGTGGGGATGCGGATGTAGTCGGCGAGGTCGTCGGCGGTGGCCACGCCGAGTGCGGTTGCCGCGTGGGTGAGGAGTCGGGTCAGGCATTCGTCGTCGGTGAGGTCGTCGTTGAGGTGTTCGGCGGGGATGCAGCGGTCGGCGAGATCGAACAGTCTCTGGCCGCCGGTTCGGCGGGAGGAGGCGAGGTCTCCGGACCAGACGAGGAACTCGATCGCGGTCTTGACCGGGCCCCAGTCCCATCCGGCGCCCGCTGCAGTGTTTTCGCGCAGGTGGCGTAGGGGAAGCGGGCCCTCTGCCGTGATTCGGTCTAAGAGGGAGGAGCGGGCTTTCTGGTCGGGGTATTGGGGTCGGCGACGCGATGCCCGGCGGCGGAAGGCCCACAGGGGCCAGTCGGCGAGCGGTACGAGGGCGAGGGCATGGGCGGGGTAGTCGAACGCGATTGATTCAGTGCCGTTGTAGAGGGCTTGGTCAATGCTGGTGGTGATCGTGTCGGGGATTCGGGTGGTGAGGGTGAGTTGGTGGGCGCGGGCCAACGTGCTGATGCTGTCGAGTTGGACGATGTGCAGGTGGGCAAGCGCGGCGGTGACGTCCGGGAATCCGTCGGCGGGCAGCGAAGCGGCGATCGCCAGGTCCCGGGCCTCCGGGAGGGACAACTCCACCTCCGTGCCGGGTACTGCGGTCATGTGCGTGGCTCCTTCACGGGCTCCGAGGCGGGCGTGGGGGCGAAGCCGGGTTCCTTCGCTCGGCTGGGGCGCGGGTCGGTAGCGCCCTCGATGCGGGTCGTGGGCGGTTCCGCCACCGGCTCGGCTGGGCCGCTGGGCGGCCTGGGTGTGGAGCGGGCGGGCGCCAGGAGCGGGCTCATGGCTCCGGCGGCCGCGCAGCAGGTGAGAGCGAGCAGGGCCGTGTCCCATCGTTGGTGTTCGGCCAGGGTGCCGATGATGACGGCCATGATGCCGTTGGCGATGTCGGTGGATGCGCCGATCCACGTGTTGGCCTCGACGCGGGTGTCATCTCGGGCGGTGGCGTCGACGAGGAGGAAGGCGTTGATGAACAGGGGGGTGACGAAGAGGCCCGCCACGAGGAGCAGTGTGGCGAGGAGCCAGAGTGGGCGGGCGAGGAAGAGGAGCAGGGTGGGGAGGGTGAAGCCGAGGGTCAGGAGCTGGTACTTGCGCCAGAGGCCGGTGTTCCAGTCGAGGGTGGCGTAGAGGATGCCGCCGATGACGCCTCCGATGCTGATCGCGGCGAGTAATGGGCCGAGCCATGCGGTGGCGTGCTGGTTCTGGAGGTAGGCGGGGATGAGGATTGCGGTGCCTCCGAAGATGGCGCCCAAGGCGAACAGGGGTGTCAGGATCGCGGGCATGCCCGGGGTGGTGAGCGGACCGAGCCAGCGTCGGGACGGGTGGGCACGGCGCCGTGGAATGGTCGCCGGGATGGGCTTGGTCGGTGTCGGGCGTGTGGTTCCGAGTTGGTGGCGGCGGGCGGCGGTCAGGTAGAGGACGGTGACCGTGACGAAGGAGGCGGCCGCCGCCTCGTAGGCGTGACGGGGTCCCAGGAGGACGACGGCCGCTCCGGCGGTGAGCGGGGCGAGGACGAACCCGGCCTCCTCCAGGATCGAGTCGGCGCTGTGCACGGCCTTGAGCTGTCCTTCGTCGACGGCCAGGCGCCGCCAGGAGGCGCGGAGCGCGGAGTTGAGCGGTGGGCTGGACAGGGTCGCGGCGATGACCAGGGGCAGGGTGGTCCACCACGGCCATCGGAACTCGATGCTGCATGCCACCAACGCGAGGAAGGCCGCGGTGGTGATGCCCATGAGGGTGAGGACGCGGTGGGCGCCGTAGCGGTCGAGGAGTCGGCCGCGTAGTGGGGCGCAGAGGGCGAGGATAAGGGTGTAGCTGCCGGCGACGGTGGCGGCGCGGGCGTAGCCGTGGGTTTGGGCGAGGGCGAGGAGGAGGGTGATGGGCAGGACGGCTGCGGTGGTGCGGGCGAGGAAGGCGAGGGTGAGCAGGCCCCGTACGGGGGGGCGGGTCAGCTGCCGGAGCGCGCTGGGCGTCTTGCGGTGGCCGGGGGCGGCGGGGGCGGTCACCGCTTGGTCTCCGGACTGGTTGTCGCGTCGTGATCGGCGGTCGCCGAGCGGACCTGAGGTAGAGGGGTGGTGCCCGATGGCGCCGCGCTGGCGGACTCGCCGGTACGGGAGGCGGCCTCGATGTCGGGCTCGGTGGTGTCCAGGTGGGCGGTGGCGCGTAGGGAGTCGGGGTGGAGGAGTACGAGTCGGGCGATGTCCTGGCCGCGGTGGACGGTGACGTCCTGGTCGGGTCGGATGGCGATGCTCATGCCCCCGCGGCCGGCCATGGCGTTGACGGCTTTGGCGGGGATTACTCCGAGCGGGATCGTCAGGCCGTGTGGGGGGCCGTTGGGTGGGGGCATGACCATGAGGAAGGTCCCGGGTGGGAGGGTGGCCGACCAGCCCAGGCGCCATTCGACGGTGCCCGAGCCGTTGGGCAGGAACATGCCCTCCCAGGTGCCGCCTGGGGTGCGGTGGTCGCCGAGGTGGAGCCAGGCGGTGTTGCCGGTGGCGATCCAGTCCCTGCCTCGCTGCCACATCCCCTGGCCGCCCAGGCGTCGGCCGACCTGTTGGGGATCCTCGCTGTTGGGGACGGCGAGCCCGATGTCGTCGAGGGGCTTCATCGTGAGGGTGAGCGGGGAACGCACGGCCCAGCCGAGTTCCTGGCCCAGGATCCAGGGCGGGCAGTCCGCGGGTAGCCGCGGGATCCGCAGGTAGCGGAACGAGCCCGCGTACATGTCGCGTTCGGCCCGGGCTTCGGCCCGGTCGACGCGTGGCTTGTCGGGCAGGACTGCCCAGGGGTGGAGGGGGCGGAAGGTGACCTCGGGCATGCGGTCTGCTCTCTGTCGGCGGATCCGGGCCCGACCGGTTGCGAGTGTCGCGGCCGGCTGGGTTCTTGGGCGGTGCGGCTGGCGTGCTGGTCCTGGCTCGGCTCAGCGGTCGTGGGCGTTTCCCAGGGCTCGGATCCTGGCCCGGACTCTCGCTCGAGCCCATGGTGGAGGCGCGGAGTTGTGCCGGGTCCCGGTTGTAGGTGGTCGCGGTGCACGGCGCGGGTGTTGGGAGGGGTGGCTGGGGAAAGTCCTTCGCCGTCCCGGGCCCCTTGTCTGCGGGGAGGGTCCGGGACGGCGAAGGGGGTGCCGTCCTGGGCCTGCGGCGGCTGGCGCGGCGCGGCCTACGGGCGGCAGGGGCGGGGCCCCGAGGGTGGTGGCACCTGCGCCCTCGGGGTCCTGTGGGTCAGGCGATTGTGTCGGCGCGGGTGAGGCGGCGTGTGCGCTCGGTCTCGGGGAGGGTGTCGAGGTCGAACATCACGACGCTGCAGGGGCCGTAGCCGACGGTGATCTCGTCGTAGGTGAAGACGCCTTCGTCGCGGTCGAGGGGGGCGGAGGTCAGGTCGACCATGGTGAGGCTGTTCGGGGCGAAGTTGGGGTGGGCGGCGGACATCATGCCGGCGCGGGCGAAGTTGGTGATGTAGACGGTCTGGTCGCCCTGGTCGACGACCAGGCCGCGGGGGCCGGAGCCGGTGGGGATCTGCCGGGTGACCTGGAGGGTGTCGGTGTCGATGACGGCGATGGTCGAGGAGTTCTCGACGGTGACCAGGGCGTGGCGGCCGTCGGGGCTGAAGGCGACGCCGCGGCCGCCGGTGGAGGCGACGTCGACGCGGTGGGTTTCGTCGGTGGTGACGTCGATGACGGTCACGTACGAGGCCTGGGTATTCGCGACGAACACGCGGCGGCCGGAGGGGTCGATGCCGAGGCTGTAGGGGTGGGCTTCGCGGTCGACGGGGATCTGGGCGAGTTCGGTGATGCCCTGGGGATTGCCTTCCGCGAGGGGGCTGATGTCGAGCTTGCTGATGTAGCCCTCGCCCCATACGCACACGTAGGCGATGGTGCCGGCCTGGTTGATGCCCATGTGGCGGGGGTCGCGGCCGGTCGGGATCTGGTGGACCTCCAGGTTGAGTTCGAGGTCGACGACGGAGACGGTGTCACTTCCGCTGTTCGAGACCAGGAGGTACTTGTCCCCGGGGAGGAGGCCTTGGCCGCGGGGGCCGTGGCCGACCTCGATGCGGCGGACCTCGTTCAACGCGACCGCGTCGATTTCGGAGATCGTGTTCTGGCTGGTGTTGCAGACGAAGCCCCGGCCGTTCTTGGTGAACTTGACGCCGCCGCGGGGGGCGTTGCCGATGGGGATCTGGGCGATGGTGCGGTGCTCGCCGGGGCCGGTTTTCGCGACGACGGACACGACTCCGTCGTCGGTGTCGGTGGAGAAGAACTGGATATTGCGCATGGCGATGTTTCCTTTTCTTCATTCGGGCGGGGACAGCCGGTCGACGCTTCGGGATAAAGGTCGACGGATGGCCGAAAATATCGGATGTAACGAAATTTTCAGCCGTGGGTGTAGTTCAGGTTCCAGGCGATGGAGATCCTCGGCTCGGTGTCCTGGAATTCGGGTACGGCGTGCTTGAGCCAGCCGGGGAAGATGATCAGTTCTCCGGGCGGGCAGGACAGGCGCACTCGGTGGCTCTCGCCGGCGAGGGTGATGCCGGGGTCGTAGTAGTCGACGGCGGGACGGGGATCGAGGAGGTCGATCTCGCAGAGTCCGGGCGCGGCGACGTAGTAGACGGCCGAGAGTGCGGTGTTGGGGTGGAAGTGCGCCTCGTGTCGGTCCCCGGCCCGGTAGAGGGAGGCCCAACTTCGGGTCACCCCCACCGCCACCCCTCCATCGCCCACCTGTGCGCGCTCGCCTTCGCGTTGCCGCGAGCGGTCGAAGGCCGCTCGCAGGGGTGCTCCGGTCAGGGATTCGGTGAATCGGCCCGCGACCGCGCACACCCATCGCGACAGGCGAACGGCGTCCGGGCCGGCCCACGTGGTGAGCTCGCCCGCGGTCTCCTGCTTGTAGCCGAACTCCTTCGCCCCGGCGCCGGCCTCGTCCCCGATCCGGTCGGCGAGCCGTTCGTTGATCTCGGCGGCGAACGGGCACTGGGTGCGGGCGATGGGGGTGGCGAAGAGTTGGGCGATCGTGGCTCTCGTCCCCGGCAGGGGTTGTGACGGGCCGGGCGCGGTGTCCGGTTGGGTGGTGGCCTCGGCGCTCTGGGAGACGGGCATAATTCGGCAACCTCCACAAAATATGGAGCCGATATCGCGGGCCTTGATTGGTCGGCTTTATCGGGGAGCAGCCATCATTCTGTTCCCCGGATTCGGGAGACGGCAAGCTTTTCGATCCTGCTCTAAAAGGGCGTGCGCTCTTTCCGTGCGCCGCTCCGGAGTGTTAATCGGATCGCGTTCGGAGGCGCCGTCGAGCGCTTGGATGCTGCCGGGTTTCACTCGCGGCACAGGCGCCGCACGGCGTGCCTCGTTCCCCTTGGCCGCGGTGTTGGGTGGGGGCGTGCGCGGGTGCTACGGCACGAGCCGGCGGTGCGCCGGGCTCCGGGGTCAGGGGTGTCGGGGTGCGCCGGGCAGGCCGTGGGCGCGCAGGAGGGTGTCGCCGAGCGGGGTGAGGCCGTGGTGGACGCTGACGCCGTCGCGGCGGGTGGTGATCAGCGCCGAGTGCCGTAGCACGCTGGTGTGGTGGGAGACGGTGGCGGCGCTCACGGCGAGTTCGTCGACCAGGTCGTTGGTCGTCGCCTCGGCATGGATGGCGATGAGGAGGAGGACCTGGGCCCGGGTTGCGCCGAGGAGGGCTGCGAGCGCGCGGTGGCGGGTCGGTGGCCTGCGGTCCGAACCGGGCGCGCTGGAGTTGGTGGTGGCCATAGGTCTCGCTCTACTCCGAAGGGGGATGGAGGGTTCCGGATGTCGCGGTCATCGCGCCGGTCGGGGCACCGGCGCCGACCGGCCTGCCGCTGGCGGCGGGGTCGGCCTGGTCCGGAGGTCGGGGGTGTGCATGCGGGCGAGGGCGACGGTGTTGGGGCGGGAGCCTGACCGGATGGTTTCGTACTGGGGGTGGCCGTCGGTGTTGGAGAGGTCGACGCCGTCCAGGTGCACCACCGCCACCGAGCCGGCGTGGGCGAGGGCGCAGTAGACGGATTGGTCGGCCGGGTCGATGGTGATGCCGCGCGGGCCGGCGCCGACGGGGATCCGACGGGTGAGTGTCCACTCCAGCAGATCCACCACGGCGAGGGATCCGACTCGCTCCAGGGTGACCAGCGCGTACTGGCCGTCTCCCGTGATCGCGACACCCGCCGGACCCGCTGCGGCGGGCAGCGGTGCGGTCGCCTCGATCCGGCCGTCGGCCAGGTCGAGGACGGCAAGAACATCCGAGCGGGCGGCGGCGACGAGAGCCAAGTCCCCGCACAGCGCTGCTGCCCGCGGCTGGACGTGATCGCCGAGACGCGTCCTGGAGGCGACCGTGATCCTGCCTGCGCGGCCCAGCGCGAGGGCGGCGAGGTCCAGGACCGCGACGGCGCCGTCGCCGCGCTCGCACACGACCGCGAGGGCGCCGTCGGCAGAGACGGCGATCTGGCCAGGTTCGCGCCCCACCGCAATCCGGGCCGCCTCCGCTTTCGCCAAGGTGTCAACGACCGAGACGCTGTCGGAGCCCGCGTTGGCGACCAGAAGGTAGGGCGTGCCGGGTACCGGCGTCAGGCTTCTGGGTGCCCAGCCCACCCGCACCCGCGGCCCTAACTGGCACGAAGCCAAGTTCACGACAAGGATCTCGTCCGAGACGGACAGAGCGACGAAGGCCTCTCCCCCGGGCAGGCACTGGGCCGTGACCAACGGGCTCCGACCTGTGATCACCGATCCGAGTGGCAGGTAGGAGGAGGGGCCGGACTTCCCCGTCAGGGTGAGTCGCCCGGCCGCCGTGTCACTGGAGATCAGCACCACTTCCACCTGCTCACCCCCGTTCCGGTCCGGCGCATGACCCTCGTGGTGTCCCGACTTCGCGCACTCGCGTCGAGGTCCGCCCCTACCGTGATATCGGCACCGCTCGGCGAAAGGTGCAAAAAGCTGTCAACTGTCCGTAACTGACTGGCATATGACCGACAGTGCCGTCTGGTAGCAAACCGGATGATCCGGTATAGGCTGCCGCCCCAACTTTCCCCAAGGAGTGCACTCTCCGTGACAGACACCCCGGATGCGGCCGCCCTCGGCACGCTCCACCACGTCGAAATCTGGGTCCCCGACCTGACCCGCGTGATCGCCGACTGGGCCTGGCTCCTCGAAGACCTCGGATACACCCTCCACCAGAGCTGGGAAGCGGGTCGCAGCTGGAAACTCGGGCACACCTACCTCGTCTTCGAGCAGTCCCCCGCCCTCACCGACAGCCGTCACGACCGATGCGCACCCGGCCTGAACCACCTCGCCTTCCACGCCGGAACCCCCGAGCGAGTCGACCTGCTGACCGCGAAAGCCCGCGAGAACGGGTGGACCCTGCTGTTCCCCGACCGCCACCCCCACGCCGGCGGCACCCACCAACATGCCGCCTACCTCGAATCCCGCGACGGCTTCGAAATCGAACTCCTCGCCTCGGGACCGGTGTAAGAAGTCATCTCATTTGGCCAGTCTGTGGTAGCAGATGAGGGTGCAGGCGAGGCTGGTGAAGGCGAGGAAGTGCTCGGCCTTGCGTTCGTACGGCGGTGGAGGCGTCGGCAGCCGGCGAGCCAGGACATGGTCCTTTCGAGGACCCATCTGTGGCGGCCGAGCCGTTGTGAGGACTCGATGCTTCGGCGAGCGATGCGGTGCTTGATACCCCTTTCGCGTAACCATCGCCGCAGGTGGGCGTAGTCGTAGCCCTTGTCCGCGTGGAGCTTGCCGGGCTTGCGTCGTCGGCGTCCGCGGCGGGATTTGATGGGCGGTATGCCGCGGACGAGAGGTTCGAGGGCCTGGCTGTCGTGGAGGTTCGCACCCGAGATCGCGAGGGACAGGGGCAGACCGGTCCGCTCGGTGATCAAGTGGATCTTCGAGCCGAACCTGCCCCGATCGACAGGATTCGGACCTGTCAGGTCCCCCTTTTCAAGGCCCTCATGTTCACCAAGTCGATCGCGCAGCGGGACCAGTCGAGCTCGCCGCGGGCGTCGAGTTCGTCGAGGACCAGGCGGTGGAGCTTGGCCCATACCCGGGCCTTGCTCCACTCGGAGAACCGCCGCACACGTGCCATGGTCCAGGTCGAGCCACCCAGCCCAGGTCGGTTGCGGGGCCGACGGGATTTGAACCCGCGGACAGAGGGGAGCAGGCCCGCCCCGTCTCCGTCAGTCGCCGTGGGAGGAACCTCGCCCACGGCGATCGCATTGGACCGCTCTGCCACGGCACCGCAACCTACGGAACCACGCGCGATCCCGCTCCAACTCAGGTTAGGGACAAGGCTCTCCGCGGGCGAACGCTTATGCGAGCGAGGGTGGTGTCGATTACCTCCGGGGTTATCGCACCACCGGGCGGCCGCCGGCTACGTTCGAGGGCGTCCCCCTGGAAGCAAGGAGCCCGATGATGCCCGCTTACGGATTCGCTCATCTCCGCAGCCGCCGACATCACCCCGACGTCATCGAGTACCTGGAGCGTATCCGGGCGACCCTCGATCCCTTCGCCGGCCACTTCGTCATCCACGGCCCGCCGGCCGAGGTCGTGGAGGGAACGTGGCCCGGCAGCATGGTGCTGATCGAGTTTCCCGGACTGCCCGAAGCTCGTGCCTGGTACGACTCTCCGGCCTACCAAGCCATCCTGCGGCTGCGTGCCGACCACATCGAGGGCGACTTGCTGCTGATCGAGGGCGTCGGGCCGACCTACGACCCCGCCGAGCGAGCTCGCAAGCTGCGGGCCGAAGCCGAGCGCGCGGGAGAGCCCGCCGGCGCGTAGGCCTGTGGCGGGTACTGGGGTGGTCGCCGGTGATGCGAGGTCACTCACCTGCACTTCGGCGACCACTCTCATGGGGTGGTGCGTGTCGGCGCTCGCGGCCAGTACGAGCCACACAGCGGCCTGGCCGACGCGCGGGAGCCGGGAGGCCGTGATGTTGTCATCGGCTATGCACGGAGCGCAACACACCTGTCGGCGTGCGCGACGTAGTCGGAGGCATTGAAGTGAGCTGCGCGTCCGGAATCCTTTCCGCCATCTCACATCTCGATCGAGCATGCAGTTCAGAGCGAGTGTTACCACTCAAGAACCGTTGATGTCCAAGCTCATAGCTCCAGGCCAGCCCGACGTTGCGTGGGGTCCGGACCGGCCGGGGCCGTGAGGCGGAAGCCGTGGAGCCGGAGCTCGTCCGCGTCGATGTCGTCGGGGGCCGGCCAGCCTTCCAGGATGAAGCCGAAGAATGCGCGGAGCGCTGCTTCGCCCAGTTCGAGAGGGTGGAAGGGCAGCGGGTACGGTGCCTCGTCCTCCCATTCCGGGTCCGGCTCCACCGGGTGGTGACCGGCCCAGTACGGCGCTTCGAAGGGGAACGGCTCGCCGATGTCCTCGATGACTCCGCTGTCAGGCGACAGGCTCAGCGAGCGGATGAGCCGGCCGTCCTGCCAGACCGCGAAGGCGAGCCAGTCCACCACGCTGTGCATCGCGTGCAGGACCATCCTGCGTCCGGCACTTGCCGTGACCAGGTGCTCCGACAGCTGCGACGGGCGGTCGATCATCAGGCGCCGGTCGCAGACGATGCCCACGCCCGGGAAGCTCGCGGCGTAGGTGAGTCCGTCGGCGGGATAGGTGCCCTCACCCAGGATCTCGCCCTCCGCGGCCTCCATGATCCAGCCCGGATACAGCCGCCCGACGAGTTCGGTCGTCTCCGCGATACCAGCTGCGGGCACCTGGCGCAGCGCGGCCGAGATGTCCCCGTCCGCGTACGCCAGCAGGCCTGTCTTGGCTCCCACGAGCACCCTCCCACCCTCGAATCCATGCGGGATGGACGCTAGCCATAGCCACTGACAGTGCAGATGAAGGTTGTGGGGGCCGACAGGGGTTTCCCGAAAACGGCGGAACGGGTTCGGCGACTGGTCGGGGGTCGTGGCCGTTCGTGCAGGTCAGGGGCGCATCGTCGCAGCACGCACCAGGTGCCTTCTAAGCACCTGCTCTATCACGAAACGGCTTTGCCCCCTGCAGGGAACCGGGCGGCGCAGAAGTCGCCGCCGTCGGCCCCCTGCTCGGCCTCGGGCTGGTCAAACAGGCACGCGCCGCCGCAGACGCCCGACTCGGGCAGGTCAGCCGACAGCTCGGCAGCCACCTGATCGCCAGCGAGGGGAGTGACAGCACGTCATCCCGGCGTTCAGAGACGGTCGACAGTAGGCTCGTTGCGCAACACGACGCTAAGGGGGCTCGAGTGGCGCGGGTTACGGTGATCGGTGGGGGTATGACCGGGTTGGGTACGGCCCTCATGCTCGGCCGGCGGGGACATGCGGTCACGGTGTTCGAGCAGGACGGCCGGAACGCCGGAGAGGACCTGGACCGGGACTTCTTCCACTGGGACAGGCCCCGGGTCCCGCAGGCCGTCCAGCCCCACTCGTTCCTCGCGCCCGTGCGCACGGTGTTGCGCACCGAGACCCCCGATGTCTACGCGGACCTGCTGGCGCGCGGAGCCCGGGAGTACCACGAGTTCGACTGGTTCAGTTCGCATCCGCCGCACCGGGACGGCGACGAGGAGCTGGTGACCCTGCGCACCCGCCGCATCGTGCTGGAGGCCGCCCTAGCCGCGGCCGTGCGGCGGGAGCGCACCGTCGACGTGCGGCAAGGCTGCCCGGTACGCGGGCTCGCCATCGGCGATGGCCGCCCGCCGCGGGTCACCGGCGTGCGGGTGGGCGCGCGGACGCACCGGGCGGACCTCGTGGTCGACGCCTCCGGTCGCCGCTCGCCAGTGCCCGCCTGGTTGATCGCGGCCGGCTGCCGCCCGCTGGTGGTCGACAGCCACCGCACCGGGCTCGCGTACCTGTGCCGCTGGTACCGACTGCGTGCCGACG
Organism: Streptomyces sp. NPDC001568; assembly: GCF_042893755.1. NCBI lineage: Bacteria > Bacillati > Actinomycetota > Actinomycetes > Kitasatosporales > Streptomycetaceae > Streptomyces > Streptomyces sp. NPDC001568. The sequence goes on along the minus strand of NZ_JBIAVF010000024.1, from coordinate 153,775 downwards.
GCCCGCGCGACCCCGGGCGGGTCAAGACCGGCTCGGCCGCACCGTTCGCGCTCGCCGGGGTATTCCCCTCCGACAACGACACCTTCGCGGTGAACCTGGTGCTCTCCACCGGAGATCCGACCCGCGGCGCGCTCACCGACCCCGCCGTTTTCGAGGCCGCCGCCCGCCTTTTCCCCGCCACCGCCGCCTGGCTCGACCTGGACCCCGAGCCGCAGTCGCCCGTCCTGGCGATGGCCGGCCTGGACAACCGCTGGACCGCCCTCGCCGACGATGCCGGACCCGTGGTCGCCGGCCTGGTCAACGCGGGGGACAGCCTCATCCACACCAACCCCACCTTCGGCCATGGCGTCGCTCTCGGCCTGCTCGCCGCCCAGCAGCTCGCCACCCACGCGGACCGGATATCCGCGGACACCCTGGTCTACCACCGCTGGACGGCGCAGGCCCTGCGTCCGTGGTTCGACGCACAGGTGACCGCCGACCGCGTCAACGGGCAGCGCCTCGCCGAGAGCGCACCGCTCTCGGACCGGCGGGCTGCCGCCCGGGCGGCCTGCGCGTTCGACGACCCCGTCGTCATGAGGGCCCGGGCCCAGGTACGACATCTCCTGCGACCGGCGGACGACGCCTACGGCACCGACGAAGTGGACCGCCACGTCACCGCCTGGCTGGACGCCAATCCGGACTTCTCGCCCGAGTCCGACGGCCCGACGCGGGAGCAGTGGGTCGCACTCATCCCGAGCTGAGCGGGGCCCGGTAAACGCCTCTCCCACAGGGCTCCCAGCCTGCGGAGCTTGATCAGTGGACACGTCAAGTGGGGTACCATCTCGTATGGCGTAATGGAAATCAACGCCTGTGCAGCGCCGCGCAGGTCGGGTCTGTAGTGCCCTCACGGTCGATTCGGCCAAACGCGCGAGCACCGTCCCACCGAGTGGGTCTGCTCTCAGGATGTCCGGAGAGCAGCTCATCCACAGCGCGCTACCGGTTGGCGACGATCTGCACCACCCGCATGAGCCTCGCCAATTCACCGCACTGGTTCGCAGGCTCCTTTCTGGAGACGACGTGAAAATCCTCCCCGAGATCTCTCGTACGCTGAGTGAGTACCTCCTCATCCCGGGCCTGACCACAGAAGACTGCACGTCGGACAATGTGGATCTCGGTGCGGCGTTGGTACGTCACCGGGTCGGCGAGGATCCGAGAATCCGGGTCGCCACGCCCATGGTGAGCGCCATCATGCAGGCGGTCTCGTCACCGACCCTGGCGGTAGCACTGGCCCAGGTCGGCGGGCTGTCGTTCATCCATCAGAATCAGCGGATCGAGGACCAGGCCGCGGACGTGCTGGCGGTGAAGCGGCACAAGGCCGGCTTCCGCACCAGCGAGGTCACCGTCGCGCCGCAGACGTCCCTCGGTGAGGTCGCCCGACAGCTGTCAGAGAACGAGCAGGGCGTGGCAGTGGTCACGCAGAGCGGGGAAGTGGACGGCGAGTTCCTCGGGATCATCAGCCTCGACGACTTCCACTTGGAACGCCACGGGGCCTCCGAGACCGTCGGCAACCGGATGCGAGCCCGTGACGGCCTGGTCACCGCGCCTGCTTCCGCCTCACTGTCCGAGGCGAACGAGCTGATCTGGCAGCACCACTTGGACGTGCTGCCGATGCTCGAGGACGGCCGGGTCGCCTCCTTGGTCCTCAAGCGGGACTACCAGGCCCACAAGACGTACCACCGTGCGACCGTGGACGGTGAGAAGCGTCTGCGCGTGGGTGCCGGCATCAACTCCCGGGACTACAAGGACCGTATTCCCGCGCTCGTGGAGGCCGGCGCGGACGTGCTGTGCCTGGACTCTTCCGACGGCTATTCCCAATACCAGGCGAAGACCCTCGAATTCGCCCGGGAGAAGTTCGGGGACGACGTCCCGGTCGGTGCGGGGAACGTCGTCGACGGTCGGGCTTTCCGTTACCTGGCCGACGCCGGCGCGGCGTTCGTGAAGGTCGGCATCGGTGGCGGGGCCATCTGCACCACGCGGGCCCAGAAGGGCATCGGCCGCGGACAGGCCTCCGCGCTGCTCGACGTGGTCGAAGCTCGCGACGCCTACGCACAGGAGACCGGGGTGTACGTGCCGCTGTGCTGCGACGGCGGTCTGCTCAACGACTCGCACATGGCGATGGCGCTGGCGATGGGCGCGGACTTCATCATGCTGGGCCGCTACTTCGCCCGGCTCGACGAGAGCCCGTCGCGAAAGCTGCAGATCGGCGGCCAGTGGTACAAAGAGTACTGGGGTGAGGGTTCGCGGCGGGCGCAGAACGCGGCCCGCTACGGCCAGGGTGGCCGGATGGTCTTCGAGGAGGGCGTCGACGGCTACGTGCCCTACGCCGGCAGCCTGTACGACAACGTGGAGCGGACCCGGACGAAGCTGACCTCCACGATGATCAGTTGTGGGTCGACGAACTTGCGGGACTTCCACCGGGACGCGGTGCTGGTTGCGGTGTCGTCCGAGTCGTTCAAGCAGACCGGGGCGGAGATCGAGGTACGCCGGCCCGCCATCGACGCCGGGGAGTGACGTGACCGGCCGGGCTGCCGCCCGGCCGGTCCGGCCCCGTTCCGTCGGCTCGATCGCCGTTCGGAGCGGGGCCGTTCGGCGTGCCGCCGCACTGTTGGCCGCCGGTGCTCCTCAGGCGAAGGCGTGCGCTGCATGTTCGAGGAGGACGGACTCCTTCTCCCACGCCTCCCTGTCCCTCAGATAGCGGGGCTCGTCCGCCACGATGGCCCGGGTCTCCGCCGACCCCATGGTTAGCTTCCAGCGCACCGAGCCGCTCACGCGCTGCGCACAGGCGTCGACGAAGCTCTGGAGAGCACCCCGCAGCTCACCGAACCACCGTCCCTCCAGGGCCTCGCGCACCCACAGTTGCTCCAGGTGCATCTTCTCCCGGATCGTCTCCGCTTCGAGGGTGGCCGTCTCGAGGTGGCGGTAGGAGCGCAGCAACAGCCATGCGGCCGGCATCTCCCTCACCTCGAGCACCTTCTCACCCTGGTCGAGGTGTTCCAGTCCGCTGTACCTTCCCAGGCCGAAGGCGCCCACCCGCCAGTTCAGCTCACGGATCAGGTCCACCAGCGGCATGTCCACGCCGTCGACGGCCACCGGAACGCCTTCCAGGAAGCGCACTTCCACCACGTCGGTGCCGTCTGCGGAACCCTTGCTGCTCCAGCGGTACATCTGTTCGGGCACCGCGTGGTCCTCGGGGTCGTCGAGGATCCCCGATTCGAACTCGCGGCACCACAGGTTGGAGTCTCCGCTGACGATGCGCTGGCTCATCCCGTCGAGGCCGGCTTCCTTGAGCTCCTGGATCTTCTGGTCGCGGTCGACGGGCTCCAGGTCGTACGGGCTTCCGTACCGGCCCTCGAAACCGAGGAGCGAGAGCGCCCCGTTGAGACGGCGCAGGGTGTTCTGGGAGCGGTTCGCAGTGTGCAGGACGGCTCCCGCGCCCAGGCCGCGCGCCAGATCGATCGCGAAGCGGGCGATCAGGGGGCGGCTCAGGGTCGAACTGACCGGGTGCGTACCGAGGTACACGGCCTGGGCACTGATGGCCGGGCGGACGAATTCCTCGGCGAAGGCCGTGCGGCCGTCGATGACGTGGAGGGTCGCGCCCAGTGCGTCGGCGATCTGCTGCTTGTCCGCACTGCTTTCGTCGTCGCCGAGATCGACACTGACGGCATGGACGTTGCCGAAGCCCGCGTTCCTGAGCCGCAGCAGAAGGTAGCTGCTGTCCAATCCGCCGCTGAACAGGGTGACGACAGGGGAATCTGGTGGGAGGACATCGGTTCCGAGCTGTCGGAACGAACGGATGACTTTACCTTGATAACGCACGGGACTCTTCCAGGGTCGGCCGTCAGAACGGATGAACGGGACGGTTGGCGCCGCAGGCGCGTGCGCGGTCGAGTGGCCGGCCCGTGGAAGGGCATGCTCACCGTGGCTCTCCGGCAGGCGTCAGCCGCGACGACCGCTCGGGGGGTCAGGGTCCTCGAGGTCGGGCCAGCCGTGCAGATCGCCCTCACCGGTCTGCCGCAGCTGCCGGATGCGCGGGACGAGGAGCACGGTCGCCACACCGACCACGATGGATGCGAGCGCGATCTGCAACGTCCAGGTCGCGCCGATCGCTTCAGCCAGGGGTCCCGCCGCGGCGTAGCCGAGCGGCGCCACCGTGAAGGAGATGAGCCAGTCGTACGACGCCACGCGGGACAGCACCTCCTCGGGAATGAGGCGCTGCACCGCGGTCGTCCACATGCTGTTTGCGAAGGCGACTCCCGCAGCGCTCGCCAATCCGGCCCCCATGACCACGAGGGTGGGGGATGCCCCGGCGAGTGCGGCGAGCTGTAGCACGCCCAGCAGGAGTGCGAGGTGGGAGGTGATGAGGGGTCTGCGCGGGCGGTACCGCATGGCGGTGGCCGCGCCGATGAGGGCGCCGACGGCCATGCTCGCGCTTACCAGGCCCCAGTCGGCGGCACTGCCCGTTCGATGGGCGATGAGGACCGGTCCCAGAACAAAGAACGCGCTGGAACCAAGGTTGGAGATCGCGTGGCCGCAGAGCGTCACCCAGTACCAGGGTCGGCGAACGACCTCGTTCCAGCCGGCGGCGACATCCTTGAGGATATGGGCCTGTCCCGTCCGCCGGCCCGAGGGGAGGGGAAGAAACACCATTGTGGCGGCACTCACGAGGAAGGTGAGGGCATCGAGCAGATAAGCCCACCCGGGGGAGGCCATCGACGCAGCCGCGCCGGCGATGGCCGGCCCCACCACCTGTGACGCGCCACGTGAGAGCTCCATCAGGCCGTTGGCCTGCTGCAGCCTCTCCCGGCTGACGGTCTGGGGCACCAAGCCGATGATGGCCGGCCGGGTGACGGCCGATGCGGCGCCGTAGCAGACCGCCGTGCCCAGCAGGAGACTCATGCTGCCGTGGCCGGTGAGGAGCAGGATGCCGACGGCCGCCTGCACCACGCACAGGAAGAGGTCGCTGCTGCCAAGGAGCAAACGGCGCGGCAATCGGTCGGCCAGCGCGCCTCCGATCAGGAGCAGCAGGGTGCGGACGACCATGATGGCGGCGATGACGAGCCCGATGTCGGTCGCGCTGCCGCCGACCGACAGGACGGCGAAGGCGAGCGTCACCGGCATCAGCGCGTCGCCGAGAGCTGAGGTCGTCCGCCCGACCCACAGGAGCCGGAACCTGCGCTCGGCAAGGGCGCCGAACTTGTCGGCGGCCCTCATGCGCCCCACCAGGATCTGAGTGAGGCGCGGACTAGAACTCGCATGAAGCACCACCAGTTCGGATCTCAGGTCAACTGTGCCTGCAGGGGCGCGAGTCACCCATCAGTCTTCGCAGTTCCGGCATGCGCCCGCTTCGCTTCCGCATACGGTCAGGGGGGCGCTTGCCGCCCAACTCGGGGCTGCGGCAGCGCCACTGTACACACGTTCGCCAGGTGCGCGGCCCGCCGGTTCCGACCGCCGACCGGGGGTGCCCGAGGCGCACAAGGAGCTGCCGCGACCGTGAGTAAGTCCACTTCGGCGCACGCGCGGTCGGTCGACCCACCCCGGGTCAGACATGGACGAGCACCCGCAAGCCGTCGCGATTCCAGCCCACTTGCGGGCACGTCCTCCACCGATCGCCAGAAAAGATCTTTTGCGATCGTACGAATTGACGTATGGTCGGGCCGTACCTTCATCCAGGATGGCCAGTCAGTGGCTATCGTCGTTTCATCCAAGTCGTCACGTGTTCTGCTGAATCGGTCAACTCGGAGACGTGGACTCATTCACGACCTGCCTCATGACCACTTCGCCCTGCGGCGAGGTCGGTCGGTGGGTTCTTCGCGACACCCGGCAGGTCGGCAGTGCCGCCACCGCCGCGACCGGAATGTCACCGTGCCGCTCCTGGTGCAGGGCTCACAAAACCGGCATCAGAACGTGTTCCTGCTCAACCACATCGGGGGATGTGCTCCATGCTGCTCTTCATAGAGTCCGCTTCAACCGGCGCCGGAATGTCACATGTGAAGTGGGCGGTCGACCACGGCATTGACGTCGCGTACGTCACCGACCAGCTGCTCGAGGTGCCGAAATCACGCCTCGACGGCGAGGTCGTCGACGAGCTCGAACGGCGTGGGCGCGTTTTCCAGGTCCCCTCCACCATGACCGGTGAGGTTCCGTCGGATCTCGTCGACAGGATCGTCGCCGCCGGCAGTCCTGTAGGGGTCATCTGTCCACTGGACCGGAGTGTGGAGTTCGCCGCCGTGCTGGCGCAGCGGATTGGCGCTCCGTACCCCAGTCCGGACGCGATCCGTACTATCCGTGACAAGCGCTCCGCGCGCGACTTCTACACCGAAGTCGGTGTGCCGAGCGTTCGTTGGTGTGATCCCCGGACCCCCGATGAGCTGGTCGCCTTCATGGAGCAGCTGGACGGTCCCGTGGTGCTCAAGAACAGCAAGGGCGCCGGCAGCCTGCACGTCAGGCTCATCCGTGATCCGGCGGACGCCCCCGCCACCTTCGCCGAACTGAGCGGCGACAACCCGTTCATGGGCGGGGGATTGCTGGCCGAGGAGTACGCCCGCGGTCCCGTCTACAGCCTGGAAACGCTGATCGTGGACGGCCGCTGTCACCATCTCGGGATCACCGACCGCCAGCTCGGCCCCAATCCCGGCTTCTGCGAGGTGTCCTACACCTTCCCCGTCCGGATGCCGACGTCGATCGAAGCCGGTATGCGGCGCACCGTCGAGACGTGTGTGGCCGCCCTGGACATCCCCCAGGGAGCGCTCCACACCGAGTTCGCCGTGCTCGGCGACGAAGCCGTGATCATCGAGATCAACATTCGGCCCCCCGGTGCCGGGATCCCCCTGATGATGAACGGCTGCCTGGAGAGTCCGGTAGCCGAGATTCTCGCCGCCGCCGCCCTCGGTACGGCGCTACCGTCGCTGGAACACAACGGTCGGGCCTCCACCACCATGACGGTCTACCCGCCGGTGGCCGGTCAACTTCGCGCGGTTCACGGTCTCGAAGAGGCTCGACGGGCTCCGTTCGTCGCGGCGGTACTTCCCGGCACGCAGATCGGCGAGCAAGTGTTCCCCCCGATGGACTACCGGGGCTGGCTGTGCCAGATCCTGACCGTAGCCCCCTCCCCGAACCTGTCCTTCAACGCCGCCGCGGCAGCGGCACGCGATGTGTGGGCAGAAGTGGAGTGACCGTGCGAAGGCGGTGACCACCCGCCGTCCCCCTGTGAGCCGTAGGCCCACAACACTCACGATGTGCCGAAGGTGCGCACGGCCCGCTTCGCCGCGGGGCCAGCCCTGCGCCTGGCTCCTGCGTGGGCACCCTGCACGCCGAAATGGACGGTAACCGCCGACCACATCCGCCCTCTCCGACCGGCGCATCGTGACGGGGCCCATGGCCGAACGCTTTGCCCGCCCGGGGCCGGTCCGTCAGGCGCCGCCGTACGAAACCCACCGATTGCACAGGCCTTCGCCGCGAGCCGAGCTGCGCGCGGGTCATCTCGATGGCGACGCGCACTCGCGCACTTGCCATGAACACATCACATCCGTCTCGCCACTCGGCAGGACACAGAACACCAAGGGGTTAGACCATGCCGCAAACGCCGACCACCACCGAGCTGGGCCTGCGTCAGGCCGCGGGCTTCATAGGCGCGTACGTCGACAACATCGACCTGGCCGCCGATCTCGACGACGTCACGGTCGAGCAGCTGCGCCTGGCGCTGTACAAGCACAAGGTGCTGTTCTTCCGCGACCAGCACCTGGACCACGCCGCGCACGTCGCGTTCGGGCAGAAGTTCGGCCCGCTCGCCGTACGGGCCCGTGAACAGGACACCGATGAACTCGCACCGTTCCCCCAGATCCTGACGATCTCTCCGCAGCTCGACAAGCAGCTCGTGGGCGCCGACTACGAAGCGGTCTTCCGCAACAAGTGGGTGACCAGCATCAGTGGCTGGCACGTCGACGCCTCTCAGGTGGTCAACCCGCCGGCGATCGCGTTCCTCCGTGCGGAGAAGATCCCCGCGTTCGGCGGCGACACCCACTGGACGAATCTGGTGGCGGCCTATGAGGGCCTGTCGGAACCGATTCGGAAGATGATCGACGGCCTCCAGGCGGAGCACACCTTCTGGCCCGCCCAGCAGCTGGACCCGGCGGACCCGGTCGAGAAGAAGGCTCTCGACATGATCGGGAATAAGAGGATGGCCGTGCACCCGGTGGTACGCGTCCACCCGGAGACCGGCGAGAAGGCACTGTTCGTCAACCCGTCGCGCACAGCCCGCATCATGGGAATGAACCCCGTCGAGAGCCGCAAACTGCTGGAGCTGCTGTTCGAGGAGCTCACGCGGCCGCAGTACACGGTCCGGTTCACCTGGGAGGCGGGATCGGTGGCGGTGTGGGACAACCGGTCCACGGCGCACCTGGCCGCCGCCGACATCGACCACCTCCAGGACGAGATCCGCATCATGCACCGGACGTCGACCGTCGGGGACACCCCTGTCGGCCCGGACGGCTTCACCTCGTACGCGGTGGCGGGCGAGCCGCTGATCGAGCCTGCCGTCGCCGGCTCGTCCCCGAAGGAAACCCGGTGAGGACAGCCGGACTGGTGATCTCGGCCATGGCACCGTCGGTCATCCCCGGGTCGCTGACCCGGGCTGCCGACGCCGCCGCGGCCTACGACCGCCACCCCCAGTACCGGGCCGGAATGCGCTGGCTGGAGGAGTTCGTCACCCAGCCGCACCCCGACCTGGGCCGGTCGGGGGCGGTCTGCCCGCGGCTCGCACCCGCGATCCGCGCCGACACCGTATGGCTGGTCGCGGTCACCGTCTCCGGGTCCACCCCGGCGCACGCCGCCGACGCCGGTCGGCTCCTGGAGGAGGTGTTCGAGAGCATCGCCACCGGGCCGCAGCGGGCATCCACCGCCCTGCTCGGCTTCTTCCCCGGCCTGCCGGAGGAGGACGCCGCCGACTTCATCGATGGCGGCCACCGCATGCTGCGGGCCGAGGCCGTCGAACGGGGCCTGATGCTCGGGGAGTTCCACGAGAGCAGCACCGTCGGCGGTGTACACAACCGCACGTTCCCGGTGATGCGCTGCCCGGAACCGATGTTCGCCATCCGCGCCATGACCCCCCACGACCTGCTGTTCGCCGATCAGCCCGGGACCCCACCGGCCGACCGGCTCAGCTTCCTGCTGGCGTACGAGCGGCACATCGGCCCCCGGCTCAGTCCCGCGGCGCGGGAGGGCCTGCACGCCCACCTGGCTGCCGCCCGTCAAGCCCTTCCACCGAGAGAGTCATCGTGACGCTGCATCCCCCGGCCGGTCTCGCCGAACTGACCCTCGCCGCAGCTCTGGAGACCGCCTACTACGAACACCGGTCCTCCGACGCGGTCGTCACCGCGGACGGGTCATGGACCTACCAGGACCTGGCCACGAAGGCGCACGCCGTCGCCGACGGCGTGCGCGCCGCGGGTACCGGCCCGTCCGGTGAGACCCCCGTCGTGGCGCTGGTCCTCGGACGTTCGCCCGAACTCGTCGCCACCGTTCTGGGCGTGCTCGCCGCCGGTGCCGTGTATCTGCCCCTCGACCCCGACGCACCGGACGCCTTCCTGCGCCAGGTCTTCGCCGAGGCCCGGCCGACGCTCGTCGTGACCACCGCCGACCGGGCCGCTCGGCTTCGGCAACAGACCTCCGCGCCGGTGTGGACGTACCAGGACCTGCTCGGCCGGGAGCGGCCCGCCGAGGTCATGGATATCGCGGCGGACCCCGCTGGGCCGGCGTACGTCATCTACACGTCCGGTTCGACCGGAGCGCCGAAGGGCGTGTTGGTACCGCATGCGGCGCTGCTGAACTCCACCGCGGCACGCTTCGACCGGTTCGGCGTGGCCGGCCGTGTGCTCATGCTGCACTCACCGGCGTTCGACCTCACCACCGGCGTCCTGTTCTGGACGCTGCTGACCGGCGGCACACTGATCATCGATCCGGCCGGTCTCACCGACGTCGCCAGGACACTCGACCTGGTGCACCAGCACCGCATTACGCACCTGATCTACCCGGCGTCGCTGTACAGCGTCTTCCTGGATCGTGCCGTCGGCCGCCCGCCGACTCATCTGGAGGCCGTCGGGATCGGCAGCGAGCGGTGGAGTCCCGCCGTCATCGAACGGCACGCCGCCCTGCTGCCGAACACCTCCCTCGTCAATGAGTTCGGCCCGACGGAAGCGTGCGTCTGCTCCAGCTACGGGCTGGTCTACGACGCCACCACCGGGCGGCGGGCATCGATGAGCATCGGCCGACCGGTACGCAACACCGGCTACCTCCTCCTCGACGCCGATGGCCGGCCCACCACGGGAACGGGCGAGCTGGCCATCACCGGAGCGAACCTCGCACTCGGCTACCTCGACCGCCCGGATGTGACCGCCCAGCGGTTCGTCACCATCGACGGCGAACGGGCGTACCGGACCGGCGACCTCGTCCGGCAGGACCCGTCGGGCGACTTCGTGTTCCTGGAGCGCGCCGACCGGCAGGTTCAGGTCGGGGGGCACCGCGTGGAACCGGGCCACGTCGAATCCGTCCTGATGGGCCACCCCCGGATCGTGCAGGCGCACGTCACCGCACGTGTTGTGGGCGGGGAGGCGGGGTCGGTCTCCCTCGTCGCCTACCTGATGCCGGTGCCGGAAGCGGCACCCGGCCCGAGGGTCCCCGGCCCGGACGATGAGGCCGAGAGCGACGCGTCGTTCATCGCCCACTGCGACCGGCATCTGCGTGAGCGGGTCCCTGCCTATCTCGTACCCTCCGCGTACGTCGTGCTGCGGGAACTGCCCCGGACCGCGTCCGGAAAGATCGACGAGCGGCGGCTTCCGGACCCGGCCTCGGTCACGGCCGGCCCGTCCTCGGCCCGGCCCGGGGACGCCCTGGAAGCGCAGCTGGCCGCCACGGCCGCGGGCATCCTCGGCGTGTCGCACGTACCGCTGGACCGGTCGCTGCTGATGCTCGGAGCCAATTCCCTCGCGATGATCCAGCTGGCCGCCGTCGTCGCCGCCGACCACGGCGTGGACGTTCGCGTCAGCGCCTTGTTCGCCGCCCCCACCATCACCGGCATCGCCGCCCTCGTCCGTGACGGCACACCGTCCGCCCGTCCGCGGATCCAGTCGGGCGCCAGCCCCACCGAGACCGGCCCGGAGGGTGTCGCCGCGTTTCCGCTCAGCGGCCAGCAGGAGCAGATCTGGGTCCTGACCCAGCTGACACCCGAGGCGCTGGCGTACAACACCCAGTTCTCCCTGAGGATGCGTGGTCCGGTGAACATCGACGCGCTGGAAACGGCGCTGACGCACATCGTGGCCCGGCACGAGATCCTGCACACCACTTTCCACGACGGATCCGACGGGCCGGTCCAAGTCGTCCGCGAACCTTGGCGGGCGCGCGTCGAGGCCGTCGACCTCACCGGCATTCCCGAGCCGGACCGCGACGTGGAGCTGGCGGCTCGCATGCGGGCGCAGGTCGCTACCGGGTTCGACGTAGGTATCCTGCCGCTGGTCCGCTGGCACCTGTTCCGCCTCGCTGCTGACGAGTGGCGGCTGCTGCAGGTGGAACACCACTTCGCGCACGACGGCTGGTCCGCTCAGCTGTTCCTGACCGAACTCCGCGATGCCTACGCGGCGATCACCGCCGGGGAACAGCCGGACCTGCCGGCCCTCCCGGTGCAGTACCGGGACTTCGCCGCCTGGTACCGGGCATGGCGGGAGACCGGCGACTACGCCGATCAGGTCAGCTACTGGCGCGAACGGTTGTCCGGCTGCCCCCGTGACGGGGCGACCTTCGCCGCGGACCGGCAGCGGCCCGTGGTCCGTTCGTCCGGCGGCGGCCGCCTGGCCGTCCACATCCCGGCCGAGGTCATGGGCGCCCTCGACGATCTGGCCGCCCGGCACGGGGTGAGCCGTTTCGCCGTGTTCCTGTCGGCGTTCGCGGTGCAGGTATGGCAGCACACCGGCGAGCAGGACATCGTCATCGGTTCCGCTCTGGTCAATCGACGTCAGCCCGGTACGGACCGGCTGCTGGGGATGTTCGTCAACGCGCTTCCGCTGCGGGTCGGTGTCGACCCCGCCGCCTCGCTGGGCGAGCTCCTGCGCGCGACGATGACCGTACTGCTGGGCGCGCAGGACCACCAGGAGTTGCCGCTGCTGGACCTGCTGGCACACCTGGACATGCCCCGCGATCCCGGCCGCAATCCGCTGTTCAATCTCATGTTCGCGTTCCACGACACCCCCCGGCCGCACCTGCGGATGGGTTCGGTGGAGGCGTCCCTGGTCATCGAGCACAACGCCACCGCCAAGGGTGACATCAACGTGGTGTGCGTACCCGACCCTCGTCACCCGGACGGGAGCGGGCCGGGCGGGATGACCATCCTGTGGGAGTACGACACCGACCTGTTCGACGTGGACACCGCCCAGGAACTGCTCGGCGGGTTTGAAAGAGTCCTGACCAGCCTGTCACGCTCGACCGACCAGGCCGTTCACGAGCTGGACCTGCTGGGTGCCGCCGAGACGACACGGATTCTCGGTCTGAGCACCGGCCCGACCGATCACGTGCCGTTCGACACGCTGCACGCCGGCTTCGACGCCGCGGCAGCCGCTCACCCGGACGCCGTCGCGCTCGAGCACGCCGGATCAGCGTGGACGTACCACCAGCTCGACCAGCACGCACGCAACCTCCAGCGGCGACTTCAGCAAGCGGGGCTCAGGGCCGGAGAGGTCGTCGCGATCACCTGCCCCGTCGGCATCGACCTCGTCGCGGCGATCCTGGCCACCTTGCGAGCGGGCGCGATGTACGTGTGCATCGATCCGGCTCAGCCCCAGGCCCGCACCGCCGCGATGTTCGACGATGCCGCCCCGAGCGTCATCGTCGCCGGCCGCACCGCCTCCGGCGATGCGGCGCTCTCCGGCGCGCCCGTCGGCGTTCCCTACCTGTACGCCGACGATCCGTCGTGCGACACGACCCGGAACACCACCGTGCCGCCCGACCCGCATGCGGACGTCCAACCGGCCGACGGCGCGTACCTCGTCTACACCTCCGGCTCCACCGGAACTCCGAAAGCGGTCCTGACCAGCCACGCCAACGCATGCGCCGCCGTGCACGCCCGCACCAGGTTCCTGGACACTGCGGGGACGGCGCCCGATAGGCCGGTGAAGACCCTGGTCACCCTGCCGGTGATCTTCGACGTGGCGCCGCACATGATGTTGTGGACGCTGTGGTCGGGCGGCACCATCGTGGTTCCGGATACCGTCGACCACGCCCGGGACGCAAACCTGATCCGCTCCCTCATCGAGCGCAGCGGCGTCACGCACGTCAACTTCACCGCATCCTTCTACCGGCAGTTGGTACGGACGCTCCCGGTCGGTTGGCGGTCGGGGCTGAGGGTCGTTGCCATCGGCGGTGAGGCGTGCGGCCCGGACGACCTCCGCGAACACGCCGTCCGCATACCCGGTGTGGCCCTCGACAACGAATACGGGCCGACCGAGGGCACCGTGTGGTGCTCCGCGCAGCGCCTCCACCCTGCGAACCCCGGCGTGGCGACACGGTTGAGCGTCGGTGCCCCATTGGCCAACTACAGCATGGTGCTGCTGGGACCTCACGGCCACCTGTTGCCCGTCGGTGCGGCCGGAGAGCTGTACATCGGCGGGGCGGGGGTTGCCGCCGGCTACCACCGTAGGCCCGAGCTGACCGATGAGCGGTTCCTCGTCGCGACGACCGACCCGCTCGCCGGACAGCGTCTCTACCGGACCGGAGACCGGGCCCGGATCAGCGCCGGACGTTTTGAAATCCTCGGGCGCCTCGACGACCAGGTCAAGATCCGCGGATTCAGGGTGGAACTCGGTGAGGTCACCAGCTGCCTGCTGAAGCACCCGGACGTCGCCGACGCGGCGGTGCTCCTCCAGGAGACCGGCGGTACCCAGCGGCTGTTGGCGTACGTCGCCGCCCCTGCCGACCGCACCGTCCTCCCGGACCGGCTGCGCGAGTGGGCCGGCCGACGACTGCCGTCGTACATGGTGCCCGCTGATTTCGTGATCATGGAGCGACTTCCCCGTACGTCGACGGGGAAGATCCAGACGTCGCGGATGCCGGCGCCGCCGGCCAGGGCAGGCCTCGGCGCGACGTCCGAGCCGGAGAGCCCCCGTCAGCAGTTGCTGCTGGAGGTTTGGCGGGACATCCTCCAGCAGCCGGACACCGGCGTGGACGACGACTTCTTCGCCCGCGGGGGCGACTCCCTCCAGGCGATCCGGGCGGCGGCACGCACGCGGGCCCTCGGCGTGGACGTGAGCGTCGCTGATCTCCTGACCGCACCGACCGTCCGCGGCCTGGACCACCTGATCACCACCCGCCCGGATCGCGACATCGCCGTGGTGGCCGAACGTCGGCCGGCCGGATTCGCCCTCTCGCTCACCCCGATCCAGGCCTGGTTCTTCGCCCAGCGGTTCGCCGAGCCGGACCACTTCCACCAGGCGCGCCTCTTCGAGATCGCCGATCCCTGCGACCTGGCTGCGCTGCGAGCCGCACTGGTCTGGGCGATCCGCCGTCACGACGCGTTCCGCACCCGTTTCAGCCACCAGGGGGACGTCTGGACCGCCGTCCTCGCCGCGGCGCCGGCAGCCGACCTGCTGGGTGAACACGTCCTGCCGGACGGCCACGAGCCGCTGACCGAGCGGCTCGGGGCCAGTCTGCGCGGCCTGCACCGGCGGATCAGCATCGCCGACGGCCGGATGGCGGATTTCACGATCGTGCGCGATCCGGCCGGCACCCGTGCCTGGCTCTACCTGATCGCCCACCACCTCGTCATCGACGCCGTGTCCTGGCAGATCGTCACCGACGACATCGAACGGGGCTACCGGGCACTGCGGGACGAGCGAACCCTGCCCCACGGTGCGGCACCCGGCATGCCGGCCCAGGCCGCTGCCGAACCCGTGCCGGATACGCACTGGGAGACTCTCGCCAAGGCCCCGAAGCCGGCCCTTTCCGGAGCCGGCGCTTCGAGGGCCGGACGGGCGACGGAAGCCGCAGACCGAGTCCGCATCAGCCACCGCCTGTCGCCCCGGGCCACGGCGTACCTGGGCCACGACGTCCGCCGGCTGCACGACATCAGTGCCCAGGCCCTCCTGCTGGCCGCACTGCACCGCGCGCTGGTCCCGTACAACGACGGCCCGGACCTGTACGTGTGGCTGGAAGGACACGGCCGGACCCACACCGGCAACGGCGACCTCGAGAACGTGGTCGGCTGGCTGACCTCGCTCTACCCTGCACTCCTCACGGATCTCGCTTCGGATCAGTCCCGTCTCGTCGACGCCGCTGCCGGCATCGACCGACAGCTGGCCTCGGTCCCCGACGCGGGCACCGGCTTCGGCCGGGCGCGTTTCCTGCACCCCGAGTCGCCCCTCGGCAGCCAGTTGGACGAAGTCAGGTCACCCCAGGTCACCTTCAACTACCTCGGGGGGTACCAGCCGCCCATCGGCGACCACGTCCTGCGGCCGGCCGCCGGGCCCGAGGCAGCGACCATAGCCCCCGCCAACGTGCTTCCGACACCGGTCGACGTGACCGTGGGCCCGGATAGCGAAGGCACCGTGACCTGCCACTTCTCCATCGACCCGGAACTGCTCGACGCCAACGAGGCGCAGCGGATCGCCGACCGGTTCGCCGCCGAGGTGGAGAACGTCGCCCGTATGGTCCCGCTCACCCCCGGACCGATCAGCCACCCCGCGCGCACGCTCTTCATGATCCATCCCGGCGGCGGGCTGATCGACTGGTACACGCCGCTCGCGGGCGCCCTCGGCCGTGGCTGGGACTGCTACGGCCTGCCGCACGACCACTCCGACGAGAACACCACGATGGAGGCACTCGCCCGGCGCTACCTGTCCCGGATCAGGGCGGCCAAGCCGTCCGGCCCGTACTCCCTGGCCGGCTGGTGCATGGGCGCGCCGATCGTCTACGAGATCGCCCGGCAGGCACAGGAGGACGGCGACGCGGACCGTATCGAGGACCTGTACCTGCTCGACCCGCCGCGCGCCGAGCAGCCGCCGAACCCGGACGACGACATGATCGTGCACCTCCGGTACGGGGTCCCACACCACACGAAGGACGCCGTCGCCGAGGCGCTCGCCGCGACCGGGCACCTGCCCATCACGGATCGTGCGGAGGCGCTCGCCGACCTCCTCGGCACCTCCGCCCCCGGTGTTCGCGACTATCCAGTGCTCGGCCAGATGCGCATGCGGTTGAGCTGTCACTTCGCGATGGCCGGGTGGCGGCCCGCCGGCCAGGTGCCCCGCCTTCGGCTGTACGTGCCGCAAGTCGTCTCACCGGGCTGCGACGACGCCAGCGAGACCTGGCGGCCCTTCGGCGCCGGCGTGACCGTCACCACGATCCCGGGGGACCAGAAGAGCATGCTCACGGCCAGTGAACTCCACCATGCCGTCGCCACGACCGACCCAGCCGACCATCCGCGGGGTCGAATGCCGGATGCGGCAGGAAAGGGGTTCCGTTCATGACGCCCGACGCGAGTACCGCATCGCCGGAGGATCTGTTTCGGCGGGCCAAGCTCACCGCTGCCGACGAACGCATCTTCATCGTCAAACTGGTTTTCGCGTACGGCATTTGGGCCATCGGCGTGACGCTCGCCCTCTTCGTGGGGGCGTGGCCGATCCGATTGCTCGGAGTCGTGCTGATCGGCGCGATGTACTGCCACTGGCTGGAGCTCCAACACCAGTGCCTGCACCACTCGGCATTCCGGCGAGCCCGCCTGCACCGGCTGGCGGGCGTGCCGTTGGGTGTGCCGATGTTGGTGTCGTACAGCCACTACCGGGTGCGTCACCTCCAGCACCACCGTTACCTGGGCACGGACCAGGACTCGGAGTTCTTCGGCTTCGACTCGCGACAGCTGGTCACCTGGCCGGCACTGATACGCGAGGCGCTGGCCTTCGGCCGACTGATCGGCTCCATGGCGGACATCGTGCGCTGCTGGAGGGGCACCTGGTCCTACGACATGGGCCAGATATCGAAGGACCGCGAGCGGGACGTCGAGGCGGAGTACAAGTTGTTCGCCCTGCCGCTCCTCGGCGCGGCCGTGCTGGTCGTGCTCGGCCACGGCGACCTCGTGTTGTGGGTCTGGCTGCTCCCGCTGCTCATCGCGGTGCCCCTGCACTTCCTGGTCGAGTTGCCCGAACACATCATGTGCGACAACTCCACCACGAATGTCCTCAGCAACACCCGTTCGATCACGGGTAGTTGGTTCAGTACCTGGTACACCAACGGGAACAACCTGCACATCGAGCACCACGCCGCCATGGTGGTGCCGATCAACCGGCTGCGGGACCGGCACGACATCACCCTGGCGTTCGCGGCACACACCTCGCCGAGCTATCCGACGTTCTTCCGTGCCATCGCGCGGGAGGCTTCGGACAACGCGAGGGCGGGCCGATCCCCGAAGCAGTAGTGATCGCCGGTCCGTGTCCGCCCGGCCGCGGACCGGCGATCGCAGCCGCCACGAGAGGGAGGGAATCACTTGAACACAACCTACGAAAACGGCATCACGATCGCCCACGTCGATGTCGACGAGGCCCTTGCCCGCGATTGGCGTGAGGAACGGCCGGATGCCGACCTGATACGGGTCAAGGCTCCCGACGTCGCGGACTGGCCGGCCCTTCGCGGAGCGGGATTCACCGTCAAGCCCGGATGGATTACCTGGCTCGCGCCCGCGTGCGCGAGTGAGGAGGAATTCCTGACGCGCATGTCGCGCCGCTCTCGGCGAGGAGCCCGCAGTGGTCCCGCCGCTCTGGCGGAACGCGGAATCAAGCTGTCCGTCAGGTCGCCCCTCGACTCCCTCCAGATGGACGAATTCCTCACGCTGTACGAAGCCCACGTCGCGACACTGCGAAACGGCGTTCCCTACGCCCGGCGCGTCCGGGATCAATTGCTGGAAAGGCCGGAGGCGTACTTCACCGTCAGGGCGCAGGGCGCGGACGGCACGCTGATCGGCGCGTGCCTTTGCGAAATCGACCCGGCGATGTCGATCGTCCGGGTCCGGTTCACCGCCCTGGGGGACGACGACCGCGACGGCAAGCTCGTGCGCGCGCTTTATCTGACGGCGTTTCAGGAGGCGCGCGATCGAGGTAGCCGGTGGGTCTCGCTGGGCAGTGATCCGAGCACCTACGGTCATCAAGTTCAGCCGGGTCTCTTCGTGTTCAAGAGCAGGTTCGGGCTCTTCCCGGTCCCGCTGAAGCTGCTGCAGCCGGATGCCCACCCCATGCAGACCGCTGACGAGGCGGATCTGGTGCTTCGATTGACGGCCCTCTCCGACCCCACCCTCCTCGTCGCCTACCAGGGCGACCGGCCGACGGGTCACCGTACGGACGACGCCTGGCTCAGGAACGCCAACGGGCAGGGGTCGATGCCCGTCGTTCCTTTGCACCTGGAAGTCCTCGCGAGTGACCCGGAAACCGATACGAACGCCTACGGTGCGGGGTTCTTGAGCCGGACGACCCTGCGCGTGATCGATGCACGTTATTGACAATCAGGAGATGTAAATGCACCTGTTCTCGCTGATAGGCGGAGTCGGACATCACCAGGGAGCCTGGCGACGTCCGAACAGCCGAGCCGAAGGCGCGATGACGCTGGACTACTACAGCGACATCGCGGCGCTCGCCGAGCGCGGCAAGATCGACGCCCTGCTCATGGCAGACGGCCTGTCCGTGAACGGACCCCGGCTGGCCAGTGCCTCGTTCCCGCACGTGGAGCCGATGACGATGCTCTCCGCGCTCGCCGCTCGCACGAGCCGGATCGGCCTGGTGGGCAGCGTGTCGACGACGTTCAGCGAGCCCTACAACGTCGCCCGGCAGTTCGCGACCCTCGACCACATCAGCGCGGGCCGCGCCGCGTGGAACATCGTCACCTCCGGACACGGAGAGCTGAACTTCGGGGACGCCCCCCTGCCGAGCCACTCGAACAGGTACGAGAGGGCGGACGAGTACCTGGAGGTCGTGAGCGCGCTCTGGGACAGCTGGGAGTCCGACGCGATCGTTCTCGACCGGGCCAACGGGGTATACGCCGATGCGGCGAAGGTCCACCGGATCAACCACGTGGGTAAGCACTTCAAGGTCGAGGGTCCGCTGAACGTGCCCCGAAGCCCCCAGGGACGCCCCGTGCTGGTCCAGGCCGGCTCGTCCGGCACGGGCCGGACCTTCGCCGCGAAGCACGCCGAGGTCGTCTTCACCGCCCAGCAGACACTGGCCGGCTGCCAGGACTTCTACAGCGACATCAAGGCCAGGGTCCGCGCGGAGGGCCGCGACCCCGAGAAGGTGAAGGTCTTCCCTGGGGTCCACCCGCTCGTCGGCAGCACGGAGGCGGAAGCGCTGCGGATGGAGGACGAGCTCCGCCACCTCATCCGGATGGACACCGGGATGGCCTGGCTGTCCAAGCAGTTGGGCGGCATCGACATCTCCGGCCTCGACCCGTCGAAGCCCGTTCCGGAGGAACTCCTGCCCGCGGTCGACACGGTCCAGGAGCGCAGGAGCCGGTACGAGATCTTCAGGCAGTTGGCCGTGGAGGAGAAGTACAGCATCAACAGGCTGATCGAGGCCGAGGTGATGTCCGCGGGCCACCTGGTGGTCGTGGGCGCCCCGGAGCAGATCGCCGACCGCTTCGCGAAGTGGGTGGCCGAGGGTGGTGCAGACGGCTTCATGCTCCTTCCCTCCTACCTTCCGGAGGGCCTGGAACTGATCGTCGACGGGATAATCCCCGAACTGCGCAGGCGCCGGCTCTTCCGCAGCGACTACACCGGTACGACGCTGCGCGACCACCTCGGGCTCGACCCGCTCACCGGGTCGGACCGGGGATAGCGCGCGGTTCCCCCAAGAGTCGGCTGGGCAACGTCTGGAAGGGGCCCGCACCGGGAGCGCGGTTCCGCGCTCCCGGCCAACGCCTTGCCCGTCGGCGTCGCCCGAGCAGGGCTCAGTTGACGTTGACGGCCTTCTAAGCGGTCGCCACCTTGCTGGTACGTGCGGGGGATCGGTCTAGCGAGGTGCGCGACTTCTGGTTGTTCGCGCCGTCGCCGTAGGTCATGCAGAAGCAGTTGTCGGACCAGAATGCGTTGACGTAGGCGTTGCCGTAGCGGACGCGGGAGTACGCGACCTTGCCGTCACCGGCGATGCCGTTGCGGCCGAACTCGGACTTGTAGAGGTCCCAGGTGACGGCCGCGCCGTACTGGACGTCGACAGCGGCTGGCCGATGCCGCGCGGCGGCCCGCAGTCCGTCTCCGACGCCCTCGCCGCATACGTGCCGACCTCGGCGGCACCGTCCACACCGGCTTCGAGATCAAGCGCCTCGACGACCCTCCCCGGCCCGCGCGTACGTCTTCGACACCCCACCGACCGCTGGCCCGAATCGCCCGCCTCGGACGGGTACACGACAGCTACAGGTACGGCGCGGCCGCCTTCAAGCTCGACTATGCCCTGGACGGCCCCGTCCCCTGGATCTCCGAGGCCCCCCTTCCGAGGGCCGCGGGGGCCCGGGGCGATTCCTCGTCCGTGTGCGCCGGAGCCGCCCGCGTCGTCGACGTCGCAGACCGTCAGCGTCAGTCGTGGGCGCCTGCGTGACTGTCCTTGCGCGTCTTCGCAGAGCGGAGGCCCATTTGGTCACAGAACCACAGGCCAAGGGGCGCAACGCATCGATCAGGCACGGGCCCGCCAGGCCGCCCAAGGCCACCAGGACCACCAGGACCACCAGGACCACCAGAGCAGGCGAAAGGTCTCCACCGCCAGCGAGCAGACCGACCTGCTTCTCGCCCGCCAGGAGATCAAACGACTCCGGACCGAGAACGGTCAGCTGCGGCAACAGGCTCGCGTCCATCTCGGGCAGCAGGTCGACCAGCTCGGCAACCACGGCCTGGTCGACCGCGTCAACGAGCTGGCCAGAAGAGAACCTACGGCAGTCCACGGCGGAACGGCAGGCGACCGCGAAGAACGCTGAGCTCCAGCAACGGGTCACCGGGCTTGAGGACGAGCTCACCGCAGCCCACACCAGCCTCCGCCGCATGATCCGTGACGAGAACCGCCCGCTCCCCGCTCACTAGAGCAGCCCTGAGCCGCCTCGCCGGAGGGTGTCTGCTCCCGGCTCCAGCCTCCGGCTGCCGCAACCGTTCTATACGACGCCTGCGGACCAGTCTGCCTTCGCCAAGCTCATCTGCAGCGCGGACCAGGACTGCCCGTCTACTCGTTCCACGTCGGGAAGCACCTGGTCCACGCGGAACCCGAGGCGTTCATACAGCCGCACAGCATTTCCATTGTGGGCGAAAACCCCCAGCTCCACTCGCTCCAGTCCCAGTGGAGCGAAGGCAAAGCTCAGTACTTGAGTGAGCAACGCGGCCCCGCATCCGTGACCTCGGGCATCCGGAGCGACGAGGACCCGCCCGAGCCGGGCAGACAGACCATCAGCATCGAGACGCAGCGACGCATGCCCTACGGGCCGGCCATCCGGACCGATGCCCGTCCAGGTCCGGCGCCCCGGCTCCACCACATAGGCGGCGAGTTGCGGATCATCCAACGGCCAGGTGAACCCCGGACCAGCCCACGTCAACAGCTCGGTCGGCCCGGATATCCACGACGCGATCACGCCAGCGTCGGCAAGAGTGAACGCGCGCAGTTCAACCACAACGCCCCCACATCCAAGATCAGCTCTCATGCACCGGGACACTACCGCGACCGATGACAGTCATCCCTCTCCACCGCCGCTACATGCCTAACGTCCCTTACGTCACCAGATCGAGCTGACCTGCTGATAGCACGCTGTGACCCGAGATAACGACGGAGAACACCGCGTCGCTGGACACGTGGACTATGCGGATTCCGTACTTCGCCGCCACCATCGCGAGCCCGATGGGACCCTCTGCCGTTGTCGCCCAGTCGGCCGATCCGCTCGGTGCGTTGACGACGAGCTGCGGACGCACGTCGGACATGACGGCGTCCAGCCTTCCTGCGTCCCGCAGATCAAGGTGGCACCACGAGGTTGGGGAGACGGGGCCGGGCTTGGTCGCGTACGTCGCGACGATCGTTTGCCCCGCTGTTCTCGCCTGCCGGACCAGCTCAGTCCCGAGAAGGCCGCTGCCGCCAACGTCAGAACAGTCATTTCGACACCGTAGCCCGGCCTGCGACGGTGAAGGCGGCCACCCGGGAGTTCGGGTGACCGCCTTCACCGTCAGCGTGCCGGTGGGGGCTGCCAGAGGTAGCGAACGTCCGTCTCGCGCTCGTCGTTGCGCAGACCGTCCGTTCGCTCGACCTCGACAAAGCCGTGTCGTTCCTAGAGGCGCTGCGCCGATTCGTACGACCAGCTTCGGTGTCGGCATCGGGCGATCCACTTGGTGGACGTTAGGAAGCCACCCCGTACCGGATGGGAATGCCCAGGAATGTCATCGCTCTCCGGCAAGCCTCACACCACGACCCGGGCAAAAACATCCAGCACCACGGACGCCGGTTCGGCCCGGCACCCTGACAGGAGTGTCGGGCCGAACCGGGAAACGATCTCCGCGAGGTCCCGACGCCGCGGTACCTGCAGCAGCAACGTCGGACTCGCCCGGGACCGCTCAGTCGCTATCACGTAAGTGCAGGTCAAAGCACCGATGAAGAGCTTTCAGCGACCGAAGCGACTCAGAATTCAAGGTATGCAAATCAACCTGCATGGACCCGTCCGAGCTCGACGGAGACGCCACGTCCAGGGCCGTCCGGAAGTGGATGTCCCAGCTTCCAATCGTCCGGTGGGCGTTCGGGGCCACAAAGGGTGAACCCGGCGCTGCGGTGATCCTGGCCTGACGTGGGTCCAGGGCTTGAGTCGCTGTCTCATCGACGCAGGTCAGAGCTGTCTGGCGCGACTAGCAGCGACTGAAGCGACTCAAGGTTCGATACCTCTAGCCTGTTTTGATGACGCCCGACGGAGAGCGCAGGAAATCAGGCGTCCGCGGCTTGAGCCGGGCGTTCGGAGCGTTCCGTCTTTCGGCCTCTGCTGCCGGCTGCCAGGGTGGTCGGGTCGACGGCTTCGGCCGGTGCGCCGCTGGCGTAGAGGCCGTCGGGCACGGTGTCGCGGTCGTGGGGCAGGAGCCAGAAGACGCGACGGCGGAAGGTGCCGCTGGAGCGTGAGGGTTTGGCCTTGCTGTCGAGTTGTGCGTAGCCGACGAGGCGTCCGTCTCGGTGGTACGCGGGCTTGCCGCGGCGGGTGGGGAGGCGGTCGAGGGATTGGCGGACGTAATCGAGTTCGGTGACGTCCTCGAGCCAGACGAGGTCGACTTCGTGGTGGATCTCGTCGTCGGAGATGAGGGAGCTCACGCGTTCTCCTCCTCTGCGAGCAAGCCGATGCCAGGGTAGTACTTCTTGGAGTTGGACAAGATCATTTCTTTGGGTGAGGCAAGGCCCACGAGTTCGCGTGCCCGTGCTGCGAAAGCGCGGGAGGAGACGGTGGGCGCTCCCTCATTCTGGCACCAGGTGCGGTAGACGTTGTAGAGGCGGGCCTGCTCGGCCTTGTGGTCGGTGTGGAAGGTGCAGCACTCCTCGAAGAAACGGCCGGTGTGGTCTTCGGTCTCGGCGTACGCGTTGGTGGCGATGCGGACGGGGGCGGGTCCGGTGAGGTCCTTGTCGCCTGTGAGGTAGCGGCGGGCGCCGTCGATGAGCCAGGCGAGGATGCCGGGGCCTTCTTCGGTGACGAGGATGTCGGCCAGGTTGTCGATCTTCCGGTCGTCGGAGACGACTTTCTCGAAGGGGACCAGGCGCATGCGGCGCCAGAACGCGAAGCCTCCGGTGCCTACCTCGGGCCTGTGGTTTCCGATGAGCCACAGCTTGTGGGTGGGGGCGAAGGAGAAGAAGTCCTGTCGCATGCGTCGGGCTTTGATCCGGTCTCCGCCGGTGAGGAGCTTGACGCGAGCTTCGTCGAATTTGTCCCCGGGTTTGACCTCGGAGCAGACAATGACGCGGCGGCCGTGGAGTTCGGCGAGTTCGGTGGGATGGCCGTCGAAGGTGCGGGCCATCAGGAACCCGGGTGGGGCGGCGTCGGCGTAGTCGCCCAGAAGTTTCATCAGGACGTCCAGAAGGACGGACTTGCCGTTCTTTCCTGAGCCGAAGAGGAAAGGCATGACCTGCGCGCCGACGTCGCCGGTGATGGAGTAGCCGAGCATCAGGTGCAGGAAGTCGATCATCTCCTTGCCTTCGGCGTCGTCGCCGAAGGTGTCGGTGAGGAAGCGGTTCCAGCGCGGGGTGGGCTGCGACTTGGGGCCGGTGGAGGTGGAACGGGAGTGGAAGTCCTTGTCAGACTGTGGGGCACGGCTCAGGCCGGTGCGAAGGTCGACGATGCCAGCCGGGGTGCACAGGGAGTAGGGGTCCGCGTCGAGGAGTTCGGCTCGAAGGACCATGCCGGGGGCGGCTTTGGCCTGGGTGAGCATGGCGTTCATGCCGGAGGTGCTGAGAGCTCGGCGGCGGTGTTTCTGCAGTGCCTGGTTGCTGTGGATTCCGCGCGGGTCTGTGGTCGCGATGGCCTCGGCGAGGTCTCCGGCGGCCCAGACGACGGTGTCGTCCTCGTCGATCTGCCAGCGGGTGGTGTCCCATCGGTACCAACCGAGTCCAGGCACGTGCCGGTAGTCGCCTGAGTAGAGGCGGACGAACAGCTTCGCGTTGCCGCGGTCGCTGAGGGTGTCCGGGAGCAGGCCGGCGGGCGTGGCGTGATCGAGGTGGACTTGCTCACCGGCCTGTGAGGGGAGGGGGGTCGGCGGGGCCTGGGCGAGGATCTGTGCGGCGACTGCTTCGGGGTTGAAGTCGAAGAGGAAGTCGTCGGTTTCGGGCGTGGGACTCACCGGCGGCCTCCGAGGTGCAGGGGGCGCTTGGCGCCGGCGGTCATGCCGCTGCGGATGATCTGGTCGATGCGGTGTGCCTGGCCGGGGCGGGCCGCCTCCGCAGTCTCTCGCAGAGCCTGCTCGGCTGCGGATTCGGCAAGGTGCCCGGCCGCGGCAAGTCCGCCGAGGGTGTAGGCGGCCCTGTTCAGCTTCTCCGTGAACCCTGCGCCTTCCTGGAGTTGGGCGCAGGCCGCGACGTCGGCCAGCAGGGCGGTGAGCAGGCGAGAGGTCTGGTCCTGGCCCCCTCCAGCGGCGAGCACGGCTTGTCGGGCCCGTGGCGGGACCGGCCGGGGCGCGGGGATGTGAGGGGCCGGGAGGTGTCCGGTTCGCTGCAGTTCCTGGGCGAGCCAGGCGGGGAGCGGTCCGGGTTGTCGATTGCTTCCGACGGGCGTGTACGTGCCGGCTGCGGTGGTGGTTCCGGGGGCGATGATGTAGCCGCCGTGGGCTCGGACGTCGACCTGCCAGGCGAGGCCGCGCTTGCCGGAGCCCGTGGAGCACTGCCAGCGGCGGCCGTCGGTGGCCCGGTACCAGACGTGCATGCCGCCCGAGGGGGTCCGGACGCGGAGGGTGGAGGTGTCCTCGGCCGGGGAGGCCTCGCCTCGGAGCGCGGCGAGTACGGCGAGCGAGTGGTAGCCAGTCGCAATGCCTGAGATGTCGATGTGTTCGCCGATCGGGATTCCCGGAAGGGCTTTGTCCCGTTGCGGGGGCTCGCTCTGATGGGCGTCGATGTCGATGACGACCAGGGCCGCCGGACCACAGGCCACTCCTACGCCAAGTCCTGGCGTGGTTCCCCACCACTGTCGGATGCGGTCGTAGTCCAGGGTGGCGGCGTGGAAGCCATGGCACCAACGGCCGGCGGCGTGGCAAGGGCAGTCGGTGTGAACGTGCCCAGGAGTACTGCAGTCCCGACAGTTGGCGGCAGGGGTCTTCCGGCCCGGGGCCAGCGGGTGGACGGGCCAGCCCCGGCTGGCGCACCACTGAGCCAGGCGGAGACCAGCAACTGAACGCTCAGGGGTGGGCTGCCCTGAGTCGCTGCGAGAAAACCGCAGCTCAGCGGGCATCTACTTCCCCTTACAGCGACTGAAGCGACTCAACAACAGACACAGCCTAGCGAAAGCGGCCGGGGCGCGGGGGCAGTCCTTCGCACGCACCTTCCCGGCGTGTCGTCCCTGCGAGCCCGAAGAGCCTGCTGAGCGACCGAACCCAGCTGCCGAAGCGACTGAGCACACTTCAGTCGCTTGAGTCGCTGCCAAAGAAATACCAGGTCAGAGCCCTACAGCACCATCAACAGCGACTGAAGCGACTGAAGCCTCCTATATATGACGCACACGCGCACACAGGAATGTACTCATATACCTGAAGTTCAGTCGCTTCAGTCGCTGTTCTGGTTAGTACATGCCTCTGACCTGCTGGTTCTTCGAGCGACTCAAGCCAGCTACCGAACTTTCACCAGGGTCGCTGCCCCTCACACACGGCTGGCCAGCACGTCACCACGTAGGGTCCATCACTTGGTTGAACGGGAGGACGAGGCAGGCGGTGCAGGGGCAGGACGCCGATTACGGGAAAGATCATCCCGCGCCTTTCGTGGCGCTTCTCTAAGAGACATTCAGGCAGCGGAAGGCGCTACCCGCGATCCGGCAGGCCCCCTCCGCCGGTGGCCATAACGGCCTCGGTGAAACCCGCTTCGGCCGCCGATCAGTGAGCCATATCGATCACAGTGACCGTGCCCCCGTATCCCCGACGGCATGGCGCTCGTCCACGCGGGTGTTCAAGACACGATCCACCCGGTCCAATGTGGGGCGGTTAGGCCCCGCCAGCGGGCGTAACTCCCTGACCGTTCCGTACAACACTCGGCCCGCGTTCGGTGTGGACGTTGCTGCCAGGTCACGAGGATGGGCACAGGAACGAGAGCCCACGCCGAGCCGGTCATGGCTTCCACGGCAAGGTCTCTGCCGAAGAGCTGTCCCAGGCAAGAAACACCAGCGACACTGCTGAGCGCCTGGGGAAGGGCGGCCGTTTGGTCGGGGGACGGGCTCCGGCTGCTTCGTGGATCAGACCTCGATGTAGGCCACGACCACGACGGTGCACAGTGCGGTGACGAAGTACAGGACGCGGACGGATTCGACTTCGTCGGTGTACTGGAGCAGTCGGGGACCGGTGGTGGCGTCGGGGATCGGATCGCCGATGTCCGGGTCGACGGAGATGACGACCAAGGCGCGGTCCAGGGCGTGGATCTCAGCCTCGCTGGTGATGTTCTCGAGTTGCTTGGCCGCGGCGTCGGAGAAGGCGATGCGGGCGCGGCGGCCACTGCGTCCGGGCATCAGGCTACGGCCGGACGCTGGGTGGCAAGTCGGTGGAGGTGAAACTCGCGGAGCTCTTCCCAAGGCGTGCACTGCTCCGGGTCGGGCAGGCCGTTGGCCGCGACGTCCTCCAGGACCGCGGCGAACTGGTCGGCCTGGGCGCGGGTCCTGGCCGCGTACGCGCGCACCGCGTCGGCGGCGGCGGGCGCCAGCAGCTGCCGGGCTGTGGCATCGGCGGGGGCCGGCTGTTCGCTCATTACGGACTCCATGGGCCGAACGGGTGTGTCAGACCACGGTATCGCCGGGTGAGTGGGCCCGGGACCACTCCGGACGAAACCAACCCGCGTCCCCGCCCAGGAGGGAGATCACCCAACGCGCCAGGTGACCACTTGTTCTGATCGAGCAGCACCAGGCTCCCTGGGTTCGGCTGCCTCCGTGCGGGCGGCCTCGACAACCTGACTCGGCCCCACCCGACGGCAGAGGCTGCTGGGACTGCGGCTATGTCATTTCCAGCACTCGAATCGGTCTGTTCCGGTTGCGTCTGCACTGCATTTCGTTCACCCGAAAAACTTTCCAATCGCGTGTACCGCAGTAGGGGGGTGCGCACGCTGTCCTTCCTAGAGGCACCCGCCTCCAGTACCGGAAGAGGAACGACACGGTGCTTGATCTTCCTAGGAGGACACGTGCAGCTGAACGCTGCGCCGCTGGTGGACGCAGAGCGGCCACCCGTGCCATCCGCCGATTCGGACCGGAGCGGTCAATCAGCTCTACGCGGCATAGCGGCCCGAGCCTCCGCAGGACCGCGCCGTGCCATGGGCAAGGTGGACAGGTGAGCGAGGTGGGCACCGCGGAGCACGGTGACCCGGCCGGTATGACGCGCGATGTTTGGGGCCGACTGCTACCCCAGCCTGTTCCCGCCGCCCGAAACGGCGGGGCCCCTGGCGAGGCATCCGCACTCGACGAGCTGCCCCTGTTGCCGGAAGCCCCCGCGCACTGGACCCCGGAGCAGGAGGCGGCGTTCCAGCGGCTCCACCGCCGGCACTCCCAGAGGTTCTTCCTGTTCGCACGGGGCAAGCTCCTCAACCGCTGCGATGCCGAGGACGCGGTCCACAGTGCTTTCGAGTACATGGTGAAGCACTGGCCACGGCTGTCGGAGACGGAGAACCCTGGCGCGTATGCGTGGCGGGTACTCAAGAGCCGGATCGCCGACCTGCAGCGGGCCGGGCGCCGGATCATCCCGGTCGACGACGAGCAACTGCTTGCCATGGGCAAGGGCTGTCCCGGTGGAGATCCGGGCACGGAAGTCGTGGACCTGATGGCTCTGGAAGGGGTGATCCAACAGTTCCCTCAGCGGTTGCAGGAGGCGCTGGAGCTTGAGCGGCTCAACGTGCCGCTGCGGGAGGTCGCCGAGCTGATGGGGATCAAGGAGGAATCGGCGCAGATGAATCTCAAACGGGCCCGTGCCCGCCTCAGGCGGGAGCTTGAGGCGCTGAATGAGCGGGGGCAGCAGTGATGAGTCAGGCTCACCCTGCTTCCGGGAGCGGGACCGACGCCGGGAACTGGTACGACGTACCGGCCGCCTACGCCCGACTGATGGCATCGGCCGGCTACCCCTGCCCGGTGGGCGACCTGCCCGAGATGGCAGCCAGTGACAGGGCGGGCCTGGAACTCGAAGCGCTGTGTGTCAGCGTCGTCCTGCACCCGCAGGCCAGCCGGGACATCGCGCTCCTCGTCGATGACTGCGGCCTGTCCACCGCCGGCGCCGTGGCCTTCGGATGCCTGCTCCACCTCGCCGGGGAGGAAGCTGCAGGGTTCTGGTGGGAATTCGCCGCCGGCGCAGGCGAGCCCGAGGCCGCATACCTGTTGATGTTGGACCACAAACGACGGGTCGAACCCCGCGACGAGGCCATGTGGCGCGACCGGCTGAAGGCCGCACTCGAGCCCCGCCCTCACGGAACGCCGAGCGGTCCGGGATGGACGGAGCAGCCAGAGCTGACCGCTTCCTTGCGCCACAGTCTGCGACGGACCGCCAGGTACGCCGAAGTTCACGAACACGACGATCTTGGCAACATCTGGCTCCCGACCACGCGCCTGGCGAAGGCACTCATGGCCCTTGCCACTCCGACCCCTGCCACGAACCCGGCACCCCAAGGGATCACTCAGCAAATCTCGACCGCACCGACAACCAGCGACTCGACGGCCGACGAGCAGTCGCGCGAAGAGGTGCTGGACCCGGTGGCAGGCGGCCCTTCAGTCCCTCCGGGAGGAAGGACGGCGCCGATGGGGCTTGCCTCCAGGCGGCTGTGGACGCCGCCGCCCGCACGGCGGCCGTTGCCCGGCCAGCACGACGGGCATGCCCCGGCGGAGTGGGAGGACTCGCTGCGGATCCTGGACGTCCTCCAACTCGTCCGCGAATCCGGCTGCGTCGATCTGCAGACCGTGGCCCGAACCGCCGGACTGACCCCACAGGGTGCCGCCGGACTGCTGGCCTGGCTGGACACCAATAGCCTCACCCGCCCGCTGGACAACCACACACACGGTCCCGGGCCGCTGCTGGCCGAGATCGCCCGTGGCAACTCGGTCATGCAACTCGTCCTGGACCAGCTCCGCGACGACACCGGCGCGGCGATCTACCTCTCCACCTACACCGACGGAGAGATCGTCATTCCCCACCTCGCCTGGGGTCCGGACGCTCCGCAGGTCACCATGACCGTCGATTTCAAGGAGACGCCCCACGCCAGCGCGGTCGGCAAAAGCCTGTTGTCCCAGCTGCCGCCCGCCGGGAGAGCCGATTTGCTCTCCCGCCATCAGCCCAAACCCCTGACCCGCCGCACCATCACCGACGCCGTCGAACTGATCAACAGCATCGACCGCCACGGCCCACAGAGCACCTACTTCGACGTCTTCGAGTACAGCGACATGGAAGTGTGCGTAGCGCTCTCGCTGCCGCTCGCCGGCCAGGTCTGCTCCGTGGCCCTCTCCCTGCCCGCGGCCGCCCGTCACCGCCTGCTCGAAGCCGCACGAGCCCTCAGCGACCGCTCCATCGGCCTGTTCCTCGCCCTCGTCCTCGCCACCAACCCAGAACCCGCCACACCTGTCCTGACACAGCCAAGCCCAACAACGCAGCCTGCCCCTGAACCCGCCCTGACACCCGCCCCGAATCAGTTGTGGACACCGGGCCCCGCACCGGTCCTCACCCCGCACATCGTGCACCCCCACACCCGGCTCACCATCACCACCGGCTGACAGCAACAGCCACTCTCAGCCGCCGGCCCCGCCGCCACCATCACGGCTCCCCCGGCCCGAAAGGTCAACATCATGGATAAACCCGCCAACGACCCAGACCTGCCCGCCGAACCCACACAGACACACACCACCGCCCAAGCCATCACCAACTGGCTCGTGCCCACCCTCCTCCTGCTGGAAATCATCGGACACGCAACAGCCATCCTGGACAGTTGGCACTGAGCTCCGAAAGCCTTGCCCCGCGTCGAGGTACAGCCACGTGTCTGCCGGGGCCGATACCCCAGCCCGACGTTGCCAAGGGCCGCAGATGGGTCGTGCACACCCACACCAATGGCAGCTTGGCCACGGGCTGTTGGCACGGTTGCGGTGATCTTGCTGGAGTAACACGGTGCCGCCGGCGAGCGGGCCATGCTGCAGGTCCGCTCGCCCTGGCAGCCACCGTCACCAACCACATGTCCCGGACGTTCAAAACCGACCTCTACAGGAAGGCGACCGCCGCCCCCTCCCCGGCCTCTCGAACATGACCCGCGAACGAACTGGTGAAAGCCCTGACCCGGGCATGACCAAGGCATCGGGTTCAGGCCGGGCTCACCGAGGCGGCAGCCCGGCGGCCGAGTTCCTGGCAGGCAGGACGGGAGCCCAGAGCCCGGCGAGCTCTGGGAGATTGCTCTGATGCGGCTGTTGGCTGCGCGGCGGGGCGACGCGTCCGTCGTCGAACGGCAGAACTCAGGGTGCGGGAGGAAGCCGATGGTCGTAGGCCGCGATGGACCGTCAGGACTACGCCCAAGGTCGCGGCCTGTCTGCGCCGCGGGCCTGATCCTTATGCGTAGGGCGACCGCATAGCGTGCTGTCCGGGTCAAGATCGTCCGCTTAAGGAGAGACATTGGGCACCGCCTCACCGGTATCGCTGGTCACGGGCGCCAACCGGGGAATCGGTCGCGAGACCGCGCATCAGCTCGCCGAGCTCGGGCACACCGTATTGCTGTGTGCCCGCCGTCCGGAGGATGCCGAACACGCTGTCACCGGCCTCGCCCCAGGCGTTTCTGGCACGCTGCTGCCGCACCAACTGGACGTGACCGACACCGACAGTGTCCGCGCCCTCGCCCACCAGGTGGACGCGGAGTTCGGGCGCCTCGATGTCCTCGTCAACAACGCCGCCATCAACTACGACACCGCCCAGCGAGCTGTCTTCGCCGATCTCGACGAAGTCCGGCGCACCCTGGAAACCAACCTCTTCGGCGCCTGGCAAACGGCGCAGGCGTTCCTGCCTCTGCTGCGCCGCTCGGCGCACCCACGTCTGGTGAACGTTTCCAGCGAGTCCGGATCCCTGGAGCGCATGTCCGGCGGAACCCCCGCCTATGGGATCTCCAAGGCGGCCCTCAACGCCCTCACTCGCAAGCTCGCTGACGAACTGCTGGGCGAGGGAATCCTGGTCAACGCCGTTTGTCCGGGTTGGATCGCCACAGACATGGGTGGCCCGGGAGGCGGATCCGTTGATCAGGGAGCCACCGGTGTCGTCTGGGCTGCGACCCTTCCCGATTCCGGCCCCACTGGCGGCTTCTTCCGAGAGGGCGAACCCCTGGCCTGGTAGGCGGCCATTCCGAATTCCGAAACGCCCCGCGCATGGTGTCCCAGCGGCGACAGGTGGCCCTACGACGACGCTGTAGGCGGCGCGGAGAGGGTCGTCACGCTCATGCGTAAGACATGCAACTCCGCCGTTCTGGTCTACCGAGGAGGACAACGGACTGTTCCTGGTTTGCGGGGCCGTCCCGCCGGACTGTTGAGGAGTTTGGGGCTATGAACGTCCTGTACTTCAACGGGCCTGTGCAGAACGGCTCGTTCAGCATCGCCGAGCGGCCGGGCAAGGCGGCCGGGATCCGCGCGGCCGAAGCACTCAACTCCGTTCTGGGCGCAGAACCGGTCCCACATCTGTGGAACACGGTCACGTTGGCCGGGGACCTGCGCCACCGTGACGCCCCCGACCGGGACACCCTCGGGCGGCAGGAGCGTGAGGAACGCGCGATCGCCGCCAAGTACGCGCCGGGCCCCGCCCCGGTGGTGTTCTCACCGATACCGCGCCCCTCGTGGCCGCTCTCGCGCTGGAGATGATCGAACGCCGTCTGGCGGAGGGCGTCTTGTCGGTCGTTCCTACGGCAGTCCATCTCTGTTCCCGCTGCGGTCACATGACCGGAGCCGTCGCCCACGCTTGCCGGGCGTGCGGGCACCAGGGCTCCCGGCCTGACACCCGGCGGCTGCTGGTTTGGGACCGGACCCCCGGCGAGCCTGTACTCGTACGTGATGACTTCCACGCCCACCAGGCTCGGCCACCGGGACATCTGCTGACCATCGCCCAGAACGTTCCGGAGAGGCTGATCCTGTCCCGCTCCCGCGCGCATGGGATCAGTCTCGCGCCGCTCGGGCTGGACGGTCTGGTCCTGGACCCGCGGGCCGGCGTGCACATCGCCGTGCTGGCCGCCGCCGCCCGGCATGACGCCGGGCAGCCGGTGATGACGCTCACCGAGAACGCCGCGGCGAACGTCGCCGCCTACGGGGCCCCGTTCCGGTGGCACGACGGAACGCGACTGCGGTACGCGCTGCACGGGCGCATCCCCTACGACGACACCGCAGCGCTGCGGCGCCTTTGCGAGGTGCATCGCGTCAGCCCGCCGCTACGAGAGCTGTTCCTCACCTGGTTCCTACCGGTGTGCTCCCTGCACCTGCGGGCGGGCATCACCGCGGCACAGCTCCCGGCCCTGCTGAAATTCTGGCGCCGCGCCCACCTGGCCCGGCCCGACCTACCGGGGAGTGACGTTCTCACCGAACTGCGGCGCCGCGTCGCGGTGGGTGATATGCGCTGGGTCATGGAAGTCCGGACCCTGTCCCGAGCCATTCCCGAGGACCCGATCACCCAGGGTTCCGCCAAGGAGCCAGAAGGAGCGAGCTGATGAATGAGAACGACTGGAGGTTCGTCAAAAGGCGGACTGCCGCTGCCGACGGCGCGGTGTACGTGTCGGGCGACGGAACACGCTACCGACGCACCGGCGGAGCCGAGCTCCGGACCGAGGCAGAATTCCAGCGCCGGATCGCGGAACTGGACTACCCGGTCCCCCACGTCCTGGAGGAAGGCGTCACCGGCGACGGCCACTACTACGTCGTGGAGGAATCGCTGGGCGAGCAGACGCTGCACGACCGAGCGATGGCATCCCTGGACGGCGTCCGCGCCCTGCACGACGACGTCGTCGACACCGCCGGACAGGTCGGCGCCCGGCTGCTGCGCGCCCAGACTGCTCACCTTGTCGCACCCGAGCCCGGCGCACTGCGGCAGTGGCTGGACAGCGCCGGGTTCACCCAGAACGTCTTCCAGGAGAACCCCGACCTGGACAACACCCGCACACACGCCGCGCTCGACCACGCACTGGACAGTCTCGGTACGGTTCCGCTGGTGGGGGGCCACCTCGACTACGGGCTGCCCAACGTCCTGGCGGGCGGGGTCATCGACTGGCAGCACCACGGCCTGGTACCCCTCGGCTACGACGTCCTCCCCGCCCTGGAAATCATCGCCTTCAAGGGCGGCAGCAAGGGCTACACCGCAGGCCCCGCTCAGCGGCACCGCTACCTCGCCGTGCTGGACGAAGCGAGCCTGAACACGACCGGACAGCCGGTCAGTCAGAACCTGGGCGCATACCTGCTCGTCAAGGCCCTGTTCTTCCTCGCCCTGATGCGGCCCGCCCACCCCTCCCGTGCGGACAAGCACATGAAGTGGCAGTACCGCCGTCATCTCTTCACGAAGGGACTCGAGCAGTATGAGCGAACCAGGACGGTCGATACCGCCCTCTTCCCCGGCCTCCACGAGTTCGCCACTCGGCACAGCGCTGGCCACCATCCGTGAACGCGACTACCTCCTCGACCGCGCCGGAGTGATCTTCAAAGTCAGCGGCGATGCCCACCCTGGCACGTACTTCCTCGACGGCGTCCGGTGCTGCCACTACTCCCCCGCCGTGGGCTGCGTCGTCACCGGTGCCTGCGGTTTTGGAGCTGTCGGCACGCAGGTGAATTTCAGAGCCATAACATTCGCCGTACTGGATTGCTTGAAGTGGCAGTCGTCTCGACGGGCTCGCCCGGTTCCATGGCTGTGGGACCTCGAGGCGCTGCACGTCAGGCCCTGCTCCGGACAACCTGAAGGCCCGGGTTCCTGCGACGTGACTCGCAGGAACCCGGGCCTTTCAATGTTTCACAGGCTGGCGGTCATGCCCCGGCTACAGGTCCTTGAGGAGCAACTCGGCGACCTGAGCGCGGAATGCTGGGTCGGTTGCGGCGGCGAGGTCGTTCACGAATGCCTCGGGCGAGCCGAGCAGCTCGGCGTAGCGGTTGATTGCCAGGTGCCGTTGAGCTTCCGGAACCCGTGCGAAGAACAGGTCCATGGTGGCCACCCCATCGGTCCAGGGGATGAAGAAGGGAGCCCGCGGTGCCTGGGACGGGGCCGGGGCCGGCGCAGGTGCGGGTGAGCGAGGGTCGGGCACATGCTGCGAGTCGGGGCTCTGCGGAGCTACGTCGAGGGGTTCCTGAGACCTGTCCCCCTCCGCCGCCGGAGGCGCGGCCTGGTTTACCGCGGTAAACCGAGACAGATCAGTCACCGGCTGAGTCGGCAACGGGTTTGGCTGCGGCGCCGCCTCAGCAGTCTCCGGAGCACTCTGGTTTACCGCGGTAAACCGGGTGGGCTCCTCAGACGCCTTCGGCGACGGCATGGCCACAGGGGCTGCGGCCGTGACCTTGGCAGCCCGGGGCGTGCGGGGCGCCCGTTCGGCCTCCGCACGGCGCTGGACCTCCAGCTCCCACGCCTCGCCCTGTTCGGGGTGGGGGAGTCCGGCGATGTCGCGGGCGACCCTGATGGGCATCTCACCTTGCGACACGAGAACCTGGAGTTCTGAGGTGAGCTTGAGGAGCTTGCGCTGTTGGCTCACCCAGCCCTTCGTCTTCCCGTAGTGCGCAGCGACCTGATCCGCTCCCCCGAGCTGTTCGACCATCGTTTCGATACCGATGGCCCGCTCGATGGGGTCCAGGTCCTCACGGTCATTGTTCTCGGAGAGAACGGCGTCGAGGAAGTCGGCCCTGGACTTCGCCACGTCCTCGTTGTGCACGACGTTCAGTGTCGTCAGTCCGACGGCGAGGGAGGCCCGGAAGCGGCGTTCGCCGTTGGCGATGACGTAGGGCGTCGAGTCGACGCTGTCTGCCTCCTCGGGCCAGAGCTTGAGGTAGGCGGCGCGTGAGACGACGACGGCCGGTTGCAGCTGGCGCTTCTTGAGCTTGAGGCCGAACTCTCTCAGATCGTCCTCGGTGCCGAAGTTGCGGCGGGGGTTGAACCGTGTGGGCACCATGGTGGAGAGCGGAAGGGTCAGCAGCAGCGGGTCGCTCCTGCCGGGAACGTCGTCGACCTTCTGGCCGGCGAGCGAGGCAAGGCTGGTGCGGCGTCCGGCGGCCATCAGGCGCGACCTCCGTATCCCATCTCAAGGGCGAGGCGGAAGAAGTCCTCGCGTGCTTCCATGGCGACCCGGTTCTTCGCGTACTGGGTGACGACCTTGCCCTCGACGGAGGCACGGGTGTGGACCTTGTAGCGCCTTATGACTGTCTCGGCACGGGGCCAGCCCTGCGCGTCGATGTACTCCTGGGTGTCGACGAGGTCGGCAGTCCCGTCGCGGGGGTCCCAGTTGTTGATGATGACCTTGTACGGCAGTCCGGTGGGCTCGATGACCTTGGCGATGGTGCGTGCCGTGGGGTCGAACGCGAGGCCTTCCGGTGGCATCGGCACGATCACGTCGTGCGCGTACTTGAGGGCCTCGAGGAGCAGATTTTCGTCCTGGAGGCTGCCGGGGGTGTCGATGAAGACGTGCTGCAGTCCGTCCTTACTCTTCTTCAGGACGTCGGCGACGACTGCGCCGAGGTTGAGGGTTGTGGTGGTCTTGCCCACCCCGCCCTTCTGATTGGCAATCACGTGGACCCGGGCTCCTGTGTCCTTGAGGAGCTTGAGGTTCTCGGGGGTCTCGTGTTCCTGCGAGAAGTCGAAGGGCAGGTCGCTGATGCGGTTGGCCCACCAGACGGTTGAGGCCTGGGGGTCGATGGAAACGACGTACACGCTTGCTGGCATTTTGATGCTCGCTCCGTTTGCTTCCCGATGAATCCGGTACTTCGGGCTGAACGGAATGATGCCAGATTCGGGCTGCCCGGTTTGTCGTGACGCCACGAGGCGTGAGGATCCCTGCCTTGTATGTCCGCTTCAGTCCTTGGTTTACCGCGGTAAACCAACCCCGCCACTCGCGCGCACTGTTGTCAGCGGCCTCGAGTCGATGGCGGCTGAGTCCCGAAACGATCTCCGCCTCACAGGCGTCGGGGTGGTCAGGGTGATCGACGTAAGGAGACGCGAGGTCGAGCAGGTCATCTCAATGCCCAGGTCTCGCTGTCGTACTGACAGTCATCGCGGTTTTCCCACGGTAGTTCGGGGTCTCCCGTGGCAGGGCTGAGTCAATGTCGGGCGAGCACGCGTCGCTTGGCCTCGACCTCCCGCAGGACGCGAGCCGGGTTGTGCAACGCGACGTGCAGGGCGATCGTGGGATGGGAGCCGGAGAGTTTTCCGTGGCAGAAGTCGAACGTGGCCCGTCAGCGGTCCACTCCCCCGCAGCCGTCACCGTCGCACCGTCGGGCCAGGTCGGTCTCTTCATCCAGTCCTGCGTGAAGGAACGTCACAAAGTCTTGGCTCATGCGGTCATCCTGGGCGATGCGCCAGGCCCCGGCCGGTCGCCTGAATTTCCACGCCGCAGGCCCCCCGCCGACCGCTCCACAGCGGAAAGATCTTGCGGAGGCTGGTGTGTGCTCACGGCGTCCAAGTCGTCCTGGACTGCTCCGTTCACAGGCCTGAGCGCTCACGCCTTCGGGAAGATCGGGACGGTTTTGCGGCGCGAGGGTGCGGAGACTGCCCGTAGGGGCAGGCGTGGAGCCTTCCACTGGAGGACCGGGCCTCTACTCGTCGCAACTTGCTAACGAACGAACCCGACCACGCGGCAGTTCACCCCGCTGTTCGGGGCTCTCGAAGTCGGCTGCGGACCGGATCATCATGCCCAAGACGCTGGCCACGGCCGCCGTCGACCGGCTCCTGCACCAGGCCCACGTCGTCCTGACCGAAGGCTCCAGCCTGCGGCTGACCCAGGCCACCACCGGCCAGGGCGTGATCCCGTTGAACCAGCCGGGCTGATCCCAGCCGGCTCAAATGGCAGGCTCCGGCAGATGACCTAGGTGCTCGATGACCCGCTTGCGCAGGAGGAGGTACTCGTCCCAGCGGCGGGGCAGGGGGCCCGGCGGGCGTTCGATGACACGGGCCTCCGTGACGGCCTGGCCCAGCTGGAACTGTTCGTGCGTCAGGTCGAGTTCAACACCGCTGGGCAGCCGATTCCACCAGTGGAAGCCGTGCTGGTCCCCATCGAGGTGCACTTCACCGAGCATGAGGTCGCCGCCGAAGACGTCATTGACGATCAAGGCCGTAATGTCACAGTGGCCCCAGGCCGGGTTGCCCGGCTGCCATTCGGCCTGATTGTCGGGCGAGCAAGTATCGGCAGCCCAGCTGGCTCGCAAGGCAATGTCGAGGTCGAGCAGGTTCCAAGGGATCATGCCGACAGCATCGCAGTCACCACTGATACCGGAGGCGGTGCAGAGGTAGACGGCCCGTCGTCTCCCAACGCTCGCGCGAGCCTCCATCCGAGCGACGAAAAATCATACCTGGCAGGGAGATCAACTGTCCGTCCAAAGGGACCTTGAGAGTCCGCTCACCTGGATGGCCCGCTGTCCGTGGACACGCAGCAGCCTCGTTGTCGCGGGCTCGTGAACTGGTCGGGGAACGGAGCCATGATGGTCTGGTGGGGACGTGTTGGAGATGGAGTTCCTGAAGGCCCGGCTGCAGATGAGTGGAATACCCGTCGACGCCGATCGATAGCTGCCCCTAGGGCCTGTCTGACAAATGATCACCGTGGACTCGCGGAGCCAGAGGATCAAGGAAGCCAGGACAACTCCGGCACGGTAGCGGTCGCCGAGCTTGTCGAACCGGGTCGCGATCGCGCGGAACTGCTTGAGGCGGGCGAAGCATCGTTCGACGACGTTGCGGTCGCGATAGGTGACCTTGTCGAAGGCCGGCGGCCGGCCGCCGAGGGATCCGCGTCGGCGGCGGTTCGCCGCCTGGTCGCGGCGCTCGGGGATCGTGGCAGCGATGCCCCGGCGCCTCAGCAGATGACGGACGGACCTGCTGGAATACGCCTTGTCACCCAGCACACGATCCGGTGTCGTGCGCGGGCGGCCCGTGCCGAGGCGCGGGGCGCGGATGCCGTCGAGGACCTGGCCGAACGCCGTAGCGTCGTTGACGTTGCCGGGCGTGAGCACAATCGACAGGGGCAGGCCCCGGCCATCGACGGCGAGATGGACTTTGGTGGTCAGTCCGCCTCGGGAGCGGCCGAGGGCCTGGCGCGCTTGCGAGCCGCCCGGATCTTCCAGTTCGTCCCCGTTCGCATCCCCCTTTTGCGGGCGCCCACTGCGTGCTGGTGGGCTCGGTTGATGGTGGAGTCGACGGAGACCGTCCATTCCACGCGGCCCACCGCGTCATCGCGGACCTGAACATGCTCCAGCAACCGTGCCCGGGTGCCGTCCGCCTCCCAGCGGGCGAACCGCTCGTAGACGGTCTGCCACGGCCCGAACCGGTCGGGAAGATCCCGCCACGGAGCCCCGGTCCGCAGCCGCCACAGCACCCCGTTGACCACCTGCCGGTGATCACGCCACGGACGGCCCCGTCCGCCCACATGAGGCAAAAGGGGCTCTATCCGTTTCCATGCCGCGTCCGTCAGCTCACCTCGACCTGCCACAAGATCAATTATCAGACCGGCTATAGAGTCCTGCCCGTGGTGAATCATCAGGACGAGACCAGGACGGCCTACGACGGTGTCGTTGAGTTGTACGCATCGCTGTTCGCAAACCGGCTGGAGACACAACCTTTCTCCCGGGCCATGATCGGCACCTTCGCCGAACTGGTGCGCGCGACGGGCAACCCGCGGGCAGCGGACGTCGGGTGCGGGCCCGGACATCTGACAGCCATGCTGCACGAACTCGGCCTGGACGCCTTCGGACTCGACCTTGCCCCCGGCATGGTCGACCACGCCCGGCAGGCCCATCCGGCGCTGCGCTTCCAAGAGGCGCGGATGGAATCCCTGCCGGTCGAGGACGCCGCGCTCGGCGGCGTGCTGGCCCACTACTCAATGATCCATACCCCTCCTGGAGAACTACCGGAGCTGCTCACCGAACAGGTGCGCGTCCTGGCGCCGGACGGTCTGCTCCTGGTCTCCTTCTTCGGGACCGACGGACAAGAACCGGTCCGGTTCGACCACAAGGTGGCGCCCGCCTACAGCTGGCCGGTGGATCGCCTCGCCGAACTGCTGGGCGATGCTGGGCTCGACCCCTTCGCCCGGCTGCTCCACGATCCAGCCTCTGATCGGGGCTTCCTCGACGCCCATCTGCTGGCCCGCCGTTCGTAGCCACTGCCCAGTCCCCGGCCGCTCGGCGCACCTCCAGATTGCCAGCTCAGCCGAATCTCGCTGATCAGACTGGAATTGTCAGACAGGCCC
This sequence comes from Streptomyces sp. NPDC001568, assembly GCF_042893755.1. Taxonomy (NCBI): domain Bacteria; kingdom Bacillati; phylum Actinomycetota; class Actinomycetes; order Kitasatosporales; family Streptomycetaceae; genus Streptomyces; species Streptomyces sp. NPDC001568. The sequence goes on along the minus strand of NZ_JBIAVF010000024.1, from coordinate 113,666 downwards.
TAGGGGACTGAACAGGAGTGCTCCCGCGCTGGCATCGATCTTGAGTTTGGGCTGTGGCCCACAGTGATCAGACGTCGGTCGTTTGCCGTCGGGACCTGGTTGGACCGGGTGCCGGTGGCGTGCCAACTAGCCCGGGCAACTGCTGACAACTACCGCTGCGAATTCGGCTGAGAGGACCAGGCCGGATCTCCCACTCGGTGACAGTTATCGCTATAAGTCACACGCTGCTTTGCTGCGGAGTAGCTCGTCTCGTGCGATCTCCCCGGGGAGTTCGCACGAGACGTCCCCGCGTTATATCCGTACTTGAAGATTCAGTGAGTCCGAGCTCTGGGGGGAGGGGAGCCTGTAGGCGCGTGTGAATGGAGCCGATCGGCGATGGCCGTGGTGTGGAGCGGCTGCGGCAGTTCGAGGCCGAGCCGATACTTCCAGCAACAGGGAGAGGCATGGGCAGGCACCCAACTCGGCACGTGCTCACGACCCCGGGCTGGCGTGGCACGTGCCGGTCCCAAGCCGACGGGTGAGGCCGCGAGCAGCGTGTGATCGAGCTGGCTCGGGAGTCTGCGACCTCATTGAGATCGAGAAGCGTGCGGCTCCCACGTTGTACCGGTGGGGGCCGGGGACGTGGTGATATTGGGCCGTTGTGGTGAATTGGAGTTTCCTCATGGGGGACCGGAGCCGACTGAACGCCCTGGAAGCCCGTCTGACGGCGTTGCGATCAGGGGGTGATCCGATCACTCCAAGGACCTGGAGATCAAGCCTTCAGGGTGCCATTCTGCGGGTCGCTTATGACCCGGTTTCTGTTGTTTATGAAGTTTCGCATACACCACGTCCCTCCTCAGAGGACCCTGACAGATCTCAGCGAACTTCGATCGACCCAGTTGTCGTCACAACGAACTTCGACCTCGTCGGGACCCCGGGTGCTGGAGGGGCGTATCGCTCTTTTGACTGCGGCCGCCGTCGATGCCTGTCGATGGGTCGGGTTCCGACGTGACTGCGTACCCCGTCGTGGCCGAGGATGATCAGGATCTCGGTGGGGCCGCGGTCCCTGCGCAGGGGCGCGGGGGATCAGGGAGGAGAAGCAGGCGGCTTGCCTCGTCTCGACACGGATGACGCCTTCGCCGGGGCAGAGGACCACCGTGCCGGACAGCACGGGGAACCAGTCACGACCAGAATGGACGCCCAGGTCGTCCAAGCCGACATCGCTGGCCCGATCGATGATCCGCGTCTTCCCCACGGTCAGCCGTAGGGACCGTCATCCCTCCTGAGCAGCCAGGCCGTCAGGCCGCGGCGCTCGTCGCGCTCGGGCCGGATGACGACATCGGAGTCGCCGAGGGAAATCCACAGCACCCCTGCGAAGGCGGTGAGATTCTCGAGACTCAGAGGCAGGAGATCGGTCTCGATGTGGCTGACCCGGGAGGGGCTGATGCCCGCCCGTTCCGGACGTCGCACCGCGTGAGGACCTCAGAGTGCGTACCACCCGCACAACTTGGATCGCTTGCCGTCCCTGAACTTGCAGAGAGGGAAATGCCCCTGAGTGAGATGGTCCTGGCGTGGCCGATCACATCCAACGGTGGGGCAAGGTCCTCACACACAATGCTGGCCATGGCAGTCCGTCTTCGACAACTCTGACCCATAGCTGATGCTCGATGGATCTGCGATCTTGTCCACGGCTGACTGCGGCCCTGATCATCCCAGGGGCCAGCCCCTGGACCCCGCCAGCGCCTGGCCGCGCTGGACCGGCCGAAGCATGGGGGACCGCCGGCCCCCCAGACCCCCAGGCCAGGCGCTCAGGCGCCCTGGACCCGCTCACCCTCATGTCCTGCGCCAACTCCCTTACGGTCGTTGGCGCACCGGTCGGGCGCTGGGCGCCCTTCCTGAACACGAGGGACAGAGATCAACAGTGGCTGGTGCCGCCTCAAGCTGATGTGGGGGGCTGAAGGTGATTCGTAGAGATGAGCGTTGGTTGAGCGCTGAGGTGCTGTGGCTGAACTTGGTGAGGGGTCAGTGTGGTTGTGGGTATGAGTTGGTGGGACCTGTTTGTCACAAGATGAAGACATTTGGGAGCAGGACGGGTTCGGGTCGCTCTTGTAGTAAGAGGCCGCGTAAGTTTCAGTCCTCTGACCTGCATGTTTGTGATCATGAGTGTGCCGTCTGCGGCACACTTGGGGGCGTGAAGTGTGTACCTGGCGGGCACATTTGGGGAAGAAATCAAGCAGCGGTTGATTTTCTGAGCGCTCGTTCCTGCGATTGATCGCCGCAGGTCAGAGCATCGGGTGCCAGGGCGGACGGTGCGGGATTGCCGTGAGTGGCCGTTCGTCAATGTGCTGCCATGGCGGCACAGAAAATCAAGTACTCGTGGACTTTCGGACCGCCGGCGCAAAGAAAGTCCACGTGGCGTGGACTTCCGGATCCCGGCCCGTGCCGTTCGCGCATCAGAGGCGGCCTCCGGCGCGCCGCTGCACCAAAAGACAAGCCCACGTTGATTTTTCGGTAGTCTCAGACCGCCTGAGTAACAAGGAGGTCCTGTGACATCTGATCCGCCCGCCCGTCGTCGACAGCGCGGGCCCCGGCCTGTCCCGGCACCCGCCGCGGCAGGGAACGACGCCGAATACGGAGACATCCTGGCCGTCCTCGGCCAGCAGCTCGGGGAAAAGGTCGCGCAGGCCACCGACCCCGGTGGTCGACGTCGCCTCAAGGGCGTCCACTTCGAATACGCCGCAGACCCGAGGTCCGTCCACGACATGGCCGGCGGCGCCGGGTACAGCCTCGCCAGCAACTGGTTCACCCAGCTCCTGGCGCAGCTTGCCGTCGCCAACAGCATCACCAAGTCCCAGCTCTGTGTCTTCCTGTTCGTGGCCGGAGGGCAGGTGCCCGGTACCGGCATCGCCCAGTACACGCAGCAGGAGATCACCGACGGACTGAACAAGATTGCCGCGCAGAAGGGCGGCAAGATGATCACGCGTTCCACCGTGAACCGTGCCGTCCAGGCGCTGTGCGGATACAACTGGGTGGAGAAGGCCGGCAATGGTCGGATCCAGATCAACGTGCGCCTGTGGTTCCAAGGCAACAGCACGGCCCAGCACGAAGTACTCGCCGAGATTGGCGACAAGCACGCCCACGACCCCGAGGCATTCCCTTATGCCGTGGGACCGGAAGGCGCCCACCAGGAAGAGTTGGACCTCGACTTCGGTTCCGAAGCCAGCTTTCGTGGAAGGAAACGTACCGGGTGATAGTGCTGACCTGCCCGCGCACGGGCGACCGCTCACGAGGAAGGCCATCCCATGGCTAACGTCATGTCTCCGATCGTCGCGGAGCGCATCTGGGCCCTGCCGCTGTCAGGGTCCGCCGTCAAGTTCCTCCAGTACCTTGTCTCCCGCAGCGACTTCGGGGGAGCGCTGCCGGTACGGCAGAAGGACATGGCGGCCGAGTACGGCGTCACGCCCCAGGCCATCAGTGGACTCATGGCGCCTCTGTGCGACCTCAACATCGTCCTGAGGCCGCGCAGCGAGGAACGGAACGGCAATTCCTACCGGCTGCACCCGCTCGCGGCGAAGTACGAGAGCCCCGACGCCATGGAAGCCGCGTTCCGGGCCGCTCTCGCACGGATCCAGGCGGGGGACCTCCCCAACCTGAAGCTGCCGACCTACCATCAGGCTCCGCCGGCCCCGAGCGGCAGGCCGAAGCTCCAGGTCGCTTGACGCCGGAGATCGGCCGGGCCACATGCATAGGGCCCCCACCAAGGTGGGGGCCCTCTGCGCCTGAGTAACAATTGTCCTCAAGTATATCTGCCGAGCTGGTTTCTTGCAGGCAGCCGGACTCGACCGTAGGTGCGGACGAGGGGTCGGGCGGAGACCTTATGCCCGTCGGTGCCGGTTCCCTCGCCAAGCGAGGCCGGCTACCACCAGTGCGAGGCCCCTTGGGATCGGCGCGTTGCGGCGCTCGCTAGGAGTACGGCGCGAGTCTCGGGCTTCATCCATCGATGAAGCCACTGCTCCACGGTGAGCCGGCTGGCCGGCGTTCAGGGGACGCTGCGAAGGTGTGCTCGTGTCGTCGGAGCCTTGGCCTGCTCGATCTTCTTGCGAGCCTTCTCTTCCAGGTAGTGAGTCAGGCGGAGTTCGTACTCGTCCTCGAAGTGGCCGACGTCGAGTCGGTCTTCGCGTGCGAGTGCGGCCAGTGCTGCCTTGCGTTCCTGTGGGTTGGGGTGCAGGGCGAGCATGGGGTGGATCTTGAAGCGGCCTCGGCCGATGACGAGGATGAGGCGGGCGGCGACGAGGTAGGGCATAGCGCGGCTGATGACGCCGCGGTTCAGAGCGAGGCCGGTGGCGAGTTCGTCGTGGGTGGCTCGGACGTGGCCGCCGGGCTGCTGTTGGGTGAGCATGTGCAGAAGCAGGGCGTACGCGGTGGGCGGAAGCCTGGGCACGAACGTGAGGCCCGCGTAGGGGTTGTACTGCGCGCTCGGGTACGGCGTCGGGGGAGTGGCCGAGGTCATCATTCCTTCGCCTTCCCCTTCGTGCCAGGCCGCGGTCCTTCCGGCAGCTGTGCATCGGCCTGCGCCATGGACTTGAACGCGGCGGGAGCGTCCGGGTCCTCCAGGATCTGCTTGAGCAGGTCCAACTGGTCCACGCGTTCCCCCTTCACCTTGCCGGCCGCCCCGCTCTTCCCCTGCTCCAAAGGCCTCATGCCTCCGCGCAGGGCTGCTGACGGCGCGAGCTGATACACACCGCGACGGACCCGACGAAGTGCGCCGTCCTCGACGAGAACACGCAAGGCCCAGGAGATGTGCGAACGGCTGTATCCGCCCAGCTCCTCACCGATCTCCTGCTGGGTCTTCTCGATCATGCCGCCGACTTCCTGAAGACCGATGCAGGCGACGAGAACATTGAGGACAAAACGAAGGCCGGGGTCCACGTACCGCTGCGATGCCCAACGCATGAAGGCCAGGGAGTCCATGCTGTACGTCCTGCCGATGAAGCCGGTCGCCGTCGCCAACGGGTAGACGTGCGCTCCGTGCCCCGGGGGAACCTCCAACTTGTGCCCCGCGATGATGCGCTCCGAAGGGGCGGGTGACGGCAGGGGGCGGCGCCGCTTGACCGGCCGCGGTGGAGACATGGGAACTGCAAGGGTGTTGCCTGCGCTCATCGATGGCCCCTCATCGTCCTGGTTCGCATTGAGTAGAAGCTGGACCGCTGCAGAGCTGCGACGAACACCGTGCCGGTACTGCAACGGAAGTCGGAGAAGCGTCAGCGCTGTACTGGCGCATCTCCCGCGTTCAGGCAACGCCGCTCCAGTCACCGGTTCACTCACCACGCGAACTCCCACGACGTCACAATGCAGACACACCTCACCAACCGATTCCTCACCGGTGACCGCGAGGGCCCAATCGGTGGGGAGGACGACCAGGCAGGCACGGACCCAACCCCGCCTGGGAGACGCCCATGGACGGCATCGGCACGATCCATGAACTCATCCGGACAGAGCACTGCGAACGGACGCGCCCCATATGCTCGGCGCATACATCCACAGACAGCCGATCACTCCCGGCGAGACCACGCTGCTCCTCGACCTCATCGACGAAGCCGCCGCCCGGACCGTCCTGCCGGACGATGCCGACACCGCCCATCGAGAGCTGCGCCTGGCAGCGATGCGCGCCGCGGCCCCCGTCGAGTGGGGCGGGAGGTACCTGCCTGACGGGCCCGTGACGGTCCGGTCCGGGTGCCGCCGAGCAGCCGTAGCGCTCGGCGTGCTGAATCAGGTGAAATGACGGGTGTTCCGCAGCCGCTCGCCAGCCCTGCATCGTCCGGGAAAAACCATGTACCAGCCCCGCCGCCCCGCACACTCCTTACGAGCGGAAGCCGCATTCCGCACCAGACTCGCCGCCACCGGCGCCCAACTCCTAGAACCCGCCTGGCTTGGCAACAGCACCCCGCACCGGGTCCGTTGCCCCGCAGGCCACCTGTGCACACCGCGCCCTTCCAACATCCAACAGGGCCAGGGCATGTGCCGAACCTGCGCACGCAAGGACCCCGCCGCTGCTGCGGACGCCTTTCTGGAACGCTTGACAGCCGACGGTGCCGCTCTCCTCGAACCCCTCTGGCTCGGCGTACACGCCCCCCACCTCATTCGCTGCGCCGCGGGACACATCACCCGCCGCCGTCCATCCACACTGCGCCGCAGCGGATGGGTCTGCCGGCTCTGTCCCCGGGTTGCTACCAGCTCCAGGTCCTGACGGGATGTTTGGTCGCAGTACTGCAACCAAACACCGTCAACCCAGGCTTCGCTGACACGAGGTTTGGTGGCAGTACTGCAACGAACGAGCGCGGATACGTCGGGACCTACTGACCTATCGCCAAGAGATGTATCAGTGCAGGGCCGACGTATCTCCAGGCCAGCATTCGCTTGACCAGCGAAAATGCTGCGCACTCCCTCTTAGAAGGCAGGCGCCAGTGACTGGTGGCTCCGGGCCCGTTCCCACTGCGGCGGCTCAGCCCGCGCCACGAAAGTGCGCTCGCTGTGGCCGTCGTCTGCACGGGCCACGTCGTCGCGCGCTCTGCCGACGTGTCTCTACCTCACGTCTCCGCGAAGGCCTTGCTGGTGCCAGTGGTGGACCGGCCCCTCACCCACTTGAAGCCCGGCGCCACCCAGTACACCCCTTCCACCGGAACCGATCCGCGAAGCCTGATTCGAGCTCAGCCAGAGAAGGTGCGCCCCAGCGAAAGCGGACTTCGATTCCCGGCCTTCACGAGTTCGCTCAGCCCGATCCGGTCTCAGCCACGCTATGAACGTTCACGCTCGCGCGCCCCGACGGCGGGTGCGTCTGGTGGCGAAGCGGTAGGCCCACCCTGCTTGCCATGGAGCGCAGCGAGAGGGCGAGCAGGATCGCCCGCCGGGGGGCGTAGCCCCGGCCGGCTGCCGGGCCGGGACCCGGCGAACCTCAGGTGGCAACAGCCGTCGGGGAACAGATTCTGAGACTTCTCGTCGTTGTTGACTCGCCGCAGGTCAAGGCATGTGCGGACGGCAGCTTGCCAGCAGTTCCCCGACATCCGGTGGTGGGGATGCTGCCGTGGGGAAGCCCCCGCGGGTGCGGGGAGCAGCAGTCCACAGCCAACTGTGGATCGGCCGGGGGGACCATCCCCGCGGGTGCGGGGAGCAGCCGGACCTGTACGCCTCGAACACGGCGCCGGCGGGACCATCCCCGCGGGTGCGGGGAGCAGAGGGGAGGAGGGGGCCTCGGGCGGTGGTCGGGGGGACCATCCCCGCGGGTGCGGGGAGCAGGGTGCACCAGGGAGTCGGAGAACAGGTAGGCGGGGACCATCCCCGCGGGTGCGGGGAGCAGCCGTCGAAGATCGCGAATTGGACGTTGGCACGGGGACCATCCCCGCGGGTGCGGGGAGCAGCCCCAGAAGCGGAGGAAGCCGGCGGCGTCGATGGGACCATCCCCGCGGGTGCGGGGAGCAGTCGGTCGAGGCTGCGAGCTACGCGGCGGGGACGGGACCATCCCCGCGGGTGCGGGGAGCAGGAGGAACTGCAATCGCTCACTCCCGGCGGCGCGGGACCATCCCCGCGGGTGCGGGGAGCAGAACCTGACCGTGGGCTCTTCTCCGATCGAGGCGGGACCATCCCCGCGGGTGCGGGGAGCAGCGACAGCGGGCAGGAGTCAGGCGTCACGGTCGCGGGACCATCCCTGCGGGTGCGGGGAGCAGCTGACGACCAAGGGCGGCCAGAACATGGCCTGGGGACCATCCCCGCGGGTGCGGGGAGCAGTCGATGTTCTCCAGCGTGATGGAGGAGAACAGGGGACCATCCCCGCGGGTGCGGGGAGCAGCTGCTGGCCGGCGACAGCGACGAAGCCGGGGCGGGACCATCCCCGCGGGTGCGGGGAGCAGTCGGCGCAGTCCCGCCTGGGTAACCCGGTCACGGGACCATCCCCGCGGGTGCGGGGAGCAGGGCGCGTGCCTCGCCGCGTACCAGGTCTTCGTGGGACCATCCCCGCGGGTGCGGGGAGCAGACACCGTCCTCCTCCGAAGGGCGGAAGTCGGGGGGACCATCCCCGCGGGTGCGGGGAGCAGAGGTATTGACAGAAGCCGGGATGTTCCGGGATGGGACCATCCCCGCGGGTGCGGGGAGCAGCCGTTGCAGTTCCGGCCGCAGGTGGGGCAGCGGGGACCATCCCCGCGGGTGCGGGGAGCAGTCCCGGAGCTTCCCGATCGGGGCTTTCGGCGTGGGACCATCCCCGCGGGTGCGGGGAGCAGTCGAGGCGCCGAGGGTGCAGGTGTCGATCCTAGGGACCATCCCCGCGGGTGCGGGGAGCAGTTGTCCTGCAGGATCCCGATGGCCTTGGCCGCGGGACCATCCCCGCGGGTGCGGGGAGCAGCCGTTGGATGTCTCCACGGCCGTCACTGTCTGGGGACCATCCCCGCGGGTGCGGGGAGCAGTCGGCGACGGCGGCCGGCCTCGTACGGCCTCTGGGACCATCCCCGCGGGTGCGGGGAGCAGATCTCAGGGGTGTCGTCTCAGGCCCGGCCGGGGGGACCATCCCCGCGGGTGCGGGGAGCAGGCCCAAGCAATTGCCTCCGCCGTGGAGCGCGGGGGACCATCCCCGCGGGTGCGGGGAGCAGGGTGGTCTCTTCGCGGTCGAGGGTGTCGAGGCGGGACCATCCCCGCGGGTGCGGGGAGCAGGCTTGCTGAACTGCGATTTTATGCTGGGAAAGCCTCCGTTTCACTCACTTTCGTTGAAACGGCCATATGGCGCCAATCGGTCTCGGTCTCGGGTGGAGTCACTCCCCGGGCCGTCAGGCAGCCGGGCCGCGGTAGTGATTGGTGGCTCGTATTGCGGGCATTGGCTGCGCGGCGGTAGGGGTGCTGGGTACTGTTCCTGCCGGAGATGAGCCGGTGTGACCCACCGGCTCGATGTTCCCCGCCTACTCGTGGGGATGACCCCTGTGCATGCTCAGCGCGCCGACCCGTGTGCGTGCTCAGTGCGCCGATGCTCCCCGCTCCGGTGGGGATAAGTGACATCTGGAGAAGATCCACTTCTTCAGGTAGCTCAACTGTGCATGTTCTGCGCATCGAAATCATCCCAACCGTGTTGAACAAGACGGCACTTGGGGCCACTGTCAGTGCGGTACGGTCCTGCATGACGGCCCCCTCAAGGGCCTCGAAGTCGTCAGATGTCCCAGGAATCCTGCGCGTCAGCGCGCAGGCCGAGCCCACCAGTCCGCCAAGACACATCAGTGGGCTCGACCCTGATTCGCGAAGGAGAAGCGAATGCTTGGAAGCTTATGTCGGAAGATCTCCCTGGTCATCAACGGGCAGCAGTCACAGTCGTGGCCGCTGCCCGTAACCATTGCCGTGCTGCTGGGGGGTGCCGGTTCGCCGGCGCCGGTCGATGCCTGGATCCGAGGTAGCACGTTCGTCACCGTGGTCGTGATCGTGGTGCTCATTGTCGCGCGTCGGTCACCCACACGGGTGATTGCCGGGTAATGGGGTTCGGGGCGTAGCCCCTTCCTTGATCATGAGCGGGCTCCCTCTGTCACGGAGTGAGCGAGGGAGCCCGCTCCATCGGAGGAGCCCGGCGCCGGCGTCGGCCGGCAAGTGCCGCAATCCTGGGGGGATTCGGATGCATCATGACGCGCCGCAGTGGAGTGCGGGACTGACGACAGCAGCCCGCTCCGTGTGGGCGAAACACGATCGGAAGTCGGAGAAGTGGCTCCAGCTCTGGAGGCACATGGCCGACTCGGCTGCCATGGCGGAACGGCTGTGGGACGAATGGCTCCCGCTCAACGTGCGTGGGCTGGTCGCGGAGTGTCTCCCCGGAGGTGACTCGGACGCCAGAGCCCTCGCGGTGTGGCTGACCGCGATTCATGACATCGGGAAGGCCACTCCGGCCTTTGCCTGTCAGGTTGAACAACTGGCCCAGAGGATGCGGGACAAGGGGCTGGACATGCCGTCGTCGAAGCAGTTCGGCGACATCCGCAAGCGCGCCCCGCACGGGCTGGCGGGCCAGGTCCTTTTGGAGGAGTGGCTGAAGCAGCACGGATGGGCCCCTCGCGCCGCCATGACCTTCGCGGTTGCGGTGGGCGGCCACCATGGCGTGCCTCCCGGGCACGAAGCCTTCCCCTTCCTGCACCAGCACACCGAACTGCTGCGGACCCCAGGTCGGAGCGAACAACTCTGGGCGGAGGTCCAGACGGAACTGCTCGATGCGTGCGCCGCGGCGTACGGGGTTCAGGACCGGCTGCCGCAGTGGCGCCTCGTCAAGCTGCCTCAGACCGTGCAGGTCGTACTCAGCGCAGTGGTCATCCTGGCCGACTGGATCGCCAGCAATCCGGATCTGTTCCTTCTCTACCCCGAGGAGCAGCCCCGTAGCGAAGCGCAGCGGATCGAATCCGCGTGGCGCGGCATCGAACTTCCTCGGCCGTGGTTCCCCGCCGAGGTGACCGCGAGTGCCGGTGAGCACTTTACGGCCCGCTTCGCGCTCCCGGAACCCCGACCGCTCCAGGAGGAGGCACTGCGCCTGGCGTGCGAGGCCGAGTCGCCTGGCTTGATGATCATCGAAGCTCCGATGGGGGAGGGGAAGACCGAGGCCGCGCTTGCCGTCGCCGAGGTGTTCGCCTCCCGGACGCGGGCCGGAGGATGTTTCATCGCCCTGCCGACACGTGCGACGGCCAACGCCATGTACGGTCGCATGCGCAGCTGGCTCCGGCGGCTTCCGGGAGATGAGGAACGCACCGTCTCCTTGGCGCACTCCAAGGCCTTCCTCAACGACGACTTCGCCCGTGACCTGCGTGCCGGTGCCCGTACGATCGCCGCGGTCGACCTCGACGGGGCGGCCCACTCCGTGCGCTCCGAGCGAGGCGATCAACGCGTCGCCGCGTCCGAACTCGTGGCGCACCAGTGGCTGCGGGGCCGTAAGAAGGGCATGCTGGCGCCCTTCGTTGTGGGCACCATCGACCAATTGCTCTTCGCCGGGCTCAAGAGCAGGCATCTGGCCCTGAGGCATCTGGCCTTGGCCGGAAAGGTCGTCGTTATCGACGAGGTCCACGCCTATGACGCCTACATGAACGAGTACCTCGAACGTGTCCTGGCCTGGCTCGGCGCATACAGGGTGCCCGTGGTGATGCTGTCGGCGACCCTGCCGGCGGACCGACGGCAGGCACTGGCCGTGGCGTATGCAGGCGCAGCCGACGGACGACCCGAACTGGCCGAAGCCGACTCCTATCCGCTGATCAGCCTTGTGTCCGAGGGACAGGCCACGATCACCCGCACTCCTGCGGCGGCGGCCGACCGGCGCACCGAGATCCGGTTGGAACAGCTGGACGACGGCCTTGGTGCCCTGGTGGACCGTCTGGAGAGCGAACTGGCCGGAGGGGGTTGCGCGCTGGTGGTTCGCAACACGGTCGATCGGGTGCTGAGGGCGGCTGAGATCCTGCGGGAGCGGTTAGGGGCCGGCGCGGTTACCGTGGCGCACTCCCGGTTCGTGGACCTGGACCGGGCGCGCAAGGACGACGATCTCGTCAAGCGGTTCGGGCCGTCCGGCACGCGGCCGGAAGATCGGCACGTTGTCGTGGCCAGCCAGGTTGCCGAGCAGTCGCTCGACATCGACTTCGACCTTCTGGTGACCGATCTGGCTCCCGTCGACCTGGTCCTGCAACGCATGGGGCGCCTGCACCGGCATCATCGGGGCGAGGGCCAGTCCCAGCGACCTGTCCGGCTGCGTCGTGCCCAATGCCTGGTCACCGGCGTCGACTGGGCGGCGGAAACCCCTGCCCCCGTGGCCGGGTCGGAGGCCGTGTACGGAAGCCATGCCCTGATGCGCTCACTGGCGGTACTGCGGCCGCACCTGGCCGACCGTCCGGTCGTACTGCCCGACCACATCAGTTCGCTCGTGCAGGAGGCGTACGGTTCCTCCTCGCCGCCCGTGCCCGAGAGCTGGGCCGAAGCCATGGACACCGCCCTGGCCGCGCACGAGCGGACCATGGCCGAGCAGCGCCGGCGGGCACAGACGTTCAGGATCGACGATGTCCGCAAGCCCGGACGTTCACTTGTCGGTTGGATCGACGCGGGTGTCGGTGATGCCGACGACAGCAGGTCGGGCCGCGCCCAGGTCAGGGACGGTGAGGAGTCCTTCGAAGTGCTCGTCGTTCAGCGCCGCGGCGACGGTACGTACGCCACGTTGCCCTGGCTGGAGCGCGGCCTCGGGGGGCTCGATCTGCCGACCGACGCTGTGCCGCCCCTGCGGGCGGCGCGGGCCGTGGCAGCGAGTGCGCTGAGGCTCTCGTACCACTTCTACCGGCCATGGCTCATCGATCGCGTAATCGATGAGCTGGAGAATTTCTGCCCCGAGGCCTGGCAGGGCAAGGAAAGCCACATGCTGGCCGGGGAGTTGTTCCTCGTCCTCGATGAGGATTGTCAGACCCAGCTGGCAGGCTTCGACCTTCGATACAGCGAGACCGACGGCCTGGAAGTCGTTCCGGCCGACACCAAGGATGTGAAGTTGGTGAGAGGCGTGCCGGGTTTTGATCTTGTCTCCCGACCATGGCTGCCCGTCCAGTTACGGGACGGAACAGCCGCGGAGTTGTCCCTGAAGGAGGTCTTCGCACGATCCGCCGACATCCGGAGGCTCGTGGGTGACGTTCCCACCCAGGAATTCGCACTGATGCGCCTCCTGCTGGCCATCCTCCACGATGCGGTGGAGGGCCCCGAGGACATCGACGTGTGGCAGGAGCTCAGCGAGAGCGCGGAGCCGTTCGCCGCGGTCGGCCCCTACCTCGATCGCCATCGCGAGCGGTTCGACCTCCTCCATCCCACCCAGCCGTTTTTCCAGGTGGCCGACCTGCGGACGCAGAAGGACGAGGTGGCCTCCCTCAACCGCATCGTCGCCGACGTTCCCAACGGCGAGCCCTTCTTCACGATGCGCCAACCCGGTGTGGAACGGCTCCCTTTCGCCGAGGCCGCCCGTTGGCTCGTCCACGCCCACGCTTTCGACACGTCCGGGATCAAATCCGGTGCCGTGGGCGACCCACGGGCAAAGGGAGGCAAGGGATACCCGCAGGGAGTGGGGTGGGCCGGGAACATCGGAGGGGTGTTCGCCGAGGCGGACAACCTGCAGCAGACCCTCCTTCTGAACCTCGTCGCATCCGACGCCTACGGATTCGTCATCGACAAGGACGACCGGCCGGCCTGGCGTCGTGACCAGTGCGGGCCCCAGGTGCAGAGCGACCTGGCATCGAGGCCCACCGGGCCCCGCGACCTGTACACGTGGCAGTCCCGCCGTATCCGCCTCCACCACGACGGGCAGGCCGTCCACGGGGTGGTCCTCTGTTACGGGGATCCGCTGCCGGCCTTCAACAGTCATCAGCGTGAACCCATGAGCGGGTGGCGTCGCAGCATTCCCCAGGAGAAAAAGCTCGGCCTGCCCCGGGTGTACATGCCCCGCCAGCATCATCCGGCTCGCTCCGCCTGGCGCAGCCTCGATGCGCTGCTCACCTCCCAGACGGAGGAGGGGACCTTGCAGGGTGCGGAACCCGCGAAGTACCTACGGGCCGGCGTCCTGAAGTGGATTGCCGAACTCATGCATGCGGGACTCCTGCCCTGGCACATGCTCATCCGTCCTCGGCTGATCTGCGCCGTCTACGGAACGCAGCAGTCGGTCATCGATGAGGTCGTCGACGACAGCGTGGCCATGGCGGTGGTGCTGCTGCACGAGCGAGACCAGAAGTACGGGCAGGCAGCCATCGGGGCGGTCGAGGACAGCACCAAGGCCGTCAACGCGCTGGGAGACCTCGCAGCCGACCTCGCGCGGTCGGCGGGACGCCTCACCGAGGCTCCGAGTGACTCCGCCCGCGACCTGGGCTTCGGCCTGCTCGACGGCCCGTACCGGCAGTGGATCGTCACCCTTGACGGCTCCGAGGAGCCGTCGACTGCCCGGGCCGGCTGGCAGCGGACGACCTACTGGATCGTGCGGAAAGCCGCCTCCGACCTCCTGGTCGACGCCGGCGAGCGCGGTTGGCTGGACACCGCCGGCTCCGAACGAGTCTTCCTCTCACGGCTCAGCAAAGCCCTTCCCCACCGCCACCCCGCTCCCCTCGACCCGGCAACACCCGAGGAGGAGACCGAACCCACCAAGGAGCTAGTGCAATGACACAGCCCGCGCCGCCCATCCCGGCGCCCGCAACGCCACCTGAGCCGCAACGGACGTCGGGAGCGGCCAGCGCGACGGCCAAGGAACTCGCGCCCCTGCGCAAGGCCGTGGCACAGCACGTCAGGACGCTCCAGCACGCCTACCACAGGGACAGCCCCCAGGCCGTCCAAGCCCTGGCGCGGCTGCGTCGAGGTATTGGCCGCCAAGCCAACGAGACGCCGGACCTGTGGGGGCTCCTGGGCATCGAGGCCTTCTACGACGCCCAGCCGGACGGCCGCCGGTTGAGCGATGCCGAAGCCCTGCGCGCCGAACGTGCCGCCCACGTGGCCGTGACCCTGTGGGCCCTGCATCAGCAGTCGCAGCGCTCCCACCGCATGCACGTGGACGACGGGATTTCGCTGGGGACCGCCGTCCGCCGACTGATGTCCGGTACCGAGCGCGACGAGCCGATCCAAAAGCGGCTGTTACGAGCCGGGACCGCCACGACCTTCGACGTGCTCGGCCAACGGCTCCGCGAACTGGTTGTCCTGCTCCGCAAGGCGGAGATCCCGCTCGACTACGGCCTGCTCGCCGAGCAGCTCGACCAGTGGCAGCAGCCCGGCGGCCCCCGCCTCGTCCGGCAGGCCTGGGGACGTAGCTTCCACGCCTTCCGCCCTCGTGTCGCTTCCGGCGGGCAGCAGGGCGACGCACCCGAAGTACCCGACAACGGCGCCAACGAGATCGAGACGAAGGACCAGACATGAGCCGCACCATCCTCGACGTACACATCCTCCAGACCGTTCCTCCGAGCAACATCAACAGGGACGACACGGGCGCCCCCAAGAGCGCCGTGTACGGCGGGGTGCGCCGCTCCCGCGTGTCCAGCCAGGCGTGGAAGAAGGCCACCCGCAAGGCCTTCGAGGAATTGTTGAATCCCGCAGAACTGGGCGTACGGACGAAGAAGGTGGTCGAGGCCCTTACCCACCGCATCAAGGCCCGTGAAGAGTCGCTGACCACGGACGCCATCTGGCCGATGGCAGCCGAGATCATCAACGCCGCCACAGGGGCCAAGATCGAGGCACCCGTCCGCGGGTCCGCCAAGGCGAACGGGAAGGGCAAGGCGGACAACGAGGGCGACGCGTCGGCGGAGCCTCAAGCCCCGCAATCCTCCTACCTGCTGTTCCTCAGCGCCCGTCAACTCGACGGCTTGGCGGAACTGGCCATCGAGGGCCTCGCCAAGAAGGCAGAGCCGAAGGTGTTCGTGAAGGAGCCCGGTCTGAAGGCGAAGGCCAAGCAGATCGCGGCCACACGGCACTCCGTCGACATTGCCCTCTTCGGCCGCATGGTGGCGGACACCGCCGACATCAACGTGGACGCCGCGGCGCAGGTCGCCCATGCCCTGAGCGTGCACCCCGTGGACCTGGAAACGGACTACTTCACCGCGGTCGACGATCAGAACAGCGACGCCGAATCCGGTGCGGGGATGATCGGTACGGTCGACTTCAATTCGGCCACCCTCTACCGCTACGCGGCCGTCGACATCGATCAGCTGACCAAGAACCTCGATGCGGGCCTGGCCGAGGGCGAGCGCAGTGGGGAGCCGGTCCGTCGCGCCGTGGAAGCGTTCGTCGAGGGCTTCGCCCTCTCCATGCCCACCGGCAAGCTCAACACTTTCGGCAACAACACTCTGCCGGACGCCGTCATCGTCAAGCTCCGGTCCGCCCGCCCGATCAGCTTCGTCGGTGCCTTCGAGAACCCGGTCGCCCAGGACACGGCCGACGGCCACGTCCGCGCCGCCTGTCAGGCCCTGGCAGAACACATTCCGGCAGTCGAAGGTGCCTTCGGTGCCCCGGCCGAACGTACCTGGATCGTCCGCGTCGGCAAGCAGACCCAGGACCTGGCTGCCCTGGGTGACGAGGTTAACCTGCGGGAACTCGTCGCCCAGGTCGGACAGGCCGTGGAGGGCCGGCTGGAGAAGCGTGGATGAGCGTCCTGGCCCTCCGTCTGGCCGGACCCCTGCAGTCCTGGGGATCGTCGGCCCGCTTCGCCCGCCGCACCACCGAGACGGCGCCCACCAAGAGCGGTGTCATCGGCTTGCTCGCCGCTGCTCTGGGCCGGGATCGTACCGCCGATTTGTACGACCTCGCGGCACTGTCCTTCGCCGTACGGATCGATCAACCCGGGACCCGGCTCCGTGACTTCCAGACGGCCCATCATGGCGACACAGGCAAGGCCATGCCCGTATCGGAACGCTTCTACCTCGCCGACGCCGTCTTCGTCGCGGCGGTCGCCGGAGAGGACGAGTTCATCCGTTCCCTCCACGAGGCAGTGCGCGCTCCCGTCTACCTTCCCTACCTCGGGCGACGATCCTGCCCGCCGCAAGGCCCGATCGACCTGGGGGTGAGGAGCGGCGACGACCCGGCGGCCGTACTGCGTGAGGAGCCGTGGCAGGCAGCCGACTGGCAGCAGACACGCCATCAGCGCCGTGCCGTCGTCCCGCTCTCCCTCCTGAGCGACTCGGTCGGTGGCGGGCCGCTGGGCACCGTCCTTCGCGACCAACCGCTCAGCTTCGCCCCCGAACATCGCCGCTATGCGCTGCGCAACGTCGTGGCGACCACGGTCGACATCCCCAACCCCAGATTCCGACCTGCGGCGCAACGGTCCAAGGGCATTCAGGACGCCCCCGTGCCGGTGCCTCGCCACAACCCCGAAGCCCTCCTCAACCCGCTGCCCCCGCAGTCCCCGTTGGACGGTCACTGATGTTCTTGACCCGATTCCGCATCAACACCGCGCGCCAAGGAGCCCGCCCCCTGCTGTCCTCCCCCCAGCGTATGCACGCTGCGGTGATGTCATCCTTCGCCGGGGCACTGCCCAGCGACGACAATGCCTCGCGGATCCTTTGGCGCCTGGACCGCAACGCGCGGGCAGAGGTACTCCTCTTCGTCGTCAGTGAAGAGCGCCCCGACCTCACCCACCTCGTCGAACAGGCAGGATGGCCCACCACTTCCACCTGGCAGACCTACGAGTACAAGACCTTCCTCGACGGGCTCACCGCTGGCAGCACCTGGGCCTTCAGGCTCACCGCGAACCCCGTCCACAACGTGCGCCGAACGCCCGACGAACCCCTCAAGCGGACCGCGCACCGCACGCCCCGTCATCAGATGGGCTGGTTGCTCACCCACCAGGAACAGGCCGGATTCCGCATCCTGGAGACCCCCGAGGAACGACGTCGGCTCCAACAGGGCGACGAACACCAGTTGACCGTCCGTGACGAGCAGCGCCACCAATTCGGCAAGACCGAGGCCGGCACAGGTAGAACCAATCGGGTACCCCTCGTGACGGTCACCTTCGACGGCCGCCTGGAAGTCACGGATCCCGTGGCCCTCCGACGCACCCTCACCCTGGGACTGGGCAAGGCCAAGGCATACGGCTGTGGCCTGATGACACTCGCACAGGCCGGGTGAGCGGTGGGTACCGTGGCACAGCGCCGGGCGTCGTCCCCACGTGATCTGACACGCGTCGGGGAACGGATCTCCTTCATCTACCTTGAACGATGCGTCGTCCACCGGGACGACAACGCCATTACCGCCGAGGACGCCGAAGGCACCACCCACATTCCCTCCGCCACGATCGGTACGTTGCTGCTCGGGCCGGGGACACGCGTCACCCACCAGGCGATGAGTGTCCTCGCGGACAGCGGGGCCGCTGTCGCATGGGTCGGCGAGCAGGGCGTGCGGTACTACGCGAGTGGGCGCGCGCTGAACCGGTCGTCCGCTCTCGTGGAAGCGCAAGCCACCCGCTGGGCAAACCGCCGCACCCGCCTGGAGGTCGCCCGGGCGATGTACCAGTTGCGGTTCCCGGACGAGGACCCGGCGGGCCTGAACAGACAGGAGCTCCTCGGCTACGAGGGCCGTCGCCTCAGGGAGTGCTACCGGCTGCAGGCAGAACGCACCGGGGTCCCCTGGCACGGGCGGAATTACGTGCCGGGCGACTTTACCGCAGGCGACGCCCCGAACCAGGCGGTGACAGCCGCGGCCCAGTGCATGTACGGCGTCGCCCACGCGGTCGTGGCCGCGCTGGGCTGCGCCACCGGCCTCGGCTTCGTCCACTCCGGGCACGAGCTGTCGTTTGTGCTGGACGTGGCCGACCTCTACAAGACGGAGATTGGGATTCCCGTCGCCTTCGACGTGGCAGCCGAGGGCGAGGAGGACATCGGATCCCGCACGCGGCGTGCTCTGAGGGACCGGATCAACAAGACGCGCCTGCTCGACCGTTGCGTCGACGACATCAAGATGCTGCTACTCCCCGCCGGTTCGGCTCCTGCGGAAGGCGAAGCCGCCGATGTCGTCACGCTCCAGTCGGACCGAGAGGTGATGCTGGCCGCCGGCCGGAACTACGCGGACGAGGTGACCTGGTGACGGTCATCGTCCTCACCCTTTGCCCGGCCGGGCTCCGAGGGTTCCTTACCCGTTGGCTGCTCGAAATCTCGCCCGGAGTCTTCATCGGAGGTCCGTCAGCGCGCATCCGGGCGGTGCTGTGGGAGGAGGTGAAGCAGTACGCGGGGAACGGACGCGCCCTCATGGCCTACAACACGAACAACGAACAAGGCTTCGCGTTCGAAACACACGACCACAAGTGGCACCCGATCGACCGAGAGGGCGTCACCTTGATCCACCGCCCCAGCGACCGCGCCACACGGCCGTCATCACCTTCCCAGGGTTGGAGCAAGGCTTCGAAACGCAGAAGGTTCGGTGCGCGTTGACCTTTTTGGTTGATATGTCGCGATCGATGCAAGTAAGTCAAAACAGCCTCAACCGCGGACAAACGCGCAGGTGAGGAAGCCTGCTCCCCGCACCCGCGGGGATGACCCCACGACTGCCGTCTACCGCCGGTACGGCATCGACTGCTCCCCGCACCCGCGGGGATGACCCCCTGGAGTCCGCGATGGACGTCCGGCCGGGCGGCTGCTCCCCGCACCCGCGGGGATGACCCCCGTGGAACCACTCACGATCTTGACGCCGACCTCTGCTCCCCGCACCCGCGGGGATGACCCCCGGAACCCGAAGATGACCAACGCGCGTCAGGACTGCTCCCCGCACCCGCGGGGATGACCCCCCGGGTTGGCCGCTTTTCAGCCATGACCGGCCCTGCTCCCCGCACCCGCGGGGATGACCCCCGCTTCTGCAGCCGCGGCTGCCCCAGCATGGGCTGCTCCCCGCACCCGCGGGGATGACCCCCCCTCCCATTCGACATCTAGAAAAGGGAATTGCTGCTCCCCGCACCCGCGGGGATGACCCCTCACGGATCGGAGCCGCGTTCGGCGCCGCCGACTGCTCCCCGCACCCGCGGGGATGACCCCGCCGTGCGGATCGTCTGGGCGACACCGCGGGGCTGCTCCCCGCACCCGCGGGGATGACCCCACCCACCGGAGACCGCGCCGATGAACCAGCGACTGCTCCCCGCACCCGCGGGGATGACCCCTCCAGCGCGCACACGCTCGGAACTGCGATGGCCTGCTCCCCGCACCCGCGGGGATGACCCCACGACGATGGCCCTGGAGGTGACGGTCCACCGCTGCTCCCCGCACCCGCGGGGATGACCCCGGCTTCAGCCTGTGCCAGAGCCAGTTCTTGACCTGCTCCCCGCACCCGCGGGGATGACCCCTCGGCGGCCGACGTCCGTTCGCGCGCGGTCATCTGCTCCCCGCACCCGCGGGGATGACCCCTCCTCGTCGGTGAAGAAGACGTCGCGCTTGCGCTGCTCCCCGCACCCGCGGGGATGACCCCCGCATCCTGTACGTCCAGGAAACCGGGATTTTCTGCTCCCCGCACCCGCGGGGATGACCCCTCTCGACCGTCCAGCAGCGATCGACCGATGGGCTGCTCCCCGCACCCGCGGGGATGACCCCCGTAGGTTGGGGGTTCGAGTCCCTCCATGCTGCTGCTCCCCGCACCCGCGGGGATGACCCCTTCAACCGAGGCAACGCGGTCAAGTACCTCTGCTGCTCCCCGCACCCGCGGGGATGACCCCCACCTAACCGCGGAGGCAGCCATGGGGTATCCCTGCTCCCCGCACCCGCGGGGATGACCCCCCGTCGATCAGGAGACGGCCGGCAGGGGTGAGCTGCTCCCCGCACCCGCGGGGATGACCCCTGGGCAGGCCGCCCGCCCCTGACATCCTCGGTCTGCTCCCCGCACCCGCGGGGATGACCCCCCGCGCAAGATTATGTCGGCCGAGCGGGAGAACTGCTCCCCGCACCCGCGGGGATGACCCCCGCCAGCAGCCCGTCGTGCTAAGCCTCATCCGCTGCTCCCCGCACCCGCGGGGATGACCCCGGGACGGGCAGCAGGTACAGGGCGGGGCCGGCCTGCTCCCCGCACCCGCGGGGATGACCCCTGCCGCGCACCTGCGGGAACGCATCAACGAGGCTGCTCCCCGCACCCGCGGGGATGCCCCCCCCGGGGGCGGGCAGTCCTGTCCGCCCCCGCACTGCTCCCCGCACCCGCGGGGATGACCCCGCGACGCCCCCGAGATCCCGGTCGGCGGCATCCTGCTCCCCGCACCCGCGGGGATGACCCCTTCGCGCACGATCCGGCGCAGTTCCTCGCGCTCTGCTCCCCGCACCCGCGGGGATGACCCCAACGACGTCCCGTACGACCGGACCAAGCGGTACTGATCCCCGCACCCGCGGGGATGACCCCTGTCAGGTTGGCCCCCGGTTGGCCTGTTGGCACTGCTCCCCGCACCCGCGGGGATGACCCCGGCAAAGGCGGCGTGATCGAGGCCCGCGAGTTCTGCTCCCCGCGCCCGCGGGGATGACCCCCACCCGCCTCCGCCGAGCACACTCCCCGCTGCCTGCTCCCCGCACCCGCGGGGATGACCCCGTCAGACCGAAATGTGAGGATGTCCCTCCGCGCTGCTCCCCGCACCCGCGGGGATGACCCACAGCTCTACCGGTGGTGGGACGCCTCTGACCACTGCTCCTCGCACCCGCGGGGATGACCCCCACAGGGAGCAGAACGGGGTCCTCGTGGCCGCCGCCGTCACGCACCCGCGGGGATGACCCCACGGCCTGGACACCGAGGTCCAGGCCGCCGATCTGCTCCCCGCACCCGCGGGGATGACCCCACGACCTCCGGGTCCGCCGCGAGCGTCACGTCCTGCTCCCCGCACCCGCGGGGGATGACCCCCTCGGGTGCATGGGCCTCAACCCCCTCGAGGACTGCTCCCCGCACCCGCGGCGATGGCCCCAGCCCCCCGCCAGATCAGCAGGGCACGTCCCTGGCAGCGCTGTGGGAAGCGACGCCCACCGATCCGGGGACCACAGCAGCACGTCTGCCGGCACAGCAGACCGACGACGAGGAACTACACGGAGACGGACCGTCAGATCCGGCTCGTGGTCAAGTTGCTGACCGAGGCCGAAGCCGCGGGCGAGAAGCTCGCCGGGGCGGAAGTGGGCCGCCCGCTCGGCGTCCCGACCCGCACCGGTCTGCGCCGACTCAAGAGCGCTGTGCAGCACCTCGAAGAACATCGGCGCCAAGCCGGCCGCGCACATCTGTGCTCGGTGAGCACCAACGCCTGATCGGATGCTCCCAGGTGGCGCCCGCGCTCGAACCCGGGTATCGGCCAATGCCGCTGTCGGCTCACGTGGCACACGAGCGGGTGCGAGTGCCCACAGCTCCGGTGGCCGATCGGCTATCGGCCACCAACCAACGAGGATCGCCAACGGCCGGCCCGTGGCCGATCGGCCATCGGTCACGGCCGATCCCGTCGGCATCGGACACCACCGTCGGCCGACCCCCTCGACCGTCGAATGGCCGATGGCCGAACCCCTGGCGGCAGACGTGCCCCGTGGCCGGTGAAGTTGTTGCTGGGGCGACGGTCACCTCACTGGTGAGGTTTTCGGTGACGTTTTCCGTGGCCGGTCACCGACCGGTGAACTTGGCCCCTGGCCGGTGAGTACGTACCTCACCGCCTACCACCCACCGGACTTGTCCGGTCCGGCCCCTGCTGGTGACCGGCTTCGACGATCATCGTGAGGGGCGTGAGTAGCCCTCTCTGATTGAGAACCGGGAGAACGGATCTGCATGGATACGGTGCTGCGAATCGACACCGACGGCGCGACGGTCGCGCTGCCCTTGCCCGACGACGACGACGGAGCACGACGTCAGGTTGTGCGAGCGGCTGTCGGGGGCCCGACGGATCTGGGTGTCTATCACCGGCGCGCCCATATCCACGTCCACGGAAGCGGGCAGAGAGAGTGCCCGATGAACCTGGCGGCGTGGGTCCTGGCCTGCCTCTGGCGGGGCATCGACATCCCGTACGGCCTGTACGGGGACGTGGTCGTGACCGGGCCGGACGTCGGAGTGCTCGACGAGGAGATGGTCGGCGAGGTGCTGGCCGTGTGCGCCGCGGTCGCGGAAGTACGACAGGAATGGAGTTCGCGGCCGCCGGTGGGGGAGCAGCAGGCACGCGCCGAACTCCTCGCGGCCGGGCGGCACGCTCTGTCCCGCTGCCGCTCCGGTGTGGGCCTCTGACTCGGCCGCGTGGCGGTGGCCGCTCGCCGGCCCGGTGCCCCGCCGAGTAGCCATTCCTCTGGCGGTGCAAGCCTCGGCCGGACCCGCGACGTCGTGGGTCCGGCCTTCTTCGTGTCGCAGTGTTCTGGTCGAGGGACAGGTGTCAGGACGTGGTGAGGTGCCGTGCGGTGGCAGGCACCCGGGGGGAGAGGACGTAGCTGATGGTGGATTTCGTGCTCTCGTCCAGGGTGATGTCGTAGGTCCGCGCCATCTGCTGGAGTCGGGCGACCGTCTTACGGACTGCCGCCTCGTTCTGCGCGGTCCATTCGATGGTGAGCAGGTCGCGATAGAGGGTCTCGGAGGTCGCCTCGACTTCGAGGGCCTTGAGGACGGTGCGGCGGGCGGCGTCAAGGTCGGGGTCGCTGCTGTCGGTGTGCCAGCAGGCGAGGGTGTGGGCGGTATCGGTGACCCGCGCCATCACTTCCTGGACCACGGGTTCGGCCCACGGAGGGGTACGCCCGTCGAAGGGCTTGCCCCGGACCAAGGCCATGGCCGCTTCCAGGTCCGCGATTCCGGCGTTGGGGCCGGCGGCGAGTCCACGTGACGCCAGGGCCTTGAATGCCTCCCAGTCCGAGGTGACCGTGGGGTGGAAGGTGTAGCCGATTCCGGCCTTGGGCCGGGACAGCAGGGTCCCGCCGTCTGCCGTTGTCCCGATGGCGCCGCGCAGTTCGGAGAGGCGGGAGTGGAGGGTGCGGGTGCTCCAGGGGCTGATCGGGTCGACCATCTGGCACAGGGACTCGACGCTGCGGCCGGGGCGCAGATGGATCAGCGCGGCGATGGCGGTGGTGCGGGAGGAATGCGCGGACACGGCGGTGCCGGTGAGTCGCAGGGGTCCGAGGATCTCGATCCGTACGGCGCTCTCCGGCGCGGCAGGAGCGTCGTTGGCTTCGCCGCTGTTCTGGTTCGGCACAGGAACCGTCCCGGTCACGGGCGCGGTCGCTTCGTGGTCGGTCGTTTCGGATGCGGACGGCTCTGCCGCTTCCTCGGCGGTCTGGGGTGTGGTCTCGGTCGTGGCTTCGGTGGTGGGGGCCAGTCCGGCCAGGAGTGCGGCGTATGGCTTGCCGGGGTCCTTGGCGTCCTCGCTGGTGACTCGGACGGTGAGCGGCGTTCCGGACCCGGCGGCCTGGTCGTGGCTTTCGGTGAACTCCCACGCGCCGGTCGCCGGGGTGGCGTCCTCGGTGGTGACCTGGAGGGCGTGCACGTACTGCCGGTATTGCTCGTCGGTGACCCGCTGGAGCGTCACCGCCAGGTCGAGGGGGTCGAGGCGCGTGTCGGTGTCGCGGGCGACGGCGAGGATCTCGGCGGCCGGGAAGGCGCGGCGGGTGGCGGGGGTCGCGGGCAGGACCACGGCGGTGAACAGGTCGCGGGCCGCGGCGAGGGCGTCGGCGAGTTGGGTGACGTGCTCCTCGTCGTGGTCACCGGCGCCGATCACCATCCACGGGAGGGCCTGGCCGCCGTTCTGGTGGGCTTCGAGGAGGAGTTCGCCGAGGTCTGCGGCGACGGCGGGCAGGTGGGGCATGCTGCGGATCCGGCCCTGGGGCAGTAGTCCGGCCAGCCGGCTCCCGAGGCCTGCGGTGAGGATCTCGCTGTAGTCGGTCCACGCGCACGTGCCGAGCTCCAGGGCCAGAGCGCGGCCGACTTCGAGGACCTCGTCCTCGGTCCCGTCCAGGAGCAGGACGCGGCAGGTGGTCAGGTCGGCCAGGAGCAGACCGTCCGCGCTCGCCCCGAGAGTCACCAGCCCGGGGTAGGGGGCTTGGACGTCGGCGAGGTCGTCGGCGGACGGCAGGACGGCCTTTCCGTCCAGGATCCAGGAACGGGCATCGGAGCCGACGACGAACGGCGCGCACGGTGCGGCGGGCTCGTCGAGGAGCAGGGTCATGCCATCGGCGGTGAGGTGGGCGCCGCGCAGGGTCGGCAGCTCGACGTCGTCCTCGGCGGCCTGCCGGGCGAGGGCGCGCAGCACCCGGTCGAGGAGCTCGACTCCCTCGTACTCCGCCGCGGCCGCCAGAACCTGCTCGGTCTCGGTGGGATCGGCGTCCTGGACGATGGTCTGCCCGGCACGCCGTGCGCGCTGTTGAAGGATGCGGCGGACACCGAGGGCTCCGGCGAGCGACGCGGCGAGAAGTGTCCCGACCCCGCCGACCAACGCCCAGTTGACGTGGTCGGCGGACGGCTGCGCCTCGACGACGGCGGGGGTGGCGGACGAGCTCGGCTGCGCGGGAGCCGGCTGCTTGGGTACCTGGGTGGCCGGCGCGGTGGGCGATGCCTTCGTCGGTGTGGGGGAGGGGACTGTCTGCACCGGGGGTGTGGGCGTCGTCGCCGATGGAGTGACGGCGGGGGACGGCGTGGGCGTGGTGGGCGCCTCGACCCGGCCGCCCGGCGGGGCCGCTTCCCCGGGCTTGGCCACCTCCTGGGGCTTGCCACCTTCGGGCAGGGTCAGCTGCTGGCCCGGGTAGATCAGGTCCGGGTCGGTGAACAGTCCGCCCCCGGGCAGGGGCTTGCCTTCGTTGAGGGTCCAGATTTCCGTGTACCGCTCCGGCTGCCCCAACTGTTCGCCGGCGATGCTCGACAGGCTGTCGCCGTCGCGCACCGTGTACACCGCGCCCACTGCGGACTCGCCGCGACTGCCCTGAGCCGTGAGGCCGGCCGTGGGCGCGGCAACGGACGTTCCCGCCGGGGCCGGGGCCGGGGCCGGGGCCGGGGCCGGGGCCGTGGGGGTGGGGGTGGTTGCCGTCGGGGGTAGGCGCAGGATCCATCCGGGGTGGATGGGCTGGTCAGCGTCAAAGGTTTGTCCGTCGATCATGGTCCGGCCCGCGTTGAGGGCGGCGATGTCCGTCCACTTCTCGCCGTCGCCCAACCGT
Source organism: Streptomyces sp. NPDC001568 (assembly GCF_042893755.1). Lineage (NCBI taxonomy): Bacteria > Bacillati > Actinomycetota > Actinomycetes > Kitasatosporales > Streptomycetaceae > Streptomyces > Streptomyces sp. NPDC001568. The sequence continues at coordinate 88,110 of NZ_JBIAVF010000024.1, read as the reverse complement.
TGTTCGGCGATCGACCACAAGCTCTCGGCGGGCCGTGCGTCGCGGACCGTGTGGGTCACTTCCGCCTCGGCCGTCGTGCCGGTCGACTCCCTGGCCTCGCTCGGGGCGCCGGGGGCGCCGGGGGTGCTGGTGGCACTGACGGCGGCCGGTTGGGCTGTGGCGGGGGGCGCGAGGGTGGGAGCGGCGAGTGCCGTGCCGGTGGGCAGCGCGACGAAGATGGCGCCGACCAGGACGGCGGCGGCCCGCTGGCCGACCAGACCGCGGATCTGCGGGGCGGCACGGCCCCGCAGTTGGGCGGGGACCTCCAGCAGGACCGCGACCGCGAAGCAGGCCCACCCGATCCACCCAGCGACGGCCAGGAGCAGCAGGAAGACCTGGCCGGAGTCGTCCGTCGACAGGAGTGAGGAGAGCGCGGCGAGGCCCGGCGGTCCGACGAGCGTGGTCGCCCACCACAGCAGGACGGGCAGGCCGACGATCAGGGCGGCGAGGACGGTGAGGCTGAGCAGGGCTCGGAGGATCGCGGCGGCGGTTCGGGCGCCGCTGCGGGCCGGCCGGGCCGGGGTACGTGGGGGAGCGGGCGACTTCGGCATGGCCGGTCCTTCGTCAGGAGCTACTGGGGTTGGGTGATGCCGTGCAGGAGGCGGGCGCCGGCGTGGCCGGTGACGTCCATGGACTCGATTCCGACGATCGCCAGGAACTTGGTCGGGTAGGTGCCGTGGACAGTGACGGTCAGCCGGGTGCCGTCCGGGGAGAGGGTGGCGCTGCCCCGGGTGCCGGCGGCCGCGAGGTAGGCCTGGGCCGCGGCTTGGGCGGCGGCGGGATCGACGTGGACGCCGGTGCCGGTGACGGCGGCGGCGGGGTCGATGGCCTGTCCGGCGGCGCGGGCGGCCTCCATCGCAACGGCGTCGGCGCGTTCGGTGGCCCGCAGCTTCCCGCCGCCGTCGATGGTCAGTCCGATGATGCCCAGCAGGGCGATGGCGACGATGGCGGTGAACACGGCGATCCCGCCCTCGTCGTCCCCCGCCCGCAGCCGCGCCGGGAGCGCTCGCGGTCCGACGGCTGCCCGTAGTTGCGTTGAGGTCACGGCTCATCCCTCCCGGGATCGGTGGGCGTCCACCACGGAGGTGAACCGGCTGGTGAGTGTCTTGGACCCGGGCACGCCGGGCAGTAGGAGGTCCGCCATCCTCACCGTGCAGGAGATGGTCACAGTGACGGTTCCGACCTCGCCGAGCGGTACCGCGAGTCCCGACACGTCGACGCTCGTACTCGTCGAGGCGCAGTGGATGCCCTGGTCGTTCAGGGACCGGGCGGCTGCGGCGCTCGCCTCGGCCTGCGCCCCCGAGTAGGTGCGTGAGATGGAGGCGGCGCGGGCGGCATCCTCGGCGGCGGCGTCGATCTTCGCGCCGGAGGTGACGATCCGGCCCCCGGCGATGGCCATGCACAGGAGCATGATCAGGAGTGGGGTGACGATCGCGGCGGCGATGGTCTCACTGCCCCGATCCTCCCGCAGCCGGCTCACCCAACCACGCGCCCATTCCGTCCGCTTGTCGGTCATGGGGTGGTCCACCGTTCGCGGGGTGCGCCCGCCGACTGCGAGACGCTCAGGCCGGACAGGCCCGGGATGAGGGAGGGGGCGGTGCCGGTGACGGTCACCCGGACTTCGGTGGTGGTGCTGCCCGTGGTGCTGACCGTGGGGTCGTTCAGGCTGTCGCCCGCGATCCGTCCGAGGGTCTCGCGGGCTCGGGCCGCGCCCGCGCTCTCCGGTGCCTGGTAGACCCGGGCCGCCGCCACACCCTCGCGGGCGGCGGTCAACGCGATGTTCCGGGCGAAGAACCACATGCTGGCCTGGACGACCGCGACCGTGATGAGGATGACGAACGGGAACACGATCGCCATCTGGATGGACGACTCCCCCCGGTCCTGCGGATCGCTCCGCCCTGCCTTCGGGGGAAGTGCCTCCCCGCCTGTGTTCCGTGCTGTGACCGACACCCCGCCCCCTTCTCCCTCTACCGCTGGTTCGTTGCCCTGCCCCTGGTGTGGGGTCAGATGCCGGTGAGCTTGGTGTTGTACTTCGTGACGACGATCCCGATCGTCCCGGCGATGGCGAGGGCCCCGGCGACGGCGGCGACCCAGATGATGATCGTGGTGATGGAAATGTCACCCCGGTCCTGGTCACTGTGGTTCTTGATCTCCTCCCAGTGCGAACGCAGCGCGAGGGCGAGGCGGATGGCGAGCTTCATGGGTGGACTCCTTCTCGTATGTGTCAGGTGTTGATCATGCGGATGACGCCGGGGAACGCGATCAGGAGCATGACCAGGACGGCCATGAGCGCGCCGGGGGCGGTCATCTTCTCCGAGTTGGCGTTCGCCTCGGCCGCCTGCGCGGCGAGGAGCTCGGTGCGGAGGTTCTTGGCGCGGGAGCGCAGGGTGGAGTAGACGGACGCGCCGTCGTCGGCGGACTGCCGCATGATCGCGGCGAGGTCGTCGAGGACGGGCAGGTCGAGTTCGGCGGTGAGCCGGGCCAACGATTCCCAGTGCGGGACTTTGTCGACCCGGGACCGGGCCAGGGCCTCTTGGATGCGTTGGAACGCCCACCCTTTCCCGACCTGGGCGGCCTGTTCCATGGCCTGCTCGGCGGACACGTTGCCGGCTCGTCGTAGGGCGACGAGGTCGAGGTAGGCGGCCATGGCGTGCGCGAACTCGGTCCGTGCCCGCTTGGCCTTGTCCCGCACGGCGAGGTCGGGCGCGAACCACAACACGGTGCCGGCGAGGATTCCCACGATCGTCGGGAGATACAGCGGCAACCCCAGCAGCAGGAACGGGATCGTGGACAGCGGCGGGAGCAGCAGGCCCGCGCCCGCGAGCGCCACCTTCATCAGCAGGAAGCGGGCCGGGCTGGTGCCGACCAGGGCGAGGTCCTTGTAGGGGATCCGCACACCCGGCGCGTCCGCGAGACGCTCCAGCAGCCACTGCCCCCACCGCTCATCCCGGTCGGCCTCCGCGTCGAGGACGGCCGGTTGGGCCGGCTCGTTGAGGCGGCGCAGCGCCGGACCGAGGGCGGGAGCCGGGCGCAGGACCTCGCGAACCGCGAGGGCGATCCCGCCACCGATGGCCGCGCCGGCCAGGATCGCCGCGACAGGCGTGGTCATACGGGCACCTCCTCGTTCTCGGGAGCCTCGTCGACGACGGGGGCGGGGCCGATGGCACTGCGCGGGTCGGCGACCAGGAACCGCGGAACCGGCTTGGTGTCGGCGATCTGCCGCATGAGCGCGAGGACCCCGACGAAACCGGCCGACAGAACACCCAACACCAACTGTCCGAGGAGGGTGCCGTAGGGGGCGGTGTAGGAGGGGACCAGGAACCCGGCGCCGATGACACCGAGGGTGATGATCGTCATCCACCGCATCGTCGTGCGGGGCTTGGCCCGGTCCGCCTCGATCACCCGACGTCGGGCGACCTCCTCGTGCACGGACTCGGCGAGGTCGTCGAGGGCCTGGGCGAGACCGGGGCCGCGGTCGGCCGCCGACAGCACGAGCGCGGCCACCACCTTGTCGGCCGTCACATCATCCAAGGCGTCGCCGAGTTCACGCAGCGCGTCGGCGGGCCGCCATCCGACCTGGAGCCGGTCGGCCAGGTCGCCGACCTCGCCGGCGATCTCCTCGGGGCATCCCTTGCGGGACACCTGCAACGCCTCGTCCAGACCGCGACCGAGGCGCAGCACGTTCGCCAGACGCTGCGTCCACTCGCCGAGCGCTTCGAGCTTCCCGATCCGGGCCGTGGCGGACTTCGTCGGGGAGAGCAGCCAGGGCACGCCGATCACGGCCAGGAACACCAGAGCGGCGGCGATGAACACCCCCGACACCAGCCACAGCAGGATCCCGGCCACCGCGCCGATGGTCAGCCGGGTACGGCGGACCATCTTCTCGTCGCGGCCCGCGAGCCGGCGCCCCGCACGCAGCCGTGCGGCAAATCCGGGGCCCTTGGGGGTGGTCGTGCCGACCACACCGACCACGACACCCACCGCACCGGCCGCGACGGCGAGTCCGGCCAGCACCCACATCAGTAGCGTCGTCATACGGACACCTCCGGAACCAGCAGCGGCAACGCTTGCCCCCACGCTCCGGTGGGCGCGTCCAGCAGCCCCATGTCGAGCCCGGCACGCCGCAGGTCGTTAACGCAGCGCGGCAACATGAGCGGCACCGCCCGGTGCTCACCCCACTCCGGGCGCGGCCCGAAGATCGTGTTCGTCTCCGGGCGGCCGCCCTCACCGATCCCGGTGACCTCCAGCACGTGGGATACGAACCGGTGCCGGTGCCCGCCGATCCGCGTCTCGTCGATCTGCCCGACGAACACGATGAAGTCGAGTCCGTTGGCGGCCTGCCGGTACGCCAGGGCTTCCGACATGTTGGCCTGGGCGAGGAGGTACAGCTCCGCGATCCGGTCGAAGACGACGGACGGGCGGATGGCGTGCAGGGTGCACAGGTTGCCGCCCGCGCCGTTCGTCATGGCTTGGAGCATGGCCACGATCTCCGGCCCACGGACCTCACCCACCACGATCCGCGTCAACGTCATGCGCAGCGCCCGGTACATCAGGTCCATGAGAGTGATCTCACCGGCCGCGATCCCGCCGACGATCTCGCCGTTGGACTCGCGGGCCTCCATCGGCACGACCTGCCGGTGGTAGCCGTTCTCGTGGGCGAAGAGCTCGTACTCCGTCTCCAGCGTCGCGAACCGCTCGTCGGGGTCGATCTCCCGCAGCAACGCCCGCAGCAGGGTGGTCTTTCCTGCCGCCTGCCCGCCGACGACCATGATGTTCTTCTCGGCGCGGACGCACGCCCGCAGGAACTCCTCCAGCGTGCTGTCGAGCATGCCCTTGGAGACCAGCTCGGGCAGGTCCGCGTGACGCATGCTGTGCCGGCGGATCGTCACGTACGTCCCCGGAGTGACCTCGGTGACCGCTTGGAGCCGGGAGCCCTCCGACAGCCGCAAGGCCAGGAAGGGGTCCGCCGTGGACAGGCTGCGCTCGCTCTGGCCGGTCGTTCGCCGGGCAAGGTCGTGCAGGAGCTCGCGCAGTTCCTCGTCGGAGTCGGCCACCGGCGGCACCTGGATCCGACGCCCGTCGGTGAAGTCGAGCCACACGTCGGAGTACGAGTTGATGAAGATGTTCTCGACCAGCGGGTTGTCGAGGTGCGCCTGGAGTCGGCCCGCACGGAACTGAAGATCAAAGACGGCCTGGGCGATGGCCGCGTCCTCGGCCTGGCTGGTCGCCGTGCCGCGCTTGATGGCCTCGGCGTCCGACCATATGGCGACCTGCTCGGCGATCAGATGACGCCCCTGCTGCTCCTGCGACGCCACCGACAGACCCGGCCGGGACCGCAGCAGATCGGTCAAGCGCTCACCGACCTCCTTCTTGATCAGCCGTACCGCTCCGTAGTCCACCGGAGAGACCGGTCCGCCCGGAGTCGAGGTGACGACGGCCGGAACGGTGGCAACCGCCGGGCGTACGGCCGGTCCCCATCCCCCGGGCGGAGCGGGTGCTGGCGGGATCTGCCGGGAGGGTGCGGGCCGTGCTTCGGACAGTCGGGCGGCGAGTGAACCGCCGCGGGGGTCGTGGTGGATGGGGTTAGCGCGCACCGGTGACCGCCCGTCCCTCCGTCGGCGGGGCCAGCCGCGCGCGCCGGATCGCCACCATCTCCTGGACCCGCACCGCCGCCGACCGCGCGGAGCGCATGAACGGGCTCGCCTCGAACCGGCGAGGCTGCTCCGCCCCGTCGGAGAGGACCGCGGCCTCCTTCGGCCGCCACGGCATCACCGCCACCACCTCGACCTCCAACCTCTTACGCACCTCGTCCTTCGAGAACGGGCCCTCGTCGACCAGCAGCAGACCGATGTCCGCCCCGGCCCCCAACTGCTCACGCAGCGCTTTCAGGCGGACCTGCGCGCTTTGCAGGCTCCGCAGGGTGTTGCGGGCGACCAGCAGGACGACGTCGGCCCGCTGCGCCAGGACCCCCGAGGGGCCCGTCGCGCCGCGACGGCCGAGGTCGATCAGGACGTCATGGCCGTGCTCCTCGATGCCGGCGAACAGGGCGGCGAGCGGCCGCCAGACCGGTTCCATCGCCGACGCGTGCGCCGGGTCGTACAACCCCGGCAGCACCAGACGATCGCGGGTCTCGGCGTCGGTGATGTCCACCAACTGCCGCCAGAACGCGTCACCGAGCTGCCCCTGCCGGGACGCGACGGCAAGATTCCGCAAGCCGTGGGAGTTGTCCAGGGTGCCCTGCAAGGCCCCGGGGAGGATCGCCCCGCCGTCGGGGTCCGCCTCCGCCAGGATCACGCGGTGGCCCTCCGGCATCGGCCACGTCAGCAGGAGTGCCATCGCGGTCGTGGTCACGCCCGGGGCGCCGAGTCCACCCGCCAGTGCGATGACGGTCATCAGCCCTCCTGCGGCGCGATGATCAAAGCAACCGCACCCGTCGACACCCGCGCGGCCAGCGTCGGCCCGTCACTGGCCGGCACCGCCACGTCGACCACGACCACACCCGTCGCCGGAGCGGCCACACCCACCGCCACCACCGTCGCCGCCAACACCTTCGGCGCCGTAGCCGCCTCCGGCTTCCCACCGTTCGCGGCAGCTGCCTGGGCCGGGTCCGGAGTCGAGACGATCAACACCTTCTGACCCGGCGCCAGCCGGCTCGCCGGAAGCTGCGACGGCTTCAACGCCACCCCCACCAACTGCTCACCGGCCTTGACCAGGGACGTCGAGGTCACCTGACCCGGCGACAGCAACGAACCGGCCTTCAACGCGACCGCCGCGCGCTGGCCCACGATGCCGTCCTTCTTCGTGACCGGGACCGCCTTCACCGCCGGATCCAGCGCCAATGACGCGGGAGCGAGATCCGCAGCGCTGATCGCCGCACCCATCGGGACATCGCGCGCCACGACCAGGACGCCCGAACGCTGGCCGGACGCGGTGAACAGGAGAGCGCCGGACAGACCTCCGGCCGCGATCAGCGCGACGGACAACGCGATCAACCCCGGGCGGCGACGTCGCTGACGAACAACACGCGGCGCCGACGCCGGCTTGCCGACAGGACCACCCGGACCGGGGACGGGAGCACGACCCTGCGCGGGCGTGACGGTGCTGCTCACGTGCGAAGCCTCCAAGAAGAGAGGAAAGGAGAGACAGAGAAGAGAACGGGGGGAGGGAGGGGTGGGGCTACTGGCCGACGACCTGGACCTCGCCCACGGCGATGTCCACGGCACTGGAGCGGACCTCCGTCAACTGGCCGCTCTGGCCCCCACCGGTCCAGTCGATGGTCCAGGTCGAGGTGGCGGTCACGTGGTACTTGCCGGGGCTCCCGTAGCGGTGCCCGCAGTCGGGCGACGGGTTCTTACCGAACGACGCCTGGTACGGCGTGCCCGGCGTGGTGCAGACGACGGACTTCCCGTCACCCATCACCCACACGATCTTCGACACCTTCGCCGTCGCCGTGACCGTCACAGCACCGGCCGACGCCGACGCGACATTCGGCCCGTACGTCTCGGGGCCCGTCGCCGTCCACATGTAGACGGGCATCCCGACCACACCGACACCACCCGGCTTCGGCACGATTCCGATCGCCGGAGGCGACAGCAGCATCGAATCCACCGCACGCTGCGCAAGCACCGCAGGGTCCACGGCCACCGCACCGGGCGGATCCTGCGCCCAAAAGGCCCGTCCCGCGCCCACAAGGGCTTCGCCCTGGAGACCGTTTCCGATGCCACAGGGGTCCAGATAGATGGCACCGTCACCGGGCGCATGCCCCTGCCACAAGGCGCTGTCCGCCGGCGGGGGAGGCTGAAGGAGACGGAACGAACAGTCCTCACCCATCCCGTCGACATTGCTCCCCGAACCCTTCGAGGACCCGCCGGCCTTCCCTGAACCCGAGCCGGAAGGGGGCTTGCCGCCGCTGCTGCCTCGGTCGTTGGCTTCGACGCAGAAGCGCTCATCCGCGCAACCGCCCACGGGGATCGGGTCCCGGGCGTGGGCGGGCGAGGCGCTTGCTGCGAGGACGGCGAGTGCTCCCATGGCGAGGGCACTTCGTCTCAGCACGCCTTGCCCTCCTGCTTCTCCTCCAAGACCATCCAGCCGTTCGGCCACTTCTCTGCGGTCACGGTGGTGACGTAGCGCAAGAGACGGGTGTTGGGGAGCTGGACCTCTTTGCTGGTGTTTTTCTCGACGGGCTTCCACTGGGAGATGTCGAGGCACTCGCTGATGATGGCGGTCTTGAGCTTGGCGTCCGGCTTGAAGGCGATGTTCGTGTTCGAGTGGGTGGGTTGCCCGACGACGACCTGTTCGGCCTTCCGAAGACTTTTCAGCCCCTGTTGTGTGCGTACGAGCGCGGTTCCGGTGGCGACCTTGCTCAGCTCCGCGTGGTCGGGGTCGGCCGTCGAGTAGGCGGCCGTGAGCACGTCCCAGTACCTGGTGTACGCGGTCTGTACCTCGGCCTTGTCAGCGGCCTCGGGGTCGGCGGACACGCTGGGGGCAGCGGAGGGGATGGGGGCGGCGCTGCTGGGGGAGGTGCTCGGGGCGGCGGCCTTGTTGTCCTTGCTCTCGCCGGTGCAGGCGGCCGTGAGGGCCGTGACGGCGACGACGGCGGCCGCGGATGCCAGGAGTCGGCGGTGGTTGGTGCGGTTGTGGTGCTGTCGTGCCGTGGTCACGGAAGTCTCCCCGGGGTCACCTTGTCGGACGGGACTGAGAGCACCGGTCCGAGCTGTGTGAATCGCTGATGCAACGTGTTTGAGTGCGATCGTGATGAGCCTATCCGGCACCCTACGACCTCAACGCCCCAGGGCCTATGGGGTTCTTGAGGCTCAGATGATCGAACGTCACTTTTGCCCATGAATGACGGTCGGTCATATGCGTGCGAGGCTGTGAGGTGCGGCTTTCGGCTCCAGTGGTTCGCAAGGGTGGGTTTCGGAAGGCTCCTGCCAGGCTGTGGCCGGAATGCCTTCTTCTGGCTTGTTCTTTGCTGTTGATAATGGTTGCGAACAGACCTCACCGGTTTTCTCACCAGCAATGCTCACCGACGTCACGATGCGGTTCCGGCGAAGTTCACCACCCGGCAGCCCAGCCCCCGACCCGGTTCGAGATGGGGGCGGGGCGGCGAGGTTACAGCTGGGTCCAGCTGCGGGGTTCGGCGTCGCCGGCCAGGGGAGTCCAGAGCGCTGCGCGGGGGCCTTGCGCCTCGATGTCTTCGAGGATGGCGGCGCCGAGCGGGACGTGGGTGGCGAGGCGGGTGACCAGGGGGTGGTTGGTGGTCATGCGTCGTAGGTCCGCGATCCGGTTGGTGAGTGTGGTGCGGGTGGCGCCGGTGAGGATGAACAGGACGCGCGGGAACCGGGGGTAGGAACGTTGCCAGGCGAGCGTGGCGGCCTGGTCGCCGATGGTGCCCCGGCGACCGGCGGGCTGGGGGGTGTAGTCGTGGAAGCGGGCGTAGGCGATCAGCTTGCGGGCCAGACGCTCGCTGCTCATGGTGGTGCGGTCGATTTCCACGAAGGCCCGGTACTGGAGGCGCGGCTGGGCGGTCGTGTAGTGGAACACGGCGTCGGCGATCAGCCGGTCCTCGCCCGCCGTGTCGGGGAGGTGGTGGGTGACTTCCGGGACCCAGTCGAGAGGCTCGTAGTCGTCACCGCGGGCGCGGGCGTCGGTGAGGAAGGCGAGGTGGGCGCGGACCCCGGTGAGGATGTGGGCCGCGCGCAGCGTGGCCGCTTCCGGTGTGTGGATCGGGGTGGCGGCGCGGCCGCGCAGCTCGGGCCAGTCCCCGACCGCCTGGTGACCTGTGGGGGTGAGGTAGTGGGCTTGCAGGCGGCTTCGGCCGCCGAGGGTGGTGTGGGCGATCAGTCCGTCCTCGCGGAGCGGCACCAACACCTTGTGGATCTTGCGGGGCGGGATGTGTGGGGCGATCATCCGGTGGATCTGCGTGGTGGTCAGCAGCCGGTGCTGGGCGATCAGCGCGAGGGCCCGGTGGGCTTGGGTGTCGCCTGCGTGCGGCCGGACCGATGTCAGGGCCAGGGTCATGCGTACGTCTCTCCGGTCTCGGTCTGAGCGTGGGGCTGCAAGTTGTCGGCGGTAGTGGCGGGCGTGCTGTGTGCGGTGAGGAACGCGTGGACCGTGTCCTCCTGGGCGAGTGCCAGGGCGGTCGCTTGGGCCAAGGGGCGGGCGCCGGTGTTGGTATCGGCGGCCCGACGGAGTTCGCCGACCCTCCTGGACTTGGCGAGGTGACCGAACACCTCCTGGAGCTCGGGGCCGCGAATGCGCAGGGGTCCGATGCGCTTGCCCGCGACGGTGAAGGACGCGTAGTGCCACCAGCGGTCAAGCCCGGCGACGTCGGCGGGGGTGACGGCGGCGGGCCACTGGTCGGTGATCTGCGAGATCGCCTCCACGGACCCGGCCGTCGTGGACAGATGGTTGGCGTTCTGCATGAGGGCCGCGCGGGTGTCGGGGGACAGGCGGTGCAGGAGCTGCGTCATCCCATGCAGTCGGCATCCGAACTTCCGCAGCTGCTCCGTGATCGCCGCGAGGACATGGGAGTCCCCCTGATCCAGGGAGATCAGCTCGTCGAGGTAGAAGCGGAAGGCCCGGCGGTCCTTCTCGGGGAGGTCGCGGCGGGACAGGCCGGCACGCAGGAAGTCGTGGACGATCAGTGAGATCAGAAGTCGGTCGGTGGGCCCGGTCCCCGGCGGGCAGATCCACATCACCTGACCGCTGTCCATTGCCCGGCGCAGGTTGTAGCCGCTGACCGGGCACCCCAGGAACGCCCGGGTGACGGGGGAGGACCCGAGGCGCTCCAACGGGTTCAGGATGATCGAGGGTGCGTCCCTGGGGAGGTCGGCGAAGCCGGTGATCCACCAGCGACGGGCCTGCGGGTCGAGCATGCCGATGACCAGACCACGAAAGTGCGGATCGGTCAGCAGGGGACGAATCTGGAAGATCGTGGCCTGCGCCTCGGGTTCCCCGGCGGCCACCGCCGTGGCGTTGACAGCGAGGAGTGCCTCGACGGCCTTGGTCAGGATGGTCAGCGCGCGGGGCGCGTTCGGGTCCGTCCAGCCCAGGGAACCGGCGAACGCCTCGACGACGGCCGCGCACACCTCGTGCGCGGGTTGCCCGCTGCTCATGTCGAGAAGGTTCCAGCAGCCGAGCATGTCGTCGTTCTTGCGGACGGTCAGGTCGAACAGGGCGATGCGGCCCATGATGTCGTCGTGCGCGAGGTAGCGGGCGACGTCGGCGAAGGAGTCCCCGTGCGGGTCCACGAACGCCAACCCCCTCCCGTTGTGGGCACTGGCCACGGCGTGGACCTGCGCCCGCATCGTCTTGCCCCAGCCCGCCTTACCCGACTGGACCTCGAACAGGGTGTCGTCCTCGTGGGTGGCCAGCAGCCGCTCGCTCCCGTCCGGGTTCTGGTACCAGCCCTGCGGCAGCAGATCCTTGTCCGGTTCGTAGGTCGGCATGTCGCTCTCCAGCACCGGCACCCGCGCCGTCACGGTCGGAGGCTTCAGAAAGCCGGCGAGTTCCTCGATGTGCGCCCACCCGCCCCGGGCCGGCCGCATCACCGCCGTCGACCACTGCTCATCGAACCGCTTCCGCCAGGGCCGGTGGTCCGGGCCGAACCGCACGGGTCCCAGGGACCAGCCGAGCGAGGACAGCCGGGACGTACCGGCGTAGACGTCCATGGCCGCGCCGATCCGCGCCAGGCGCTGCTCGGCCTGCCCTTCCGCGTTCGAGGCGCACCGCAGCAGGATCTGAACCCGCACCAAACCGGGCGTGTGGGCGAGCTTGCCCAGCACCTCGTCCCGTTCCATGCGCCTGGGGCGCGGTGAGATCACCATCTGGCCGCGGGGCCGGCCGCTCCATTCGGCCGGGTCGAGGAGCTTGCCGAGGGCGACGGGCAGATTGTCGCCGGTGTCCTGGGTGATCCACTGCGCCTCTCGCCGGGCTTCACGCCGGGCCTCCTGGCGGGCCTGGTGCATGGTCGTCCAACGCCGCGCCGCAAGGTGCCACCGGGACGCGGGGGAGATGTCGACGCACACCTCGGCGAGGTCGCCCGCCGCCGTCTTCAACCCGGCGACCGCGTCGAGCAGGGGCTGGAGCGGGTCCGGGTCGAGGGGGACGTCCCGCAGTCGGGATCCTGGCTTGCCGTGCAGGGTCAGGACGGCGCGTACCACGTGGTCGCGCCGCTTGTCGGCGATCCGCGCCACGCGCTTGACCCGCACACGCGGCCCGTAAGGGGTCTGCGCAATAAGCGCGTGGGCACTCGCCGGGGCTTCGAGACGGTAGATCAGGGCGCGCTCGCCGTCGCCGCGCAGCCGCATCCGCACGGTGCGGGCCCGGCGCGGAACCCACCACCGCCCCGACCCGGCCGCCCGTACCAGTTGCATTCCCTGACGCCAGATCTGTTCGGCGTCCGGGGCGAACTGGGAGGTCGGGGTGAGCTCGACGGACGTGCGCTCGGCGAGGGCCTTGACGGTCAAGTGCCGCTGCACCAGCTCGTACGCGAGGAGTCCGGCGGCTGCGGCCAGGGAGAGCCACCAGCCGTTCGCCCCTACCCACGCGGCGAGCGACAGCAGCCCCTCGATGGCCGCAGTGGCGGTGTCGAGATCGGACGCGGTCACGTAATGCGGTTCCATGTTCCATCTCCGTTCTGGGTGAAGTGGACGGCCGCGGGGCGTCCGTCGAGGAAGTTCCCGGCCGGGTCGGCTCCCGCCCACACCAGCCGCACCACCGCCCGCCCCACCTCCGGCCGGCCCGCGACAGTGCCGGTGCCGGCGCTGGGACTCGGCATGGGAGCGGTGTCGCGGCGAGCGGTGGCGGCCTGGATACGAACCTGCGTGTATCCGGCCGTCTCCCGCTCCCATGCGGCCCGGCCGAGGGCGAGGAGCTGCCGCTCGTTGTCCGGCGGCAGATCAGGGCTGGTGGCCTGGTCCAGGACTTGCTGAATCAGCGGGTCGGCTGCCGGACCGGAGCCTGGCGGCGGAAGCTGCCCGGCCGCCGCCGGATCCGCCGATGCCGACGTGGACGCTGTGGCGGAGTCCGTGACGGAGGGCCGCGCGTGCACCGTTTCGCCCGGCGACGCTGAGCCCCTGGCCGGGATGGACGACGGCGAGGCGGATGAGGGCCGACCCGCCTCAACCGGCAAGACCTTGTCGGCTCGGGGGGCGGGCTTGTCACCGGTGCCCGCGTACAGCAGGAGTGTTCCGACCGTGGCGAGGACGAGGGCGCCGGCGATCAGCCGGCCGCCGCCCGTTGGTGGGCGGTTCACAGCAGCCTCGCCCCGCCCGCGTAGTCGGGCATCGCGGTCACCGGATCGATCCGCACGGGCTTACCCGGCCTCGGCGCGTTGATCATCTTCCCGTCGCCCAGGTAGATCCCGACATGATGGATGGTCGAATCGGCTGTCGGGCTGTAGCCGTAGAAGATGAGGTCACCGGGGCGTAGCGCGTTGTATCCGGCGGAGGCGGGGATGCGCCGTCCGACTCCGGCCTGCATGGCCGCGGTGCGCGGGAGGTTGATTCCGGCCTTGGCGTAGGCGAATTGGGTGAGGCCGGAGCAGTCGAACCCGGTGACGGTGCGACCGTCCTGTCCACCCGGGGAGCAGCAGATCCCGGTGGTGGGGCCGCTGGGTCCGCCACCGCCCCACGAGTAGGGGAGGCCTTGCTGGGCGAGGGCGGCCTGGACGACGGCGCCGATGTTCCCGGAGGGAAGGGAGGGAGTTCGGCCGAGGGTGTCGTAGCGGTCGATGCCCGATATGACGTCGTCCACGTAGGCCCAGGACAGGTTGTAGGTGTGGATGGCCTTTCGGAGTTGTTCCCGGTCGCCTAGGTTGCGGCCCTTCCCGCACAGGTAGATGGCCGCCGAAGCGGCGGCGTCGTCCGCGTTGTGCGGGCTGATCACCCCATCCCCGTTCCCGTCCTTCCCGTACGCGCGGAACGTTTCGGGCAGGAACTGGAACGGGCCCACCGCACGCTCGTATTCGGTGTCGTTGTCCCAACGTCCCTGGTCGGTGTCGCGGATGGCGGTGGTGTTCCCGCCGGCTCCGGAGCCGTCCAGCCGCAGGCCGATGATGAGTGGCTGGATGTCCCCGCTGACCCCGACCAGACGGCCGGAGGCGTGGTCGGATTCCACCCGGGCGATCCCGGCCAGGACTTGCCAGCGCATGCCCTTGCAGGCGGGCACGTGCGCGCCGATCTGGGCGGCGCCGGTGAGGTAGGCGGCCATCATCCGCTCGGGGATCCCGGCCGCGGCCGCGCTCACACTCCCGCCGACCGCTTTGCCGCCCCGGTTCTTGACCACCGCGGCCGCCAGAACCGCCGGGCCGGCGCAGCACACCGCCGCGATCATCACGAGTACTCCCAGACACCCCAGCTTCTTCCAGCTCTTCACCCCGCACCGCCCTCACGGCGCGGCCGCTCGTTACCCTCACGGCGTCGTTTCCGGGCTTCAGCGGCGAACTTTTCGATGTTCGTGCGGTACCGCTCCAGTTCCGCCGCGCGCTCGACGGGCGTCGGCCGCCGGGGCGGCTCCGGCGGTTCCTGTGCCCGTTGTGCCGTCGGGCGCTGCCGCCGTGGGCGTGGCCACCCCTCGGGCAGATTGTGATGGCGTTCGGGCGGTGCCGGGCGGGCCGGCTGTGACCGGCGCCGGGCCGGGCTGACCGAGACCTGGGAGGGAACCCTTCCACCAGATCCGGCACCCTCGCTGCTGGAGCTGGAGCTGGAGCTGGGTCCTCGCCTGGGGGGACGGATGGAGGAGACCGACGGTGTGGGTCCGGAAGAACCGGGGGAGTCCTGGCGGCTGATGGTTCCTCGCCCGCCGGGTCGGGGGCCGGATGCTCCCGTGGGTGTGGAGGTGTAGATGACGGCGCCGACCGCGCCGGTGCCCACCGCGCGCCTGGTGCGTCCGATGCCCGCTCCCACCGCGCGCCCTGTGCGTCCGATACCGGCTCCCACCGCGCTGCCGGTGTTGTGGAGCCCGTCGGTGACGGGCTGCCATGCTGCCGCGTCCTCGCGTACTCGGTGGGCCGCCACCCGTAGTTGTGTGTGGGCGTCGTCGGTGAACGTCGTCGCGGCCTCCTTGCCGCGCCGGACGTTGCGGGGGAGTCCCAGCGTGGCGCCGTAGGCGAAGCGGGCGGTGCGCGATGCGATGCGGTAGCCCCGCAGGCGTGAGGCGCCTTGGTGGATGCGCGATCCGAGCAGTGGTCGGTCGGTGTCGGGATCGTGGAGGATTTCACCGGTCCACTGATCCGCCACCACCTCACCCTTCTTACCGGCGGCGTTTCCGTTCGCGGCGGCGTGAAGTTGGGCGGCCGCGGGGTGCCGGCGGGGTTTGGGTCCGATGAGGGCGGTGTGCACGCCGCGCAAGGCCATCGCGATCGGGGCGATACCGCGTCGTCCCTCGGCGACCGCGTCGCCCAGCAGCCGGCCCGGCGACATCGCCATGCCCGCGCCGTCCCCGAGGGAGGCGAGGCTGCCCAGCTGCCGCAGCCTGGACCCGAAAGCCCCGTGCACCACCGAGGGACCGCTGGCCCCGGTAGCGAACCCGCCGCCCAGGGCGAGGGCCGCGCCCAGGCCGGAGTGGTTCCCTCCCAGGCTGCTGCCGCCGATCCTCGCGTACTGCATGCGCAGGGCCATGCGCTGTCCGAGCGAGGCGGTCGCGGCCATGATCCGGCGATGCATGACCAGGAACGCCAACGCGAGCGCGTCGACCAGAAGCAGACGCTCCATCATCTGGTCGGGGCCGCTGTCGGAGAGCAGGGCGTCGACGGCGATCCCGAAGAGGGGAAGGCACATGGCCGCCACGAAGCTGACCAGGGCGGAGACGACGAACACGCCCCACCACCGCCACAGCAGCATCCGGGAGCGGCCGGGCAGCATCGCCAACACCCACACGATCGGCCCCACGGCCGCGGTCGCGGCGTCCGCGCCCTGGGCGCCGAGCATGACCACGGCCATCGACATGATCATGAGGGCGATGATCGCCACGGCGACCAACAGGGCGACCACCGCCCACACCCGATCCCAGGAGGGTTCTTCCGCGTACGCGGCGCATGCCCGGCCGACCGGACCGGCCTTCTCCAGATCTTTGAAGAGCCGGGACAGGGGATCCATCTCATCGTGGCCGGTGCCGGCTTCGCAGTACCGCCGGGACTCACCGTCCAGAAGCCGGCATGGGTTCTCCTTCTCCTCGTCCTCTTCCTCGTACCTGTCGGGGTTGTTGGCCTCGCAGTCGGCCTTGAGAAGGTCGGTGACGCCCACGCAGTTCGGGTTGGGACGCTCGCCCGGAGCGCCGCTCGTCACCGACCGCTCGCAGGACTCCTTGACCGATCCGATGAGGTTGTCGCACTTCTTGGTGTCCACAGGCTTTCCGCCGGAGCCCTTCCCCTGGCGCAGAGAGCTCTTGACCCATGTGGCGTGGGCTTTGTAGGCGGCCTCGTGGCCCGGCTTCTTCGGGTCGAGGACCCGCCCGTACTGGAGCAGCATGTAGGGCTTGACGACCAGTGCGTCGGTGAGCGCGTGCTGAATCGGGGTGACGACGGTTCTGACCTCGGCGCGCTCGCGCACGCACGCGTCGTGGGCCGGACCGACGGCGGTGTCGCAGGGGCGGCCGCCTCGCGCGGTGGTGCCGAAGTAGGAGGAGGTGGTGATGGAGGCGACTTCGAGGGCGGCCTGGTGGGTTTGGTCCAGGGGGCCGTCCTTGCCCAGGAGGTAGTCGGGGCGGACGAAGGCGCTCGCGGCCAGAGCCGTGATGACCAGCGTTATCGCGATCTCGCCGAAGCCTTTGCCGACGCGGCCGCGGACGAAGAGGATCAGCCCGAAGGCGAACGCCCAGGCCAGCATCAAGCCTTCGATGCCGAGTACGTCGACCACGTGCCGCTGGTAGGCGTCGGCGAGGCGCTGGGCGGGCTGGACCAGCAGAGAGTGCAGGGGGAAGCGGAAGATGAAGGACAGTAGCCAGCAGCACAGTCCGACCAGCAGCCGCACCAGCGTGAACAGGCCGCCCATGACCAGCCGCTGGGTTTCGCGGGCGATACCGAGGTCCGGCGCCTCACCGGTCATGGCCGCTTCCACGACCGGCGCCGCCCCGGTGACCGTTTTGGGTCTGGCGGATGCCTCCAGCTGGTAGCCGCTCAGCGGAGCGCCCTCGCGGGTGAGGATGTCCAGCGGCCCCAGGAGACCGCCGCCGGCCGCGCCATCGGCGGCCATCGCCACCGACGTGTTCGTCACCAGGAACACGACCGTCATGAACGCGACGAAGCCGGCCGCCCGCAGCGTGCCCCGGTCCATCACGACCCGCCCGGCCCTCACGCCGGTCCCCCGGCTGAGGGCCGCGTGGCGCGGCCGGGCGTGGTGAAGATCGACTCCTTGAGGCGGGGCACCGGCGGGACGACGACTTTGATCCGTCCGACCTGCATGCGCGGGTCGCGCAGCAGCATCTCGCCCTCTCGGCCTTCCTGGCCGACCGGTGAGAGACCACTGGTCACCAGCCGGAGCAGGTTCTCGTCCTCGCCGTCCAGGCCGAGGAAGCGCAGCCCCTTGGCCGCGCGGACACTGTCCCCGGTGCGGGCCAGATAGCGGTAGGCGATCAGTCCGGCGTCCTTGCCGAGTTCCTCGACCGCGTGGGCACCGAGGAGGGCGCCGGCGCCGTGTTTGCGGCCGTCGTGCAGCATCTCGTGGATCAGCGCGGCCCCCTCGGCGGAGGAGGTGAGCCAGTACACCTCGTCCAGGGGGACCAGGCAGAACCTGTTCGGGTCGGTGAATGCCGCTTGGCGGGCGATGGCCGCGATCAGATACAGCACCGCCCGCCCGATCAGAGCCTCCAAGGGCTGCTGCCGCAAAACCTCGACGTCGGCGAACGCCTCCTTCGGCGGGAGCGTCAGACCGGTGGTGGTGACCACGACCATGTCCGCGCCCAGGTCCCCCGCGAGGTTCACCGGCGGCAGCGCGGGGTCGAAGACCATGGCAGCCAGCGGGTTACTACGGACGATTTTGAGAAGGTCGGCCATGGTCGTGGCCGCTTCGGCGCGGCCGCCGCTGCCGCTTGCCGCGAGCGTGGTCAGCACGTCGAGGACCTTGCCCATCGACGGGTCGGGACCGCCGGCCACTTCCTCGACCGCGTGGTGCAGGACCGCGCCGGCGGCCGTCATCGCTCCAACTCCCAGTTGCAGCGTCAGGTAGGACAGGGCGTAGTGCGCGCCGATCGGACCGCCGAACACCCGCAACGGGTCGATGCTGATCCTGGCTTCGGCGGCGTCGATGATCTGGCACCGCTCACCCATCGACGCGCGGGCGAAGGACGCCCACTCACGGATCGGGGTCCGGTCGATCACGATCGCCCGCCCGCCCCGGTCCACCACACCCGCCGTGATCAGCTTCGCCAGAACACTTTTGCCGCTGCCCAGGTCACCGATCACCGCACTCGACGCGGACGCGTTGACCTGCGGTGCGTCGGCCGGGTTCAGCAGGACGGGCCGGATCGTCCCGCTGTCCAGGTCATGGGCGATCATCATCCCGGTCGGATCACCCACCCGCGACAGAGTGAACGCCCCGTTCGCCGCCCAGTCCTCCGACAGCTGGTGCTGCGCGAACTGGCCCAGCTTCGGCGCCCGCACCGTCCCGGGCAGACCCAGGGCGAACAGCTCTTCCTGCGCACCGTAGGGGCGCACCACCCGGTAGTCGCCACCGGACAGGGCCGCCGACAGCTCGCGGGCACGGGCGTCACAGGTCAGTGCGTCAGCAGCCCACACCGTCAGCACGGTGACCGCCTGGACCTCGACCTCCACCGACGTCCGCGCCATCCGCGCGTCCTGCTCGGCCAGATCCTCCGCCGCGTCCGGCAACGAATGCGGCAGACCGGTGGGCTGCGCACCGTACTGGTCGGCCTGGTCGAGGAGCTCTCGCTTCTTGCGTTGCACCTGGGCGCGGGCCTTCTTCGCGGAGATCACCCGCATGTCCACCGTGACGTCGACGGGGAACGGCATGCCCTCTAGTTGGGCCAGGACGTCGGCGGCCTCCACCATCACCGCGGGCGGGAGCTGCGCGAGGACGAGGTGGGCCTGGTAGCCGGTGCCGTCTTCGGACTCGACCTGAAGCCACCGGCGGCCCACCGGCGACAACGCGCCGGCCTTGCGCCACCACGGCGTCCTCACCGCGGGCTTGCGGTCCTCGCTCACTTCCTGGCCGCCCTCGGCCAGACGGATCTCGCCGAGGTCCGCGTAGGAGGGGGACCGCAGCAGGCCGTCGTGGACACGGCTCCCGTACAGGGGGCTGTGCTCGGCGTCCGCCAGGAGCGGCTCCTGCGCAAGGCCCCGGTGGACGGCGTGCTGAAGCATCCACACGATCTCGGCCGGAGCCGCCGGCCGCAGCCCGAGCCCACCGCCCAGGGACGTCTGGATCCGCGCGGCGTGCGCGCGGGCGGCCTTCACCTCCGCCTCGGGCACCGGCACCGGAGCAACGCCCAACCCCGCCGACAGCTCCCCGTACAGCGCCGACAGAGACGCGCCCACGACCGACCCGTTCGTGGCCACGGGCACCGTCAGCCACAGGGTCCGCTCATGCATCTCCTCACCCGCCAGCATGTCCACGGCCGCCGCGCAGGTCTCGGCCCACTCGGGAAGCCGCCGCCAGTCCACGTCGGCCACCATCCGCTCGGCGACCTCCCCCGGATCCGTCCGCGCGGCCAGAACGAACAACCTGGGCTCCATCCCGGGCATCGATCGCACCAGCGACGTAACCCGCCCGAGGAGTTCCTGCCGGACGCGGGCGGGGAGATAGCCGCCGGGGAGCGGATCCACCCGCCACACGGCCCACACCCGACCCGACTCCGACCACAGCAGGTGACCGGCGATATGCCGAAACGGAGTCCTCATGCCGCCCTCCCCACCACCGTGAGCTCACCGGCGAGTCGGGAGAGCCCCGAACCGGCCGCCGCCCGTGCCGCAACCGGGCGCGGACCGTCCGCCGGAGCCCGACCCGGAGCCGGGACAGGCGTAAGGGCGGGGGCGGCCTCGATGACGAACCGCGGCCGCCACACCGACGGGGCCCGATCGCGCGCCGTACGGCCGGCGACCCGGCCCGCCGGGTGCCGCAGCAGCAACGACACCACCCCGAACAGGGCGGTGAACGGGTTCTGCCCGGCGATCTGCGCACCGCGCACCGCCCACACCGCCACCAGCCACAACACGATCGGCACCGGACCGGCCCACGACCACCAATCGAACCCCTTGACCAGCGCGAACGCACCGCCACCCAACACGACCAGCTGCGCGGGGGTGTACGGGCCGAACCAGACCGTCCAGTCACCCAACTTCCCCAACACCCACGGATGCCGGCGCGCACTCGTATAGGACCGCGCGATGCGGGGCTGCCCGCTCACAGGGTTCCGCCCCGCACACCGCGCGCGTCCGGCCCGATGACGACGGTGACCGCGCCGGCGCCCCTGGCCGGGTTCTCGACCTCGTCCTTCACCTTCCCCGAGAGCGAGTCACGGGCGCTGTAGATGCCCAGGGCCAGCACCATCGCCAGCAGGGCTCCGATACCCGCCTTGAGGCTGAACCTTCGGACGATGGTGACCAGCACCACGGCGGCCAGGGCGACCTTGAGACCGCTATCCGTCCAGCCGGCAAGCGTGCCGATGATCGAATCCCCCAGCGCGTCCAACTGACCGGCCAGCACGTAGGTCTTCATCGCGCACCGCCCACAACCGCCGAAGGCGACGGGGAAGGAGCGGCCGCGACGTCGGCGGCCGGACCGGTGCCGGTCTCCAGAGCGCTGACCTCCCACCGCGCCGCACGCGCCGTGACCTCCACCCGGTACACCAGCGGCCACCGCACCCCGGCCCGGTCCTCACCGACCACCCGCACCCGGGCCCGCGCCCTCGTCCCGTCGGTAGGCACTTTGTCAGCGCCCGCGACCGGGGCATCCGCGGAGATGCCCTCGACCTCCACGCGCACGTAAGACGTCACCGACGGCGCGGCCAGCCGCACCTCCGGCGACAGATACCGATCCAGCCCCGCACCCTGCCCGCCGCCCAGATAGGTACGGACGAACTCGCCCAGCGTGGTCGCCAGCGGAGCCGCGGAGGGCACCGTGTGCGTGAACCGGGAAGTGGGGACCGTGCCCGGGGACGGGGCGGCCACCTCCGCCGGCGCCCCGGCGATCACCACCGCGCTCCCCGCGTTTCCACCGTGACCGGATACGGCGAAGTAGCGGACCAGCGGGGGAACCCCGGCCGCGGACGAGATGCCGGCCGGGCTGGGAGCCGACTGCACGGGTGCCTCACGGTCGGCGATCGCCGCGACCACCACCGTCCACCCGTCAGCCGTACGGGACGTGCGTACCGCCACCGTCCGGGCTGTCGAGGGCACGCTTCCCTCCGTGCGGGGCCGCTTCGGCAACTCGACGTCCGGCGCGAGTGAGCGGACAGCCCCCGCCACACCCGAATCCGACCCCGCAGCATCGGTACGCAGCCACAGCTCTACGAACATGGCGGCCGCGCCCGCCGGGTCGGTGGCGGGCTGGGCGGCGTGATCGACGCTCGCAGTGGGCGCGGCCATCGCGGGCGTGCTGCGGGGGAGCACGAGTGCGACGGCCAGGGCGAGAGGCCCGGCCGCCAGAGCGGCCCAGACCCCGATCCGCGTGAAAGAGGGCCCACGGGATGCGGTGCGCGTCCGGTCGACGGGGACCGTCTCGGGGCGCTTCGTGCGCAGCGGTCCGGAAACCTCAGCCGTGCGGACAGCGGAGCGGCGAGGCGTCCGCCGTCGGCCGCGCGGAGTGGAGAGGGGGCTCATGTGGTGCCTTCCCGAGGTGAGGGGTTCGTGTCACCTCAGGAAACGGGCGCGTTCTCACCGGTCGGATCACCGCGGTCAGCCTTGCGTCATCACAAGGTGAGAACGCTTCCACCGGTGAGTCACCGCCAACCTCACCAGTCACACATCGGTTATCCCCACCGCAGGTCAGTGCCCTGGACGACGCGGAACTCACCAGTGCTGTCGCGGGTCACCGGTGAGGTCGGAAGGGAACTCACCGGTGCGCGATTGCCCATTTCGGACACTGATGAGCCGACCCGCTGGAGTGCTCGCCTCGACATGAGTTCATCAGCCACGCCTCGGGATTCGCGTCGCGGACGAGAGGGCACGTCGGGCCGGCCGCGGCCTTCGCGGCGTACGTGCTCGCCCACTGTCAGCCGGCGGTCGGGAACGCCATCAGATCGTCGCTCGCCGGGGAGACGCCGATGCCGGTGAATCCGCTGACGAGGTACGGGGCGATGCCGGGAGGCGTCGGCAGGTCCGTGCCCGTGCGGGAGTCCAGCGTCACGGTGACACCTCCCGAGCGTGCACTGGCATAGACCCGCCCGTGCCACACGGCGGTCACCGTGGGAGAGATGCGACCGGCGGCCTCGTCGGGCAGGCGCCACAGGCTTGCCCCCGTGGTGGCGTCGAAGCCGAGGACCTGTTCCCGGCCGAAGCACACGAGTGCCCGGGCGACCGCCCTGGTCCAGCTCGCCGAGGAGATGCCGCCCGCGGTGCTGGCCCCGCTCCTCGGGCTCCACGTCATCACCGCGCTGCACTGGCGCCGCCGAGCCGCAACCGACTGGACCGCCTACCTCCAGGCACGCCAGCGCGCGCTCGCGGACAGACGATCACGGTCCGGGCCGTGATCGTTGCCGGCCTCGGTCATCCAGGTCTCGCAGGTGGCGTGAGAGGAGAGGCCGCTTCAGCCGGTTCCGGTGGGGGCGCAGAGGCAATGCAGCAATGGCGCTAGCGCAGGACTGGGCGGTTGGCAGCCTCATACTCGTCCGCGATGGTGAAGACGCTGGCGCATCTCGGGCACTCGGCCTTGCCGAAGAGATGCGCGATTCCTTCAGCGAGTGCGACTTCCTCGTCGCGGACAGCGATCTCGTGCATCCACCGGCCGACGCCCGTGAGCTCCTCGCCGGGCCTGGGCCGCAGATCACGCCGGTCCACGTCGCCCAGGTTCCAGTCCCGGATCGCCGAGTAGCGCCCGTAGTCGCCGATGGCGACGGTCACCTCCACACCGCAGTGAGGGCAATGCAGGTCGTAGAAGTCGTCCGCGAAGTCCCCCAGGACGTTGGCCCAGTGGTACTGCTCCTCGACTGCAAGCAGTGCGCGGAAGGTAACCAGGTAATCGGATGGCCGCGACTGCAGGTGCCAGTCCAGGAGAGCGCCGAACTTGGCGATCACGTCGGCGCTCTCATCCAGTAGTTCGTCGCTGCCATGGTGGCTCGCCGCACGCTCCATGATCTCGCCGGCTAGGTGGCGTGCCTCCCTGTTCCCCGATGCAAGGCGTACCAGCAAGGGCAGGGCAGCGATGCTGGCGGGCGACAGCAGGTCATGCTCGAGGATCAGCCGGTGTCCCAGCTCCGTCCACGCATCCGAGTCGTACTCACGCTCCACCCGAGCGAGAAGCTCAGGGACGCGATCTACGTCAGAGTGACAGTCGTACATCCGTGCCCAGTTCACCACCCAGGCATTGAACCGTCCCGCGAGCTTCGAGTCGACTCTGGACCCCAACGCCTTCCCGAGAGACATCGTCAACTTGGTGCCTGGCTTCGTGGGGTGTGCGCTCCCGGCCCTCCCAGACACCGACGTCGTCGCCCAGGGGAGTCGTACCGACATCGGGGGAATACCGCACGCTTCGAATAGCGCTCCCCGCCAACTGGCGCCAGTTCGTGGACCGCGGCCCGCCGGGAGGCTTACGCCAACGACCTCGGCCAGGATGACAGCCTGGTCGCGGTGACGGCACGGTCGAACCGCCAGAAGTCCGACCAGGATCCGTTCGAGTGGCTGCCTCCGTCCTCGGACGCGCTGTGCCGGTACGCGGCGGAGTGGACCGCGACCAAACTCCGCTGGAGCCTGGCCGTAGACGAGGACGAAAAGCACCGCCTTCAGTTCATCGCAGCCGGCTGCGGAGGGAACGACGTCACCTACACCCCCGCCCCCTAGCCACATCGGCTACGACGGAGGGACGGGCCGGAGCCGAGAGCATCCGACCCTCCGGGCGGTTGACTCGCCCTGGGCGGAACGCCGGCTCGGGACACCCTCGACGGTGCAGGGATATCGGCGCCCCGGTGACCAGGGCGGTGACTTTCCCGGTGAGTATCGGTAGTGGTTCGAACTCCCCACCGCAGGTCAGAGCCGTGCACGCGGGGAACTCACCGGCCTGGCCCGGGGGATCCGGTGACGTTGACCGTGCTCCACCCCCTCGGGCAGGTCGGTGCACCGGCCCTGCTGTGACATCACCGGAAAGTTCACCGCCCGCGAATTGCTCCCCGGGCGGTCCCCGGGACGGCGTCCGAGGGGGTGGTTCGCGTGTGCGGCCCGGCTGTGTTGGGGCACTGCCCCAACCGGTGATCGCATGGTGATGTCACTGGTGTCTCACGGCTCCAGGCGAGGGCCCTCTCCTTGCCCGCCTGACGTCGGTCGGGCGGGCAGGGCGTCGGCTCACATGAGCCGACCCCCTCAGCCGCGGCCTGGAACCGCTTCTGGTCGGTTACGCGGTGGTCACGGTCGTGCGCGTCCATGACTGACGCGCACCCATGGACCGGACCTCGTAAGCCTGGAAAGACAGGCTCCGGCTAGGGCTTCTGCTGAGCCTGTTGGAGTGCGGTACGGCACGGGACGCAGAGCGAGTTCGCTCCGACGCCGTAGCGGCAACAGGGCTGACGGCTTCTCTGCACTAGTCAAGGTGAGCGGATCTGGACGGCATCATCATAATCCGGGGCGCGACAGCTGGCCCTGTTTACGAGGAGCAGAGCGGGAGGCACCCCGCGGCGGCCTTCGTCCGTCCGCGTTGTGTCAGGGGCTCGGTTATGAGGCGAACCGCGCTTCAGCGGCGGCGCGTACCTTGTGTGTCTCCATAGGGTCGTCGCGGAGTACGGCGAGGCGGTGCAGGGTCTGCGGGTGACGGGGTGCCGAGGCGATACCCAGGAGCCGCGCCCGTTCCTCACAGTCCCAGAGCGATTCGGTGTACGCGTCGTCCAATCCGGAAGGGTCGATCGCGGCGAGCGCCATCAGGTAGTCAGCGCGCTCGTACGAGTGCGGGGTGTGCCGCCAAAAGCGCCAGAGGACGGGCACAGCGTCGGTGGCCTCAGGACCGAAGAGCGCCAGTCTCCTAGGACTTGTCCGGCCGATCATGTGCGGAGCCAGATGGTGAGGGCTGCGGCGGTGGCGGTGCCGAGGTAGACGTAACGGCGCTTGTCGTAGCGGGTGGCCACCGCCCGGTGCTGCTTCAACCGATTGATAGCCCGTTCGACGGTGTTGCGCTTCTTGTACCGCTCCTCGTCGAAGCCGAGCGGCCGCCCGCCGCGTGAGCCTTTGCGGAGGCGAGCGGCCTTGCTGTCGGTCTTCTCCGGGATCGCGTGCCGGATGCCCCGGCGCCGTAGGTACTCACGACAGGGCCCGTTGCTGTACGCCTTGTCGGCCGCGACGCTGTCGGGCTTCTTGCGGGGGCTGCCGGGCCCGAGCTTCGGGACGCGGATCTTCTCCAGTACCGGCGTGAACTGGGTGCAGTCCGCCCGCTGACCTGGCGTGACGATCAGGGACAGCGGGCGGCAGCGGCCGTCCGCGCTCAGGTGGAGCTTGGTGGTGAACCCGCCGCGCGAGCGGCCCAGGCCCTCACCTCCAGCACCACCTCCACCAGGCGGGCGACGAGGCTCTGCCACGACGTCTCGTCCTGATGTTCTGAGCCTTCGGCCCCCTTTGAGGCGGGCGCCGGCGGCGGGTCGGTGCGGGCACCCGCCGCGTGCTGATGCGCCCGCACGATGGTGGAGTCGACCGAGACATCCCAGTCGATCTCGTCGGCGGCGTCGGCCTCGGCCTGGACCTGTTGGAGCAGACGCTCCCACGTCCCGTCGGACGACCACAGCCGGTGCCGTTCATAGACCGTCTTCCACGGCCCGAACCTTTCGGGCAGGTCCCGCCACTGCACGCCGGTCCGTACCCGGTGCAGAATTCCGTCGATCACCTGACGGTGATCCCGCCACCGGCCACAACGCCTGTTGCTGACCGGCAGGAACGGCCGTAGCCGTTCCCACTCGACATCACTCAGATCACCCCGCCCCATGTCCATATCAACGGCCCTGGACACGCGGTAGTCACACGGTCGACCGGACAGGTCCTAGCCGGACGGCCGGATCGCAGCGAACCGCGCACTCAGGGCGGGGCCAAGGTGGTCAACAAGGCCATATCCGGGCTGATCAGGCCATGGGAGATTGAAGAGGAACGAGGTGGTAACCACCTGGCCCACTTCAAGGACATCGAGTCGAAACTGCTCTTCTAGGAATCGCAGTGTGACTTGCCAGTCCGTCGTGTCTCCTCCGAGGAAGGACTCGACGGTCTCCTGAACGACATCCCAGAAGAAGACGTGGGGCAGGACACCGTCCTCGTTGAAGACGTGCGCTTCAAACAGGTCCTTGAAGCCGGGCGCAACCGCGACCAAGTCCCGCACCAGCTGAACGTCCCGTTCCATGTCACCCCCTCCCCAGGCACTCAGGATAGATCCACTCCCGCATCGGCGGTGATCGGCCGGACAAGTCCTAGCCGTCGTGTCGGGACCGCACCAGTCGCGCGCCTGCCACTGTTCCGCGATTTCGGTGACGAGCCCCGGCAGCGCCTCACGCCCGGGGTGGTCGGACAAGACGTCTGCCCCCAGCTGGGCCAGCCACTCCCGCCTGTCCCCGGCCCACGCGCGCGCCGTCGGCACAGCGAGGGCACCAAGGCGGTCGACCGCCCGCCGGAGCATCGGCAGGGACCGGCGGCCGTCCGGGGTTCCGAGCGAGGGCACGAGCGGGATCAGTCCCTCGGCCGGTTCCCGCGCGCCCAGCGCACGCAGCGCATCGATTTTCGTGTTGAACTCCGTGCCGTTGGCGGCCAGCAAGGCGAGCAACTGCTCATCGCTCAGCCCGTCAAGGGACGGCCGCGGAGGGAAGCGGCGGCCCGGTACCTCGATCCCGAAACGGCTCCACAGCTCGAAAGACCACGGAAGATCCTCCTCCCCGGCGATGCGGGCGCGCGCGACGTCGCCCAGGTCCTCCCACCATTCGGCCGGCCATCCATCCGCGATCGATTCCAGTACGGAAACCCAGTCCTTGCCGTCCCGGACGTATGCCCGAAGCCCCTCACGAGCCTCCTTCGAACCGGCGAGGGCAAGCCGCTCCAGCACGTTGGCGGCCCGCGAGGACTCCTCGTCGTCCCCCCCTCAACTGGTCAACGACCGGCGTCGGCGACAGCTTCAGATCGTGGATCAGCCGCGCCTGATAGAGGTAGCGCGTGTCGGTCTGGTAGTCCCACTTCCAGTCCCGGTGGATCCCGTCGTACACGAAAGGCGCGGCGGCCTCAGGTTCATAGACTGCGTGCTGCGCCTAGCCCCCGGCCGCGCTGAAGCAGCCCTTCCAGCGTGTCGTGACGTGCATAGGACAGGGTGCGGGACGTCTCATCGTGATAGCTCATCACGCCACACCTTGCCCGGCCGCGGGCGTGGTCGCCATGCGTTATCGGTCCGGCCCCTGGTGCAGTTAACACGTCACTTCGCTAAGGGGCCGATCTGGGCCGGGGGACAGCTGAGGGCGGGCACTCTGGCTGGGGTCTGGGGGGTGGTCATGGACGGTTCCCTTCGGATGGCGGCAGTGCTGGCAAGAACGTTTTCGCGCTGGCTATTCCCTTGTCGGCGCGTTTGGTGCTGGTGGCGAGGGCGGCGGGGCGGAGGGTGCCTGGGCCGTAGCGGGCGCGGGCGCGGTCGGTGACCGCTTCGATGGCCAGGGCGCGGTCGTCGCCGGGACCGAAGGTGAGCTGCTGGGTGGCCTCGCCGGCCGGGCGGAGGTCCTGGGCGCGCAGGCTGATGATGCGGACGCGGGCGCGCTGGAGGGCGAGCAGGCCGTACAGCTCGTACGCCGTCGTGGCGATCGCCCGGGTGTGGGCGCTTGCTTCGGTGAGGGTGCGGCTGCGGGTGCTGGAGCTGCGGTCGGCGTAGCGCACGGTCAGGGCCAGGCCGCCGGCGGCCTGCCGCTGGTCGCGCAGGCGGGCGGCGACTTCCTCGGCAAGGGACAGCAGGGCTCGCCGGTGCTCGACCGGGTCCAGGACGTCGTGCTCGAAAGACCTCTCCGCGCCCAGCGACTTCGCGACCGGCTGGGTCTGGACGGTGCGCAGGTCCTGGCCGCGGGCGTGGGCGTGCAAGGCCCGGCCGGCGGCGGCGCCGAACAGACGGACCAGGGTGGGCACGGGGGTGTCGGCGACGTCGCCGATGGTGTGCAGGCCGTAGGTGCGCAGCTTGCCCGCGGTCGCCGGGCCGACCCCGTGGAGCGATGCCACCGGGCGCGGCCGCAGCCACCGTTCGATGTCCTCCGTTTCGATCACCGTGGTCATGCCGGGTGGGGTGGCCGCGGCCACCATCGCTGCGAGCATCCGGTTGGGGGCGATGGCGCAGGTCGTCTGTACACCGTGCAGGGCCAGGGTGCGCAGCCGCAGGAGCGTGGCGAGCTCGGCGGGGTCGCGGTCCCAGTAGCGCAGCGCCCCGGTGATGTCGAGGTGCGCGGCGTCCGGCGGGAGGGCCTGCACACGCGGCGTGATCCCTTCCGCGAGGGTCAGGAGCTGCGCGTACAGGTCGGCGTCGACGGGGTGGGGGAGGTGGAAGTGGGCGTGGAGGATTCGGCGCTGGTTCATGGCGCTCACCCCGGACTTCCGGGGCTGGTGTACCCGAGGCTCTTGAGGTCGGCGGCCCGGCTGCCGGCGGGCTGGAGGTCTGCGTACGGGTGCAGGCGCGCGCCGGTGGTGCCGTTGGCCAGGGTTCGGGCGGGGGTGCCGCTCTGGGCGGGGGTGGGGGAGAGCTCGTTCTGGCCGAGGAGGGCGAGGACGGCTTCGGGTCCGTGGTCGCGGCGGGCGGCGGCGAGTTCTTCCAGGTTCCACACCATCTGCCCGACGACGGTGCGGCGCGGGCCGCGGGCTTCGACCGTGCCGCGTACGAGCAGCAGGGCGGAGTGGAAGACGGTGTGGGCGACGGCGTCGTGGCTGTCCTCGAAGAAGGCGATGTCGACGAGCCCGGAGCCGTCTTCCAGGGTCACGAAGATGACGCGCTTGCCCGAGGGGATCGGCGGGGTCTGCGTGGATGCGCGCACGCCCGCGACCAGGACCTTCTGCCCGGGATGCATCGCCTTGAGGTGGGTGGCGTCGGTGGCGCCAATTTCGCGCAGGAGCCGGTGGTGGTGGGTCATCAGGTGTTGGGACACGTCGATGGACAGCACGCTGATCTCCGCGTTCAGAGCTTCGCGGCTGGTCATCTCCGGCAGGCCGGAAGGATCGGCGGTGACGAGTTCCCCGCCGAGGGGGAGTTGGCCGTCGGCCGGGCGGGCGCGGGTGTGGGCGTGGAGCTCGGCGGTCTGTAGCAGGAGGTCGCGGCGGGTGAGTGGGCCGCGCAGCGCGTCGAGCGCGCCGATCTGGATGAGGCGCTCGGCGATCGGGAGTGCGGGGCGGGCGCGCTGCCAGAAGTCCTGGAGACCGGTGTAGGGCTGCCCGGCCGCGATCCGGGCAACCTGGTCCTCGCTGATGCCCTTCACCGACGACAGCGACAGCCGCACCCCCCACACCCCAGGCTCGGTCTGCTCGATGCGGTAGTCGGCGGCGGAGCGGTTCACGTCGACCTGGAGAACGGGCACGTCGTGGCGGCGGGCGTCGGAGACGATGACCCGCGCCGGCCACATCCCCGGGTCGTGCTCCAGCAGCCCCGCGTACAGGGCGGCCGGGTGGTGGGCCTTGAGCCAGGCGGACTGAAGCGCGGGGACGGCGAAGGCGACCGCGTGCGCGCGGCAGAACCCGTACGCGCCGAACCCTTTGATGATCTCCCACACCTCGTCCAGCACCAGGGGCGGATAGCCGCGGCCGGCGGCCTCCCGCTTGAACCAGCCCTCCACCAGCGGCAGGCGTTCCTTGTCGGCGAGCGCCCGGCGGGCGACCTCGGCGAGCGCCCTGTCGCAGCCGGTCAGGACGGCGAACATGTCGATGATCTGCTCGTGCCAGATCGTCACCCCGTACGTCGACGCCAGCACCGGGACCAGGTCCGGGTGCGGGTAGCGGGGTGCGGCGCCGTGGCGGGCGGCGATGTAGAGCGCGGGCATGCCGCCCTTGACCGGGCCCGGCCGGAAGAGGGAGATGTCGGCGATGACGTCTTGGACGTCACGCGGCTGGAGCCGGCCGACGAGGTCCTGCTGGCCGGGCGACTCCAGCTGGAACATCCCCACCGTGTCGGACCGGCGGATCAGGTTGAAGGCTGCGGGGTCGCCGAGGGGGACGTGGTCGGGGTTGTCGAGGTCGAGCTGCCGGCCGGTCGTGCGCCGGACTTCCTTGACGGCGTGGGCCATCGCGGACTGCATCCGCACCCCGAGCACGTCGAGCTTGAGCAGGCCGAGGTCCTCGACGTCCTCCTTGTCGGCCTGGACCATCGGGTACCCGCCCGGGGTCGGCTGCACCGGCACCCGCTCCAGCAGGGAGGAGTTGGACAGGATCACCCCGCACGGGTGCATCGCGATCCCGCGCGGGAGCGCGTCCAGGCCTTCGGCGAGCTCCCACAGCGGCCCAAATGAGCGGGCCTCCGCCGCGAGTTGCTTCAGCTCCGGCAGCTCGGTGAGCGCGTTGCGGATGTCGCAGGCTCGGATGTGCGGGAAGCTCTTCGCGATCCGGTCGATCACCTGCGGGGCGATACCCAGCGCGAGCCCGGTGTCCCTGAGGGCGTGCCGGGCCCGGTAGGTCTCCGGCATGCCCGTCACGGCGACCCGGTCGGTGCCGAACCGCTCGATGATCCGGTCGTAGACCTCCAGCCGGCGCGCGGACTCTACGTCCACGTCGATGTCCGGCAACGATCGGCGCCGCACCGACAGGAAGCGTTCGAAGAGGAGGTCGTGGTCGAGTGGGTTCGCCGTCGCCACAAACAACGAGTGGTTGACCATCGACCCGGCACCCGACCCCCGGGCCGCGACCCGGATGCCCATCGCGCGGACATCCGCGACGACCTGGGCGACGGCCAGGAAGTACGCCTCGTACTCCAGCTTCCCGATCACCCCGAGCTCGTACTCCAGCTGCCCGACCGCACGCCGGTCCCGATCCAGACCACGCGCGAACATGCCCGCCTCGCACCGCTGCCTCAACAGAGCCATGGCCCCGCCCGGCCCCGGCTCGGCGCCGACGACCTCGGGCTCGGGGAAATGCGGCCGCCCCAAACCCAGATCCGCGACCGGATCGACCCGGCACTCCTCGCCGGCCCGGACGGTCTCGGCGAGCAGCGCGGCCGCGCGGCCCGGCCCGGCGCCGGACGCCTCCGCGATCCGTTCGGCGATTGTCTCCATGGCGGTGGGGTCCTTCAGCCAGCGCTCGCCGCAATCCAGCCGGCGCCGGTCGATCGGCCGCAGCAGCCGCCCCGCGTCGAGGACGTCGGCGATCCGATGCTGGCCGGGGTCGGCGTAACGCACCGCGTTTGTCAGCACCGCGGGAACGCCGAGCCGGTCGGCGAGACCGAGCGTGCGCGCGGCCAACCGCAGCGTGCCCGGCCCCGTACCGGGAACACCCCAGCACACCGTCTCCAACCGCAGGTTCGCACCGACCAGCTCCCGCCACGGCGCGATCAGTCGCTCGGCGAAGTCCGGCCGACCTGCCGACAAGGCGCGCACCGGCTCGGAGACCGGTCCCAGCAGGACCAGCAGCTCCGCGTCCGCGTACCGGCCGAGCGTCTCCCACGACACCACCGGTAGCCCGTCCCCGGCGCCCGCATGCGCGGCCGACACCAGCCGACACAGCCGCGCCCACCCCGCTGCGCTCCGTGCGAGCAGCGTGATCCGCAGCGGCGGCTCCACCACGTGCGCGCCACCGCGCACCGGTGTACGGGGCCTCCCCGTGGAGCCGGTGGCGGGCGGGGAGTGGGGGGCAACGGCAACGGCAACGTCGACGCCGAAGACGGGCCGAATCCCGGCGCCGGCCGCCGCCTTCGCGAACCGCACCGCGCCCGTCACGGAGTCCCGGTCGGTCAGCGCCAACACGCCGATCCCGCGTTCGGCGGCCCGTTGCACCAGGTCACGGGGGTGGGAAGCGCCGTAGCGGGCCGAGTAGCCGCTCGCCACGTGAAGGTGAACGTCGTGACGCATGCCCACCTCCCACGAACGAACAGTTTCAGCCGATATGGCCGGAACTTCTCTCTCCACGGTATCGAACTAAAATCGAACAGCGCGAATCCGTTACTCCGAAGCAGGGATGCGATTGCCGGGCGGAGGTCGTCAGCTGGGAAGCCGAGGTGTCTTGGAGGAGGCGGCAAACATGGCTCGTCCCGTATGGGCCGGAAATTTGGCATTTGGCCTGGCAAGCCTGCCTGCGGGCCTCTACACGGCCACGGACACCCGCGCCATCCACTTCCACCAACGCCAGCGCGGCACCGCCCACCGGATCCACAACCGGCGGGTGAACGAGCGCTGCTCAGTCACACGGGTGGATGTGTGACTCACGATGATCATCCGTCCTGCCCCCGCCGGTGAGGCATCGGGGGCAGGGGCGTGCGATGGTGCTGATGGGAACCGGCGACGATGACGGACATCCCCAGACATGCCCCGGACGGCGCACCGGTTCAAGCCGGCCGGGTCCTGTCACGCGCGGGATCCAACCGCCCCCGACCCGACGGTGCCGCGTGGGGCTTCGGGCCCGAGTCCGTCGAGGAGTGGAAGGGAGGGTGATGGTGCTGCGGCCGCCGGTCGCGCCGATGCTGGCGCAAGCCGCAGAGACGATCCCGACCCCGCCCCGCTCCGGGCCCGGGCTCGCGTACGAGCAGAAATTCGATGGTCACCGGCTGCTTGTGTTCACCCCGACCGGCCCCGGTGGGCGGGTGCTGCTCCAGACCCGCCGCGGCGCCCTGCTTCAGGAGGCGTTTCCCGACCTGGTGGCCGCCGCCTCGCGGCTGCCCGACGGCCTGGTCCTGGACGGCGAGGTTCTCGCGTGGGACGTCGAGGCGGAAGCGCTGTCGTTCGAGGGGTTGCAGCGTCGGGCCGCCGCTCGCGCCCGCACCGCCCCCGCCCTCGTGACCCGACTGCCCGCCCTGTACGTGGCCTTCGACGTTCTTCAACAGGGCGGCGTCGAAACGCTCACGCTCCCGTACCGGGAGAGACGACGTCGCCTCGAGGTGCTGTTCGCCGCCCACGCCCTGACCTCCCCGTGGACGCTCTGCCCGATGACCACCGACCACGCCACCGCGACGCAGTGGCTGGACACCTGGACCGAGGTGGCGGGCATCGAGGGAGTACTGGCCAAGCCCATGGGCGCGCGCTACCTCCAGGGCCACCGAGGCTGGATCAAGATCAAAAGACGCGACACCACCGAAGCCGTCATCGGCGCGATCACCGGCACCCTCACCCGCCCGCGACTCCTCGTCCTGGGCCGCCACGACCACGACGGCCGGCTGCGCGCGGTCGGGCGAACGGTGACCCTGCGCCCGGAGCAGGCCCGCCAAGTCGCCGAGCACCTGGCCCCGGCCGGGTCGGGGCATCCGTGGGACGGGGTCCGGTTCGCCGCCGCGTGGGGGTCCCGCGACACCCTGGACACCACCCTCGTCCACCCCACCCTCGTCGCGGAGATCAGCGCGGACCGCGCCGTCGACCGCGGGGGCGTCTTCCGCCACCCGCTGCGCTTCAAGCGGCTGCGCGCGGACATGGGCGCGGCGGACGTTGCCCGCTTCGGGGCCGGCCCGACGCCGATGATCGGGTGACGACGTCGGGCCCGTCTGGGACAGTTGGGCGTGATGACGCGGCTCGCTGGTTTCGCCGTGGTCGTCCTCGGACTGTGGATCGCCCTTACCTCGATCGCCCCGGCTGGCCGTGCCGGCGGTCTGATGGTCGCGACCGCCGGCGCGGCCGTCGTAGCGTTCCCGACTGCGGCGTCGGCGCTGTATGTGGCTGTAGCCAACTGGCTTCCCCCGATGCTGCGATCGAGCCGGCCGGGCTTTCGTGAACTCGCCGTCGGCAGGGGTTGCGGGGCTTGGGGGTTGACCGTGTAAGGCGTGCGCGAGGATCGCCGACCACGGCTGTGAGCTGGTGTTTCCTCGGACTTGCGTGGCTTACCCCTTGGTGTTCGACAGTGCGGTTCACACCTCCGATCGGAGGTGCGGACCGAGCTTTGCCATAGAGAGTGAGCTGTCATGGACACGTCAGATCAGGGTGGGGATTCGATGGGCGCGGAGTCCGGGCGCGAGCCGACCCAGCGCCGCGAGGAGCCGGGGTCGGCGCGCCCTCGGCGCACCGTTCGGATGATCGCCGGCCAGCTGGCCCGCGAGGCGACCCGTGAGGCGACCGGCGTGGTCG
Organism: Streptomyces sp. NPDC001568; assembly: GCF_042893755.1. Lineage (NCBI taxonomy): Bacteria > Bacillati > Actinomycetota > Actinomycetes > Kitasatosporales > Streptomycetaceae > Streptomyces > Streptomyces sp. NPDC001568. Next base: position 53,745 of record NZ_JBIAVF010000024.1, on the reverse strand, counting down.
TCGAGGCCGCGGTGGGTGCGTGGGCGCCGGAGTGGGTGGAGGTGGTGCGGGTCCTGGCGCTGGCCGTACCGGCCGCCGCGAGGCTGCGCCGACGGGGGCGCCGGCGCGCCTGACCGGTCCCGCGTGAACACACTCGGGCCGCCCCTCGCGGTGGCCCGGGTGTCCAGGGAAGGTGGCCCCGCCGTTCGCCCGGCGGGGTGAATCCCGGCCCCGCGTACGCGTACGCGGCTTGCGCGGTGCGCACCCAACTCGCTCCAAAAGTGCGGGACTTGACAGCTTTTGGGGCTATTCGTCATTGTTCGTTCCGTGTCCGAGGGTCGGGCCCAATGTGCGTTTGGGGTGCGTTTCATGGTGAAGCGGCAGCGTGAGGTGTTCGACGCGTACGAAGCGGCGGGCCGGTTGAAGGTGCCGATCGCCGCCTGGCGATGGGCGGCCGGCACCGGTCTGGTTCCGCCGGCGGACGCGGGGGAGTGGTCATGGTCGAGGGCGGTGGTCGAGGCGGTCGACGCGGAAGCGGTCCGGGCCGCGTTGAGGGGCCCGGTGGGCGCGGGGTGGGCGGCGGACCGTCTGACCGAAGCCCTCGGCACACCGTTGCCGCGGTGCCGGCCCCGGGTGACGGCGGCGGCCGTCGGGCACCTGGTCCGTGCCGGCCTCCTGGTCCACGTCGGCGGCGACACGGAGTTCCCCGACGTCCACCCCGATCAGGTCGCCGCCCTCGGACGCCGCCGGGACCTGCCGGCCCTCCTGGACCGGCACGTGCCGTTGGGCCCGGATCAGGCGGCCGTGCGCCTCGGCGTCCGCCGGGTCGACTTCGACGTGCTGGTGGCGCGGGGGTACATCTCGCCGGTGGGGTCGGTCGACGTCGACTTCAAGAAGCAGGGCGGTCTCGCCACGATCGCCCTCTACGACGCGCGGGAGGTTGCCCTCCTGCCGGTGGTGTGGCCGGGGATCGCCTGGCGGGCGGTGCGCACGGTCGCGGCCGGGCGCCGCTCCCCGCTCGCCGGCCTCGACCCCGTTGACCCGGCCGGGTACCGGCTGCTGTTGGCGGCGGTGGCGCGGATCGCTCGGGTGGGGCGGGCCGCGGTGGTGACCTGGCGCCGCCGACACGACGACTTCCCCGCCCCGGTCGGCGGGAGCGACGTCCACCCGGAATTCGACCGGGCCGCCGTGATCGCGTGGCTGCTGGCCCACGGCGAGATCGAGGTGCCCACCCGAACCCCGATGGCCTCCCTCCTGATGACCCGATCCGCCGGCGGCACCCGCACGTTCCGCCTCGACGACCCCGTTCTGACCCTGGCCGACGACGTCGAGGGCGAGGACCGGCTGTCGGGCTGGTCCACTGACGAGGACGCTGATGCCCTCGCCGCCCTCGGAGCCGGGGAATTCGGCGCGACACTGCGCCGACTGACCGCGCCCGGGGTCGAGGCGGTCGCGGTACCGGGCGAGGTGCGGCTCCTGAACCGGGCCCGCGCGGGCCACGGCGGCCTGCGGGTCACCCTGGCGTGGCCGGCCCGGCTGCGGGGCACGGCCTCGTCAAGGCCGGCGGGCGGAGTCGTGCGCCACGGGGTCCCGTACGCGGCCCCGGGCGGGAACTGCCTCTGCGCCCGCCAGGAGTGCGGCGGGCTGCTCCCGGTGGGCTGGTGCCCGGAACACGGCGACCCGGTCAACCCGGTGATGGAGTGGCACTCGGGCGGCGGACTGCGCTGCGCCGACCTGGCGCGAAGGGCGACGCGGGTCAGTGGGGCCAGGGTGGACCGTGGCCGGGGTGGCGCGGCTCAAGCCTCTGCATCGGCCGCGAATGTCTCCCGGTCGGCGACGAGGTCGGCGTGAGCCGGACGACTGGGTCGTTCTGTTGCCCCGGGGCGGGCGTGGCTGGTGTCGATATGCCCGCCCCGGGGGCTGCGTTGGGGTGGAGAGGGACGAGGAGTGACGTGATGGAAGAACGGATTGCCCGGTACGGGGAGCTGCCGCGCATGCCGACGCCGGCATTGGTGGCCCTGTATCGGGCGATGGGACATCTGTCGAGTGACGTGCCTTTGGAGCGGTGGCCCAGGGAAGAGGTGATCACCGCGATCCTCGACGCCGAGTCCTACGCGCGGGACCACAGCTCCCGAGGCGGCCGCCCCACCGGCTTCGACCGCGAGCGCTAAAAGCGCAACACTGTCCCTAGTACATCGTGACTCAAGGCAGCACCACATAGCCCGAAGGGCCCTCCGGCCCAACAGGTCGGAAGGCCCTGCGAACTGAGCACTAGAAGTGGTCGGGGAGCCAGGGCTCGTGATCCGTCGTGCTTCGGATCAGGCTTGCGAGTGCTTGTTCGGAGACAGCCTGGACTCCGGCCATGCGGGCGCTGGTGGTCGTTCGGTACCCGCCGGCGTACCAGACCGCGAGCTGCTTCCGGCTCAAGGTCACTTGCCCGGGGACGGACGTGGGGGTGAGTTCCGCTGACATGTTCTTGATGTGAAGCAGCCAGCAGTCCCGGCCGTCGCCGGTCGCGTTCTCGATCTCGACGTGGACCGTGGTGGTGAGGTCGGCGGGCCAGCCACGGAGCCGGATGGCTTCGGGTGCGTCGAGGATGCGGAGCATCCAGGGGTGCCAGGACTCTGCGGTGGTGCGGTGGTGGCGTAGGCCGTTGAGGAGGGTGGGGTAGGGCGGGAGGGCGCCGCGGCGGAAGGTGATGGTGCGGGCCCGGGTGTTGTGGCGGCCGAGGAAGGCGAGCATCGCGGCGGCGGTGGGCTGGCTGGCGGCCCAGAAGTCGTGGACGACCAGGCTCATGCCGTGGCGCTCGTGGCGGTTGGTCGTCAGGGTGAGCAGGCCGGCGGTGGGGAGGCCGGGGCGGGCGAAGCGGTACGTGGTGAGGTTGCTCTTGTCCTGCTTCCACCGGGTCCACCAGGCGGGGCGGTGGACGGGTCCGTTCCACTGGCGGGCGAGCTGGTGCTGGAGGCCTTCGGCTTCGTCGGTGAGTCCGTGCGCGGCCTCGAAGTCCTCGCCGGTGAAGGACTTCTTGAGGTCGTCGGTGGCCACGGCCCAGGCGAGGACGTCGACCGGGGCCTCCCAGCCGAGGCGCCGCGCGTAGCCGGTGGAGGAGGTGACGATGGTGGAGATCACCGCTCCGCGGTCGATGAGGGGCCGCAGGCGTTCGGTGGCCATGTCGGTGGCCAGGTGGTCGCCGCGTTCTTCGGGTGCCACGCAGCCGTCGCCGAGGCAGGCGCTGGGTACGGGGGCGCCGCCGAAGAACTGGTCGACGAGGAGGCCGAGGCCGCCCGCGACGACACGGCCGCCGCGGAGGGCGACCTGGAGGTCGGCGTGTTCGCGCAGGTGGGCGATGTCGGAGATCGGGTGTCCGTAGGCGCGGGCGGCGAGCTGGTCGTACTGCTCCCACAGGCCGCCGTCGGCCGCGGTGAAGGTCAGCTGTTGGTTCACGGGCCCACCCTTCTAGTAGTTGGTGGCGTCACGGACGGTGTCGGCGTCCAGGGGGACCAGGAAGGTCCGGTTGAAGGCCATGACGGCGGTGTCCGTCTGGTTGTGCGCGGTGGTGTGGCAGGTGATGACGCCGTTGCCGGGGCTGCTCTCCGAGGTGCGGCGGGTGAGGATCCTGGTTTCGGCGTAGAGGGTGTCGCCGATGTGGACGGGTGCGGTGAAGCGGACGCGGTCGACGGCGAGGTTGGCGGTGGTCAGGCCGCTGATGCTGCGGACGGTCATGCCGGCGACGAGGTTGAGGGTGACGCCGGAGCAGACCAGGATGCGGCCCCACCGGGTCTGGCTGCTGTAGTGGGCGTCGGTGTGGATGGGGGCGACGTTGCCGCTCAGGGCGGCGCCGAGGAGGCTGTCGAGTTCGGTGACGGTCCGGCCGGGCCGATGTTCGATGACCAGGCCGGGGATGAGCTCGCCGTAGGAGAGGCCGACGCTCTCCCGGATCCGGGCGTCGTCAATGGCACGGTATCCGTGGGGCAGCACGGTGTTCATGAGTTCTGGTCCGCTTCGGCGACCAGCGCGCGGGCGCGGTTGAAGAAGGGGGTGCCGCGCATGTGTCCGTCGACGGTGGTGACCGTGCCGCCGCTGGCGTCGGCGGCCGCGATGATGGCGCGGGCCTGGGCGATCTCCTGGGCGGTGGGGGTGAAGACGTCGTCGATCACCTTCACGTGGCGGGGGTGGATGCAGCCCTTGCCGTAGAAGCCGAGTTCCTTGGCGCGTTCGGCGTCGCGGCGCAGGGCGTCGGGGTCGTCGAGTTCCCAGGTGGGGGCGTCGATGGCGGGGATGTTCGCCGCGGTGGCGGCGTTGATGAGGGCCGAGCGGGCGTAGCGCAGGGCGTCCCAGTCCAGGCCGCATCGGACTGAGGCGGCGTAGTCGGCGGAGCCGAAGATGACGCCCCCGAGGCGGGGTGCGTGCGTGATCTCGGGGAGCGCGTTCAGGGCGCGGGGGGTTTCGATCAGGGCCCAGACGTCGGGGGTGTAGCCGTCGGTGTCCAGGGCGGCGGCCACGAGTTCGACGTCGCGGGCGGATTCCACCTTGGGGACCACGATCAGGTCGGGGCGGGCGCTGTAGGAGGCGAGGGCGACGAGGTCCTTGATGCCGTCGAGGGTGGTGAGGCTGTTCATGCGGATCCCGAGCGTGCACGGCGGCGGTGCGGGGAGGGTGAAGAAGGCTTCGGAGGCGGTGCGGGCGGTCTCCTTGTCGGGGAGGGCGACGGAGTCCTCGATGTCGACGACGGCGACCGAGGCACCCGAGGCGCGGGCGGTGTCGAAGCGGTCGGTGCGCAGGCCGGGGGTGATGATCCAGGCCCGTCCGGGCCGGCGGCTTGTGTGGGTCATGGGGCGGTCTACCTTCCGGTGCGCTTGCTGGTGATGAGGAGGTCGAGCCGGCCGAGGGTGGCGGCGGTCTTGATGTCGCTGTCGGTGACGTCGATGCCGTACCGGTCGGCGAGGAGGACGGAGAGCTCGACGACGGCGAGGGAGTCGAAGCCGGCGTGGTCGAGGCTGGCGTCGTCGGCCAGCCGGTCGGCGGGCAGCCCCAGGTCGTCGGTCAGGATGCGGGCGAGGTCACTGGTCATGCCGGGGTCCTTCCAGGCGGCGGGTGCGGGTGAGGTCGGGCCAGGTGAGGGTGAGGGCGCCCCAGGTCAGTCCGGCGCCGAACGCGGTGAGCAGGGTGCGGTGTCCGGGCTTCAGTTGCCCGTCGGACGAGGCCCGGTCCAGCAGCAGGGGGATGGAGGCGGCGCCGGTGTTGCCGACCTCGGCCACGTTGCCGAGCTGACGGTCTGCGGGGACGCCGAGCCGGCGGGCGACGAAAGAGGTGATGCGGTGGTTGGCCTGGTGCGGGACCAGCCGGTCGACGTCGCCGAGGTCCCATCCGGCGGCGGTGGCGGCCTGCCGGGAGGCGGCGGCCATGTGGTCGACGGCGTGGCGGAATACGTCGGCTCCGTCCATGTGGAGGGCGCCGGGGCGCTCGGCGCGGATCAGGTCCGCGCCGGTGCCGTCGCTGCCCAGCACGACCGGGCCGAGCGCCCCCGGCTCGTCGGTGGTGCCGCGGCGCAGCAGCAGCACGCCGGCGCCGTCGCCGAACAGGGGAACGGTGGTGCGGTCGTCGGGGCGGGGGAGGCTGGCCAGGCGGTCCGCCCCGATGACGAGGACCGTGCGCGCGGTAGCGGCGGCGATGAGTCCGGCGCCGGTGGCCAGGGCGTAGAGGAAGCCGGTGCAGCCGGCGGCCAGGTCGAAGGCGGGGATGCCGGTGAGGCCCAGGCGAGTTGCGACGGCGGGCGCGGTGGCCGGGCAGCAGCGGTCCGGCGTGGTCGTGGCGAGGACCAGGGCGTCCACGTGCTCCGGTTCGTTGCTGGTCAGGGCTTGGGTGGCGGCCCGCACGGCGAGGTCGGCGGTGGACTGCTTCGCTCCGGCGACGTGCCTGCGGGTGATGCCGGTCCGCGAGCGGATCCACTCGTCGGTGGTGTCCAGGCGCGCGGTCAGGTCCTCGTTGGAGATGACGGACGGCGGGAGCGCGGAGCCGACCCCGGCCACCACGGCGGCTCGGGTCATCGCGTGCCCGCCTTGATCTGCCGGGCGACTTCACCGATCAGGTCTTCCTGACCGGCGACGATCTGCCGCTCGCCGAGGGCGAGGAACAGGTCGATGGCGTCGACGCCTTCGGCTCGGGCGGCTTCCAGGACGGGGCGCTTGAACCCGGAGAACACCCCGGCCAGCCCGCCGGCCACGGCGATGGAGTCGATGGACGGCGGGGCCTTCATCAGGTGGTCGGCGGCGACGTCGGCGGCGGACAGGACTTCGCGCAGACCGATCCCGGTGTCGATGCCGCGCCGGTCGAGGACGGCCACGAGGGCTTCGAGCTGGGTGTTGCCCGCTCCGGCACCGAACCCGCGGGCGGTCGCGTCGATGACGGACGCCCCCGCATCGACGGCGGCCAGCGAGTTCGCCACGGCCAGGCCCAGGTTGTTGTGGCCGTGGAAGATGACCGGGACGTCCACGGCCGAGGCGATGGCGTGGATCCGCTCGGCGACGTCGCCGGGGAGGTAGTGGCCGGCGGAGTCCATGATGCCGACGGCCTGCGCGCCGTACTTCACCATGACGGCGCACTGCTCGGCGAGGCGTTCGGGGCTGGCCATGTGGCTCATGAGTAGGACGCCCTGGGCCTCGGCGCCGACGGCGCGGGCGGTTCCGAGGTGGCGTTCGGTGACGTCGGCCTCGGTGCAGTGCGCGGCGATGCGTACGACGTCGGCGCCGAGGTGGACGGCGGCCGTCAGGTCGTCGGAGGTGCCCCAGCCGGGGGCCATGAAGACGCCCATCTTCGAGGAGGTGAGGGCTTCGCGGACGGTGGTGAGCATCGTGGCGTCGTCGAGGAGGGCGCGGCCGATCTGGAGGCTGGAGGCGCCCAGGCCGTTGCCGTGGCCGACTTCCACGACCGGCACCCGGGCCGCGTTCGCGGCGGTGGCGTAGGCGCGGAGCTGGCCGGCGTCGAGCTGGTGGCCGACCGCGTGGTGCCCGTCGCGCAGGGTCGGGTCGTGGATCACAACGGGGGGCCGGGGATCGTTCGGTGTGCTGCTCACGGGCGTGGTTCCCTTCATCGGGAGGAGACGGCGGACTGCTCGGCGAGCAGCACGGCAGCGGCGTTGATGATGTCGACGCTTCCTGCGTGCCGGGGCAGGTGGCGGCCGGAAGGGGTCACTTCCACCACGACCTGAATCCGGCCGGGGTCCACCGCGAGGGAGGTCACCTTGAAGCCGGGCGCGTACGCACGGACGGCGTCGGCAGCGGCCGCGATGCTCGTACGCACCGGCGCCGGGCGGAAGCTGTCGGCGAGTACGGTCATGGCCACCCGGAACGGCGGGGCGGGCCGGGCGGGGCTGATGTTCACCATCACCTTCGTCTCCTGGGCGCCGGTGCAGGTCCGGATCGCGGCCGAGGTGGTGGCGATGTACTGGTCGAGGTTGAGGCGGGTGGCCGGGCCGGCGCTTGCGCTCGCCCCCGTTGAGACCACCTCGATGTAGGCCGGGGTGCAGCGCTGGGCGATGGCGTGGAGGATCGGGATGGAGGCTTGCCCGCCGCAGCTGACGAGGTTGAGGTGCCGGTGAGAGGCCGAGCTGTGCCCCGTGACCCCCGGCACGGTGACCATGCCCAGACTCGTGGGGGTCAGGTCGATCAAGGTGGTGCCGGTCGGCCGCAGCGCCGCCCAGTGCTCGGCGTGGCTGTCGGCGTTGGTCGCGTCGAAGACGACGTCGAATGCCCCCGCTTCCACCACGGCGCGGACACCGCCCGCGGCCGTGGGATGGCCCATCTGTGCCGCCCGGCGTAGGCCCAGACTGTCGCGGTTGCGGCCCGCGACCAGGGCTAGCTCCAGCTTCGACGACCGGGCGATCTTGCCCGCGAGGTCGACCCCGATCAGACCCGCGCCGAGTACGGCGACGCGCCTTCGTTCTTCAGCAGCCATCGGCCGCTCCTTCGTCCAGGGGAGGAATGGGTGGATACGCAGAGAAGCGGTGCCGGCCTCGTTACCGGACGCGTAGTTCGACCGGCGGCAGGTGCGGCGACTGGGCGCGGACCGTGCTTCCGGCCTCCAGCGGGAGGCTCGCGTGGACGGCGCCGGCCAGGACCAGCTGACCGGCCCGCAGCCCTTCGCCGAAGCGGTGCAGCCGTTCGGCGAGCCAGACCAGGACGAGCAGCGGGTCGCCCAGGACGGCCCGGCCCTCGCCTGTGGCGACGGCGGTGCCGTTGACGCTGACGACGAGCGGCTCGGCAGCCAGGTCCATGTCCGCGTCCAGGGGCACCATGGGGCCGGTGACCACCAGCCCGCAGGAGGCGTTGTCGGCGATGCTGTCCGCGATGGTGATCTGCCAGCCGGTGAACCGCGTGTCGATCACCTCCAGGGCGAGGAACACCTCCTTCACCGCCGCCCGCGCCTCTTCCGGGGCGATGCCGGGCCCGTACAGGTCGCTGCCGAGCCGGAAGGCCAGTTCCGCCTCCACTCGCGGCTGCATCAGCACGGAGCGGTGCACGGTGCTGCCGGTGGGCAGCACCATGTCGTCCAGGAGGACACCGGAGTCCGGCTCGTCGACGCCCGCCTGCGCCTGAATGGCCTTGGAGGTGGCGCCGGCCTTGTACCCGACGACCTGGGCACCGGCCGCCACGCGCCGGGCCACTGTGGCCGCCTGGATGCGGTAGGCGGTCTCCAGCGGCAGGCCGGGACGGCTTCGGGTCAGCGGCTCGACCGGTACGTTCTCGTACTCCGCAGCCAGTAGCGCCGCCGCGGTGGCGGCGATCCAGCGGTCATCAGGCTCATCCATGAAGATCCCTCCCAGGGCATGGGACATCCGTAGGGCTCGCAGACGTGGGCACGGGAGCAGATCCGGGGCGGCGTCGATACGGATGCCGGCCGCCGGGCTCGGGCCTGATGAAGAGTCAACCGCCGGGCGCCGCGCAGCGGTACGGTGACGGGCAGGCCAAGCGGTATATCGCGTATATCCCAGGCAGGTGCCATGACCACGCGCACGCCGAACGACCAGCTCAGAGCCCTCGTCGCGGAATCCGGCCTCACCTACGAGGCGCTGGCCAAGACCGTCTGCGCCGTCGCGGCCGAGTGCGGCACACGCTTATGCACGAACAAGTCGAACATCGAGCACTGGATCTCCGGCTCCGCACCCCGCGGGGACACCCCCCGCTTCCTGGCGGTCGCCCTCTCACGACGCCTGGGCCGCCTGCTGACCCCCGCCGACCTCGGACTGCCCTCCACAGCCGAGGCCGAAAGTGACACCATCGGACTGTCCCTCGGGATCGACCCGCTGGACGCCCTGCTGCCCATGTGGAGGTACGAGTTGGACCGCCGCCGCTTCCTGACGGCCTCCGCCTACTCCGTGGCCGCCGCCGCCCTGCCCCTCCACCATGTCCAGGACATCGCCGCCCGCACTGCCGCCGCCCGCACCGGCCACACCGTCGGCATGGCGGAGGTCGCCGCCGTCCGCGACATGATCAACGCGTTCTCCGAAATGGACGAACGCCACGGCGGACAGCACGGCCGCAGCGCCCTCGTCACCTACCTCCGCGACGACGTCGCCCTGCTGTGCCGGGCCCGGTTCCGCACCGACGAGGTCCGCCAGCACATGCTCTCCGCCGCCAGCCGCGGCGTGCACCTGCTCGGCTGGAAGTCCTACGACGCCGGCCAGCAGGGACTCGCCCAGCGCTACTACCTCCAGTCCTACGCCCTGGCCACCGAATCGGGCCTTCGCGGGCACGACGGCTTCGTGATGCGCACCATGGCCATGCAGGGCCTCAAGCTCCACCGCCCCGAGCACTGCCTGGGGCTGGCCGAGACCGGCCTGAACCGGGCCGCGGGCCACGTCGACGCCCAGACCGAAGCCCTCTTCCGCGTCGTCCACGCCCACACCCTCGCCAAGAGCGGCAAACACCGCGCCGCCCTGGCCGCCGCCGAACACGCCCGCACCCTGCTGACCGGCGCACCCGGGGACGAGGTGCCGTTCTGGGCGCTGGCCTGGGGGCCGCCGGCCGCATCCGTGTACTCCCGCACCGCCAAGGTCCACGAGACCATCGGCGACCACCGCGCCGCCGCCGAGCAGTACGGTCTGGCCGCCACGGCCCGCCCGTCCTCCACCTATGCGCGGATCGTCGCCCTCGACCTGGTCGCGGGCGCCGAGATGCACCTCAAGAGGGGCAGCATCGAGCAGGCGTGCGTCACCTGGCACCGGGCCATCGACCACATGGGCGGCGTCCGCTCCGTACGGACCCGCAAGGCCGTCTCCAGGATGCGCGGCGACCTCGCCCGGTTCCGGGCCCGCGGACTGCGGTGCGTAGCCGAGCTCGACGAACGCGGCCGCGAGTTCCTCGCTGGCACCTGAACTCGGTGCGTCAGCGTCCGAGCCGGTCGGTGAAACGCCGGACCAGCGGCTCCAGGTAGTCCGCGTGGGGACCGGACAGGAACTCCAGGTCCCGCTGCGAACTCACCAGGGCGATGTCGTCGAGCTCCGGCTCCCGTCCTTGAGCCCGGTCGGCGGCAGCAGCAGCCGCAAAGGCGGCCCGTACCGCCGGTTCCGGCAGAACCGGAGCACGGTAGGTCAGGCCGACGCTCCCGTTCTCCCCCCGGGTCACAGCCCACAGCTTCAACATCTTCGCGCCGGCATCGAGCCCGAGCTCCTCGGACAGCTCCCGCGCGGCCTGGCCCGCCAGGTCCGCCTCCACCAGCGCCTCACCCGCCCGCGGCGGTTCCACGGAGCCCCCCGGCAACTGCCAACGGCCAGGCGCAGCCGTGGAGGACGACATCCTCGCCACCACCACACGGCCGTCATCGGTCGGCTGAAGCACGTTCACGAACAGCGACGGCAGCGCCGTGGCGCCAGGAACACGACGCAGGGCGTAGTGCCGGTAAGTGACCCGCACCCACGACAAACTCAAGACGCTCGGATCCGTGCGCTCCAGCCCAGCACAGGCAACCACCGGCCCGTCAAAGAGGTCCGGGTTGGCCTGGACCGCCTTCTCCCACACGCGATCTCTGGCCGCTTCGTCCGCGGGTGACAGGCGCGGCTCCTTCCCCTCCGTGAGCTGGAGGCGCTCAACATCGAAGAAGAGGTCAACCGTAGGGGGCAGCGTCTCAGGCACCCGTTCATCGTAGAACCCCGGCGGCCGTCAGTTGCAGTTCCTGGCATCCGTACGAGAGTTGTCGCCCAGCTGGTCTGCCGGGTCAAGCTGACCACGTCACCGCCGAGGGCCGGCAAGTCCCGGCCGTCACCTCGGTGGACCAGCTCAGCGCCGAGGCGGGCCGGGTCGTCCTCGCGGAGGACTACGCGGCCTACGTTGATGCTGCGCCGGTCCTGGCAGGCGTGTGCTGCCGCACTTACCAGCAATATGGGTAGGGCGTCGTCGACTGCTGCTTTCGCAGGCGCCGTGGTTGGCCGTGGCGTTGCCGGCACTCCTACGTGCTGGTGTCCATCCAGGTGATGCGGGTGATGGTGATCGCGTCGGGGTCGCCGCTGAACCATTCGACGAGGACGGGGTGGCCGGGCACGGGGAGGTCGTGCACGTCGCCCCACCGGTCGGTGGGGGTGGCGCCCGTGGGGACGGAGTCCTGCTCGTGCGCGGCGGTGATGACGGTCAGGGTGCGCACGGTGGCGGCGAACACCTCGGGCGCCTTGTCGGCCATGGTCGACAGGACCGCGGCGGCCTGGTCGCTCAGGCCGTGGCTCACCGGTTCCCCAGGGCGGCGAGGACGTCGTCGAGGGGGCGCAGCCCGGATCGGTCGCCGGCGCGTAGGGCGGCGACCTGGGCGCGGTCGGAGTCGGTGCGGGTGGAGTCGGCGACGGCGCGCAGGTGCCAGCGGTCCATGACGGCGAGCATGGCCGCGCCTGCCTCGGCGGCGAGGAGCTCCTCCAGGAAGACGCCTTTGCGGGTGGGGTTGAGTGCGGCGGCGATCGCGTTGGGGGTGCGGGGCAGGGGCTCGGGTTCGTGGTGCGGTTGGGGCAGTGCGTTCACGGATTTCACTCCCTCGGTGGCGAGGCTGGTGGGGCACGCCGTTCGGCCGGACTGCTTTACGGGGCTCCGTTCACGCGAGACCGGTGTCGTCTTCCACCGTAGGCGCGCGCATGCTTCCACGGGAGAGGGATCGGGCCACGGACCGGTCAGGGCATTCTGGTTCGGGTCAGAAAACGGGGGGCCGGCCCGCGCGGGTGAGGCGGGCCACCGTTTTCCAGGACATGGGTCGCCTGGGTCCTTGACCGCCGGTGAGGCCTTCCCGGAGTCCGGCGAGGGAGACCTGGAGGGCCTTGCGGTCGTGTGTGCGTGCCAGGGTGAGGAGGCACCACGTGGCGAGGTTGAGGGGAATGAGGGGGCGGGGGAGGTTGCGGCGGGCGACCCATACGCGATTGCGGGCGTTGAGCCGGTGGAAGGTGTCGTGGCGGGCCGGGTCGGTGGCCGGGTGGTGGACGACGATGTCGGGCAGGTAGCGGCCGTGGCAGTCGAGGTCCCAGAGCCTCCAGGCGAGTTCGACGCCTTCGTGGAAGAGGAAGAAGTGACCGGGCCAGCCGCCAGCCCGGTCGTAGAGGTCGCGTCGGACCATGACGACGCCTTCGGCCATGACGGTGACGATGCCGGGGCGGGCCGGGTCGGAGGCGCGCAGGCGCGGTACCCAGCGGCGCAGGGTCACGCCGGTCACGGGGTCGCAGATCCGGGGTTGGGCGTAAGCGAGTTGGGGGTCGCGGGGGAATTCGGCGACCAGACGCGCGAGGGTGTCGGTGTCGGGGAGATGGGCGTCGTTGTCGAAGAAGAACAGGTAGTCACTTTTGACCTGGTCGGCTCCGATGTTCCGGCCCTCGGGGATGCCAACGTTCTCCGGTAGGTCGACGGTTCGGACACCCGTGGGGACCTGTTCGGGGACGCAGCCGTTGCCGACCACGACGACGTCCAGTTCGATGCCCTCCTGGGCCAGGAGGGAGGCCATGGCACGGGGGAAGTCCTCGGGCCGGTCGTTCATCGTCAGGACGACGACGCCGACCGTGGGAAGGGTGGTGCCACCGCTCACAGAACTGCCCTCCGCTTTCATGTGGTCCTCAACCCTATTGCCCGGATCCGATGCTGGCTGCCGCGCTGCTGGTGGCGAGGGCCATGGCCGCGGCGGCCAAAGAGGCGCGGAGTGCGCCTCCACGGCAGGTGAGGCCCTGCGTGGGACTCGTAAGAGTTCGCCGACCGGCTGCGCTGTGCAGGGGCGTCGCGGCTGGACCGAAAGAAGCCACGGCTCCCCGCGTTCACAACGCAGGTGGGGAACCGTGGCTCTATGGATTGTCGGAGCCATCGCTGACAATCTGTGGTTAGCGGGGACCGCCCGCCTCCCCGTCATGACCGGGGAGGATGGAGTGGTCCCCGCTCACACCGTCTGAGCGGCGGCGAGGCGGACGAAGGCGTCGAAGGCGCTGGCCGACAGCAGGAGAGCGGGGCCGGTCGCACTCTTGGAATCACGGACGGCGATCTTGCTGTGAGCGGTAGCCGAAAGGTCGGCTACCTCGACGCACTGGGACTCTCCGCCTCCGGAGTAGGACGACTTGCGCCACTCCACGTCTCCCAGGTCGGCAGCGCTGACGCTGGCCATTTCAGTCACGGGTTCTTCCCTTTCATGTAGTCCTTGATCATTTCACGCGAGGCATCGACGTCGAGGGCGGCATCGGCCACGGCGTCGAAGGCCATTGCGAACGCTTCTACATCTTCCGGATCCTCCAGAAAGACGCCGCCTCGCAGGTGGTCGATCAGCACCACGGGCGGCCACGGGAACCGGAAATCCATAACGGTCATGTTGCTGGTGAGCCCTGGATGAGCCGGCGCTCCAAGCGGCATGACCCGAATTGTGACGTTATCCCGCTTCGATAGATCCAGCAGACCCCGGAGCTGGTCCCGCATTACATCCGGGGTTGCGCCCGCCGGCGGAAACAGCGCGGACTCGTCGATCACGGTGTCCAGGAGCGCCGGATGCTCCGAGCGGGTCAGCACCATCTTCCGCGCCTGGCGAACCTGCACCAGCGAGTCGGCGTTCTTGCGGACGGAGGGACTTGGTGAGCTGAAAATCGCGCTGTGCGCGTACGCGGGCGTCTGCAGCAGCGCGGTGATCAACTGAGGGAAGTACGTCTTGATCGAGACCGCGGCCTCCTCAAGAGCGATGCTGTCCGCGTACGGCTTGGGCAGCACCTCCTCGTAGGCGGCCCACCACCTTCGCTGATGCGACTGCACCACTTCGGTGATGCCGCGGATCGTCTCCGGGTCGGTCACTCCGTACGCGGTAAGGAGACGTGCCACCTCCTCGGCCTTGATCAGGTACTGGCCGGTCTCGACGCGGGACAGCCGGGTGCTCTCCCAGCCGAGAACGGCAGCGGCTTGAACGCCGTTCATACCGGCCGCCTTCCGGAAACGGCGCAGCAAAGACCCAAGTCTGCGCCTCATCACCGGCGGTGGAGTCTGAAGGCTCGTCATGGGCGCAGTTTGGCACAACATTGTGGACCTGCCGAGAGAACAGCTGTTCCAGTTGCCTGCGGATTGGCACCGCAATATTGCGGAACTACTGCAAGTAGGAGCATGCTTAGCGCAGGCCGCAATGACGAGGCGTCAGTTCATGATCGCCCGTCACTTTGGGTTCAACTGGCCTGACCTAGCGAACCTGCACGTTGCTGCATCCGCCCGCTCCCCGTCCGTACGGAGGACTGCGCCATGTCGATCGCCGCACGGCCCAACCCGCTTCTGCGGGTCGGTGTACCGGATCCGCTGCCGGTTCTCGACCAGGCGGAAGTGATCTTCGGACGGACTGGCATACCGGACCGGGACAACCAGCGCCCGCGACAGGCCCGACGCATTGCAGCGGCCTGGATGGGCGTTTGGGGTCTTCGTGCCTACGCCGACGATGCCCGCCTCCTCCTGTCGGAGCTGGTGGCGAACGCCTTCCGACACGGTCACGGAGACGTTCGGGTCCGCGTATTCCTGACCAGGGCCTACCTGGCCATCGAGGTGAAGGTGGCGGCCTGCGGGGCTCCGCAGATGCGCGAGACCAACCCCCTCGCCCTTGAGGAGAGCGGGCGCGGCCTCTTCCTCGTGGACGCCTACGCCGACGGCTGGGCGGTGAGCGAAGACGGCTCCGGAGTCTGGTGCACCCTCGCCCTCGCCGGCGCGGAGAACCCCGATGGTGGCCAGTCGCCGCGTCGGACACCCCGTGCTTTCCCTTCCCCTTGATCGCATCTTTTCCCTGGAGGCACTGATGTACGAGGTCGGCCGCGACGGCTTACCGCAGCATGTCGATCACGAGCCCAGTGCGGGACCTGCGCCGCTGCTGGGTCCACCGTTGGGCAAGTCCTGGCAGGACACGGAAGGCGCGTTCGAGTTCCCGAAGCTGGACCCGGTGGCGGGGCCCTCGACAACGCCGCGGACGCCGGAGGGGACCCGTCGGGTGCTGACCGCCTTCCGGCAGTCGTGCGGACCGGCCCGACCCGACGACGTTGCGTGACAGCGTGAACCGGCTCGCGCCTGCTCACGCTCGTCGACTGCCGCGGCTGCGCTGGGCCATCAGGCACCCCCTGATCTTCCTTCGGCGCAACGGCTTCGGCCCCCTCCAGGCCCTGCTCGTTCTGGCGTTCGTTGCCGCCTGGGTTGTGTGGCTGTCCTACCTGTACGTCGCACACCTCTCGTGACCGCCGGGTCCCTGTGCACTGACCGCTCGTGTCCAGGGGACCCGGTTTCCAAGACGTTCCACCCGCTTGCGCCGGCTACTTCCAACGACGAGCAGCCGGTCCCCCCTTCTATCTCGTTCCCTTCGGAGCCACCATGCAGGCACTCGCCCCCTCGGTCACCTTGTGGACCGGCCGTCACCCTGACCATCCGACGATCGTCGTCGACGACTTTGGCGTGCGGTACGACGGGGGCGACCGTGCGGATCAGGTTGATCCGTACTTCGAGGTGCTGAGGGAGCGATGGGGCGGCACCCCGACCGGAACCCCGCTCTACGGCGTATTCGACCCCGAGGTGCAGTGGCGCGCGGCTGATCGGCTGCTGTGCGCGCATTGCGAGGCGCAGCCGGATCGTGAACCGGGAAGCGGCATGCTGTGGCTCCTGCGGGCCGACCACGACGAACACGCGTGGCCGGCGGACATACGCACGACGACCCCACCGATCTGCCGGGACCACGCCGAGATGGCGATCGGCCGGTGCAGCATGCTGCGACACGGTCACCTCGCGGTGCGGGTGCCGGAGGTACAGCAGGTAGGCGTCCTCGGCACCCTCTACACCGACGGCGGGCCCGGCGACGCCGACCAGTTGGTGATGCTCACCGACTCCCGGCTGCGCTTCGTCCTGGCCCGCTACCTCGTCCTTGAACTCCGGGGAGCTGTTCCGGACCCGGACCTGACCCGTCCTCCTGCACTTGGAGAGTACGCATGATCTACAACAAACTCGCCGCCGGTACGCCGATCACCCGGCCGATGCACCCGAACACGGCTTCCGCGGGGGCTCTCGTCCTGGGCGCCTACCTCCGCCGCATTCGAGGGCAGGCGGGTCTGTCCGTGCAGCAGGCGGCCACGGCGCTGAGAAGGACCGCCGCCGCCGTCACGAGCCACGAACTCGGAATATCGCCCCTCGACGAGCGAAACCTTGCCGCGCTGATCAGCCTGTACGGCAAGGCCGACGACATGCGGCATGCCGAGGCACTCCGCGCCCACGCCACCGACGACGAGCTCCGATCGCCGACCCCACTGCCTCCGCACTGCCTGGAAGCCCTTGAGGAACAGGCGAAGGGACTCACCGTCTTCACAGCTCGCCCCATTCCACCCACCCTCTACAGCCCGGCCCTCCAGGCGTACAAGGCGCAGCAGGACCACGCGTTCCTGCCCGCGCCCCGTCCGCTCCCGGACTGTCCCATCACGTTGCTCCTGGACGTGTCCGTGCTCTTCGTATGCCTACCCGTCCCGGAACTGCTCACGGACCAACTGTCCTACTGGAGGGACCTCGCGGAATCCGGGTCGCTGGAGATCCGCCTGGTTCCCCAGGAACTGTTCCTTCCCCAGGGCTCCCAGTTGGTCAGCGAGATCACCCTGTCCCACGACCGACAGATCTGGGTCGACGAGGGGCTGATGCCGGCGTTCTCCACGGGTGATGCCAGCAGTTGGCGCTCGGGGGTGATCCGACGAGCCCGCGAGGAGGCCTACAGCCCGGACGAGAGCTTGAACGGGGTTCGCGACGCCGTGCGCACCCTGTCGCGTGCGCGGGGAGCGGCTCGATGAGTTGGCAGGCCCCGCGTCCCTTCCTCAGACTTTCTCGCCCTCCGGTACGGACTCACGTCCAAGCCCTCCAACCGCGCGCCTGAGCCAGCCGGCCGGCCCGAACGGAAAGAGGCTCCGGTGGACACGCCGTCACCCATCCCGGCGGCCCCGAAACCCCCACTCCTGACCGATGCCCCACGACAGTCCGGTCGAGAGCGGGCCAGATCCGAACGCCTTCCGCCACTGCCCACGCGCAGTGTTCTCCGATCGCACGAGTTACCGAACCAGGAGGTTCAATGATCATCTCCGTGCCCGTTCCGCCCGGCACCTTCACCATCGGCAAGACCTTCGACTTCGAGGCCGGCCACCGGCTGCCCAGTCTCCCGACCGACCACAAGTGCAACCGCCAGCACGGGCACAGCTACCAGGTGGAGGTCATCCTCACCGGTTCCTCCCTGGACGGACCCGGCTTCGTGACGGACTTCGCAGACCTCGCCCCCTTCAAGGCGTTCCTGGACTCCGAGCTTGATCACGAGAACCTCCACCAGCTCCTCCCCTTCGAGCCGACCTCCGAACTTCTGGCCCAGTTCCTGGCCGGCTGGTTCGTACAGAACGTCCAGCCGGGCATCGCCGGCAAGCTCGTGGCCGTCCGCGTCCGCGAGACCGCGCGAAGCTGGGCACGCTTCGACCTGGCGGAAGTCTGATGCCTCTCGCAGCGGTACCGCTGCCGCCCGGCGCCGCGGGCGACGACGTGCGACTCATCATCGCCGAGCGCTTCGGCATCGAGCAGCCCACCTTTCAGGGCGAAGGCCCCAGTTGCGGGCACCCCTCCCTGTTCATCCGCCTGTCCCAGTGCAACCTCACCTGCACCCGCTGCGACACGAAGGAGACATGGGACTGGAGTCGGTACGACCCCAGCACGGAGTCCACGAGCCAAACCGTGGCGGACCTGCTGGCCTGGGCCACGTCCTCGCCGGTCGAACTGGTCGTGATCACCGGCGGCGAGCCGCTCATCCAGCAGCGGAGGCTCATTCCACTAGTCAAGGGCCTGCTCGCAGCCGGCAAGAGGGTGGAGTTCGAGACGAACGGCACCATCGCCCCGCTTCCAGAACTGGTCCTCTACGGCGTCCAGTTCAACGTGTCCCCCAAGCTCGCAAGCTTCGGCGTGGCCGAGGAGAAGAGCATCAGGCCGGCCGCCCTCCAAGCCTTCGTGGCCTCGGGGCGGGCCGTGTTCAAGTTCGTCGCCGGCGCGGCGCCGGATCTCGACCGGATCGCCGAGCTCGTCAGCACGTACGGCCTCGAACCCGTGTGGGTCATGCCGGAGGGCGCCACGCCTGAAGCGGTGATCGCGACCACGCGCGTCCTGGCGGACGCCGTCACGGCCCGCCGCTGGCACCTCACCACCCGGCTTCACATCCTTGCGTTCCCCGATCCCCGCGGACGCTGACCACCTACCCGGCACTCCCGTCTCCAACTACTGGAAGCGAGATCCCAGCCCATGACGAACACCACGTTCACGCCGGTCGACAGCAACAGCCCGGCGGTCCCGCCGCAGCCTGGATCCTCAGACCGCGTTGACGTCGAGCGCGTCGCCGCGCTCACCCGCGAGCTGCTCGTCGCCCTTGGCGAGGACCCGGACCGCGAGGGCCTGGCCGAGACGCCGCTGCGGGTGGCGTCCTGGTGGAAGTCGTTCCTTTCCCCGGACCCCGGGGCCACGGCCACCTGCTTCCCCGAACCCACCCTGTCCGGCCAACTGGTCGTGGTCGGCGACATGAGCGTGTGGACCTTGTGCGAGCACCACATGCTGCCCATGAGCCTCCAGGTGGCGGCCGGCTACCTGCCGGACGGTGACGTGGTCGGCCTGAGCAAGTTCGGACGGATCGCCCAGCGGCTCGCCGCGAGGCTCCAGGTGCAGGAGCGCTTCACGCAGCACTTCGCCGAGGAGCTGGCCGGCGTGACCGGCAGCAAGGACGTGGCGGTCGCCGTCCGCGGGACCCACCTGTGCATGAGCATGCGCGGGGTACGGATGGAGCAGGCCCGTACCACCACCGTGGACTCCGGCGGCCGGTTCCTGACCGACCCAGTACTCGCCGCTCAGTTCATGGCGTCCGCCTCCGCGCAGTGGGGGGTGAAGTGATGACCATCGAGTTCTCGGCCATCGCGCCGTCCGCATACCTGGAGGCGTTCGTCGGGCAGGACCCGGCCCGCGTCCACCACGTTGCCGCGCAGCACGTCCTGTCGAACGAGACCTACCGGGACTTCTTCCGCCGCGAGGCGGAACGGGGCGCGGAGATCATCGTGGACAACGGAGTCTTCGACCTCGGACACGCCCTGCCCACGGTCGATCTCGTCAAGGCGGCTCAGGCGGTCAAGGCGCAGGAGATCATCCTGCCGGACGTCATGCGGGACGGCCCCGCAACGATCACGGCGAGCGAGCGGGCCGCCCGCGAAATCCGCGAGCTCGCCGGGGACGACTTCCGGCTGTGCGCGGTCCTGCACGCGGGGAGCGACGAGGAGTGGAAGCGCACGTACGACACTCTCCTCTCCAGCGACTACGTCGGCGCCATCGCCCTACCGGCCTCCCGACGGCCCGCGCCGCTCGACCAGCTGTGCCGTACACGGTGGGCGGCCACCCTCTACCTGGAGGAGCGCGGCCTGGTCGATGACCGCATCGTCTACCGGCTGCTCGGGCTGGGGCGCACCGGTCACCTGGAGCTTGTCGAGCAGCGCGAGCACGAGTGGATCGCGTCAGTGGACGGGGCGGCGCCGGTCATCCTCGGAGCGATGGGCATCGCCATGCTGCCCGGCGGCCCGTACGAGAAGCCCAGCACGCCCCGCATCGAGAACCTCGGCACCATCCCCGAGAGCCGGTTCGACCTGATCCGCTCGAACATCGCCGTCGTCCGCGAGGCGGCGGGCAGCGGCGTCCGCATCCTGGGGGCCGGCGGATGACCCTCCACCGTGGCGCGCCCGAGGGCACGGTCCTGCGGGCCGACCCGATCGATATCGACGGCCACACGATGGGCCCGGACAGTCTCCTGCGCTACCTCCGGATCAAGGTCCATCACCTCATCCAGGAACACCCCTGGGACAGCGTTGGTGTCGTCGGGGACTACGACCGCACGGCCGTCATCTCACGGCACGAGAAGACCGGCAAGCTCTTCAACACCGAGCGACCCACCGCCGAGGTCCACACCGAGCGGCCCGCAGCCGGGGGCCACGACCGCCGGCTGGTGGTCAAGACGTTCCCCGGCGTCGACTACGTGCGGCACTACGGGCTGATCATCGCCACCTATCTGGCCATGACCGGCCGCCCGGCCGACACCGTCACCTACCGGCCGCCCCCACCGGCCGACAGCCGGCGCGCGGTACGCCGCCTGGACCTGGACCTGGACGGGGACCTGGTCGTCGTCGGCTGGGGCCTGACCCACCTCGCCCCTGCCGACGGGGTGTGGACCCGAGGACCCGGCTACGCCTGGCAGCGGGCCACGGTCCACGGCCGCAGGGTGGTCTACCTCGGCTTCCTCCACAGCATCTGGGGCGACGTCGCCGGCCTGGTCGTCGACCGCCTGGCCGAACTCGGCGCCGGCGATGTCGTCTACGTCGGCAAGGTCGGCGCCCTCGCCCCGGACATCGAACCCAATACGTGGCTTGCCACCGGCCGCGAAAGCCTGATCGACGGCACGCTCGTCACCTGGAACGACTTCTTCGGCGACTACGCCGCCGCCCAACCCGGTGTGCGCACCGGCGTCCACGTCACCTCACCGTCGGTCCTCCTGGAGGATCGCGACTGGCTGACCAAGCACTCCGAGCACGCCTTCGTCGACCCCGAGATCGGCCCCATGGGCGCGGCCGCGCATCGAGCCGGAATCGGATTCGGCTACCTGCACGTCATTTCCAACAATTTGGCCCGCCACTACCCCGCCGACCTGTCCAATGAACGGCACGGCGACGTCGTGAGGCGCCGCGCGGACCTGGTCGACCGGATCCGACACATCATCGCGGACCGTCTGGCCGCCCGCCCGACCCGTCCCTCAGGGAGGAACCGACCATGACGGTCGCCCACCAATCCGCCGCACCCTCCCGGGGCCGGGAAATCACGGTCACCGGGATCGACGGGGCCGGGAAGTCGACGCTCGCCGCTCGCCTGCACGAGGCCCTCAACACGGCCGGACACCCGACGATCCTGATCGGCAAGCACTCCACGACCGTCCCCATGGACGCGGAACTGTCCGCCTACGTCGACCGCCTCAACGCGCTCGTCTACCGTCGGGACGCCCGAGTCGCACAGGCCTGCGGGGATCACTACTGGCTGCTTGCCCTGGCCGCTTGGTACACCCTCCAGGACCAGCTGGTGATCAAGCCCGCCCTCGCCGCCGGGACCCACGTGATCCTCGACAACGCCCACCACAAGATCCTCGCCCGGTACGCCGTCAACCCGGACGTCAACCCCCTGCTGGCCGAACAGGTCTTCGAGCACCTTACCGAGCCCGACCTGGTGTTCTTCCTGCGGATCGGCGCCCGCGAAGCCCTCCGCCGCAAAGGCTCGTTCACCTCCCTGGAGACCGGCCACTCCGGCAGCGGCGACGAGGACTTCATCCGCTACCAGAACACCGTCCTGGACCGACTGCGCGTCCAGGAAAAACGCGACGGCTGGACGTCCATCGACGTCACCGTCTTGGACCGGGACGCCGTCTTCAAGACCGCGGCCCGCGCCGTGACCGACCTCCTGCACCTGCCTCTCTGACCCCGAGCTCCCAAGGAACACACCATGTCAGTGACCCGACCGACCGACGGCGCGTACGTATGCCACGGCGTCACCTGGGCAACCGGAGACCCCCGGCTGCTCCTCGCCCCGCTCCCCGGCGGGCCACTGACCTACACCGAGGTCCTGCACCACAGCCTCGGCTATCAGGTCGGTGGCGGCCGATGGTGCACCGGCCGCTACCGGTTCGCCAACACCGTCAACGTCGAGGCCGTCGCCTGCCCCGACCGGGCCCGCGCCGAGCAGGGCGGCCAGTGCGGCCCGTGCACGAGCCGGGACGACTTCCGCTTCGCCCATCAATTCCACCAGGGCGCCCACGCCACGAACGCCCTGATCACGTACATGGCGCAGCCGCATTGGCTCTACCTGGCCACCTTCGCCGACGGCACCACCAAGGTCGGCACCGCCGCCGAACCCCGCAGGCGCTCCCGCCTCGACGAGCAGGGCACCCTCTTCGCGACCTACCTGGTCAAAGGTGCCGACGGCCGCACGGTGCGCCACCTCGAAGACGCCCTGACGCGCCGGCTGGGCATGACACAAACGGTCCGCGCCGCGGCCAAGCTGCGGGCCCTGGCCGAACTCCGAGATCCGCGAGCCGTCCGCGCCGGCCACGAGGCGGATGTCGCCCGCGCCGTCGCGGCGTTGGCAGACCTGGACGTGCCGGCGGCGCCCGAGGAGTGGACACCCCCCGCAGAAGGTGACCGCCTGCGCACCGTGGACACCGAACGGGCCCTGTACCCGCACGACCCGCGCGAGGGAGAACATGGCATCACCCCCGTGGCATGTCTCGGCTCCCAGGTCCTGGCCCTCCTGGACGACGAGAACGAAGCCGGGTACCTCCTCGACCTCGGAACACTCAAGGGATGTCGTATCACCCTGGGCCCGTTCGCCTCCCCGGGCACGGCCGTCCAGGCCTCCCTGTTCTGAACCCCTCAAGGCCCCATCGAGCCCGCCCCCTCTTCCTCGAAGCGAGGTATCCCCTGATGGCACCCCATGACGCCGTCCTCGGCTGGGACGAGGACACCACCGCAGAGGCCTACGCCGCCTACTGCCGCGACTTCCCCCTCTACGGCGCCACCAGCCGCGACCTCGCGCGCCGCGCCCACCTCGCCGACAGCCACCTGGTCATCGACCTGTGCGGCGGGGCCGGCGCCACCGCGGAAGCGATCCTCGCCCTCGCCCCGCCCCACTGCCGGGTCCTCTCCCTGGACAGCTCCGCCGCCATGCAGCGCGCCGGGCGCCGAACCCTCACCGACCCGCGCCTCGGCTGGATCACAGCCCCGGCCGAAGACCTGGCCCTGTTGGCGCCGAC
The DNA here is from genome assembly GCF_042893755.1 of Streptomyces sp. NPDC001568. Classification (NCBI taxonomy): domain Bacteria; kingdom Bacillati; phylum Actinomycetota; class Actinomycetes; order Kitasatosporales; family Streptomycetaceae; genus Streptomyces; species Streptomyces sp. NPDC001568. Next base: position 30,441 of record NZ_JBIAVF010000024.1, on the reverse strand, counting down.
CGGGGGCGTCGACGCCGTCGTCTGCAACTCGGCGATCTGGAAGACCGACGTGCCCCGCGTGTTCACCGCCGTGGCCCGCGTGCTGCGCCCCGGCGGGTTCTTCGTCTTCAACATCGGTGGAGGCTTCGCCGGAGTTCGTCACGCCGACGAGGACGACGCCCACCCGGGGCTCTCCCTGAACCGCCTGATCCACCAGATCGCGGCCCGCGACCACGGGCACACCCCGGCCGCGGCGGCGAAGCCCCCGAAGCTGCCGCTGGAGAAGGTCGGCGCCCACCTGGTGGCCGCCGGGCTGGACCTGGTCGAGTCCGAAGTCGTCGCGCAGCACGGCACCATGGCCGAGAAGAGGGCGTGGTTGTCGATCCCCGTGTTCGCCCGACCCGAAGGGGACTTCACCCACGCCCAGCGCATGACCATCCTGGCCAAGGCCTACGCGCTGACGACTCCGCAGGCCCTCACCGTGACGAGCTGGCTCACCGTCGTCGCCCGGCAACCGGCATAGACCCCGGGGACCGGCCGCTCAGCGCGCGACCGACTCGCGGCCCGCCAGTAGACGTACATGTGCGCGAATGCGTTCACGGTCGGCGGGAAAGGCGCTCTCCCACTCTTCGCCCAGGGGGAACCAGCGGGGCGGCTGACCGCTCTCGCCGCCGAGCGGCAGTTCCGAATCGATCACGGCGGCGTACGACAACCCCAGTGTCGCGGACCAGTCCGCCCGGTAGGAGCGGACGGCCACGGCCGCCGGACGGGCAAGCAACTTGCCCCGCAGGCCGGTTTCCTCACCGAGCTCCCGCACCGCGGCCTGCCGCGGGGTCTCGCCCGCCTCGACCTTGCCGCCGGGCGGCACCCACCCCCGCACCCGGTGCTTGACCAGCAGGACGTGGCGGTGGCTCGGATCGGTCACCCACACCTCGGCCGACAGCGGCGCCATCGGCCCCTGACGAGCCCGATCCAGCCACGACAGGGCGTCGTCGTACTCCCGCACCGCCAGGTGGGCATCGGCGAGCGCCGCTTCCAGGGTCATCTCTTCGATCACCCCACTCACCCTATGCCGCACCACACCTCCGAAAGGACTCATCACCCATGCCAGACGACACGACACGGACCGCCTGGATCGTTCTCGGCGGAATCCACCTCCTCAACCGAACCGCGCCCCGCCAGGACGGCGACCCGATCGTGCTGATCCGAGTGACAGCCCAGGAGGTCAGCTTTCCAACGACGACCGTGATCGTGCGCTGGGCCTTCCTCGGCACCTGCCCCGCCACCGCGCTGACGACCCGGGGCATCCCCCTGGGCGAAACCCGGATCGAGGGCGGCGAACTGTTCCCCGACGCCATCGCCGGCCCGACGCTCGGCGCACTGGTCGGCGCCGCGGCCGCCCCAGGACTCGTCCCCATGTTCTACCTCGCCGAAGACCCCACAGGCGGGTTCCACACCTACGCGCAGGTCCGCTTCTACGCCGAAGACGCCTGCTTCATCCGCATCACCCCCGAACCGATCGGCCACGGTCCCGCAGACGCTCTGACCTGGCTGGAACCCGCCATGGCAGAACGCGCGAAGTCGGCGCCACAGCTGGACAACCACCTGCGATAGTTCCGCACCCTCAACGCGGGAACCGAACTGGAAGTCAAATACAACCTGGACCCGGCCCCCGACATCTGGGCGACGTCCATGGAACTCCTCAAGGCGCTGCGCGCAGGCGAACTGCCCGGCTGCCGACCCGAGTACCGGGAGGAATTCCAGATCCACGCCATCGAGAACCACATGTTCGACGTGCTCGGGCCCAGGGAGGAGATCGGCTACGCCTCCTTCATCCCCCGGGCCGACGGCGGGTTCGTCCTGAAACGAAAGTGGTTCGAACGCGACGCCTTCGCCCGCCGCGAGGAGCTGTTCACCGACATGGACGTCACGCCTGCCACATTCGGCGAGTACCTGCGCTCGGAACTGAAACTTCACGTGAGGGCACTACCTCCCTTTCGCCGAGTCCGATACGACATCCAGTGCGAATCCATGAGGACCGGCCACGTCTACGGCATCTTCCTCGACCGCTGCTCGCTCCTGGCCGCTCCCAAGATCGTGCTCTCCCAATGCGAGCTGGAGTACAGGCGGTCCCGCAGTCTCCTGGACAGCGACGCGGCCGGGATGCTCACCGAGATGGCACGCATCGACACCTGGCTGCTCTCCTACCTATCCGCACGTGGCCTGACGAAGGAACGCACCTTCTACTCCAAGCGCACCTTTCTTCGCGATGCCGTCACGGCTGCTCCGCAGTTGGGGTGTCCAACAGCAGCTGAGGAGGTGTAACAGTCCGGGCCAGTCGACGATTCCACTGGCGGCGGCCCTGGGCCGGCGTCCGTGGTCCCGCCGGCGTGGCGGCCGGGCCCTGACCGGACTCCTCGCGACGGCCGCCGTGTCCGCCGCGGCGCCACCGGCGGGCAGAGCCACCGCCTGACGCGCCTCGGCTGTGTCGGGCGGGCACTTCCCCCGGCGGGCGAGGCACGCGGGCGGCGGTGCGCGCGGCATTACGGATGATGCCCGCCCGCTGGGCTTGCCTGGAACAGTCGGCGGCCGCCGCCCTGCTGCTCGCCGCGACGGGAGTCAGGGGCGAGCGGCGGCACGGGGTGGCCGGGGACCCGGTGCGCCTGCACGCATGGATCGTTGACCGGTAGGGGCGGCCGGTCGGGGAACCCGAGGACATCTCCCTGTGCGTCGTGACCCACACACCCGATGGACCGGGCCCCGCTCGCCGGGGCCGCAATGGAGGACCTGATGAGTGAACCGCAGGTGCTGCTGCGCGGACGCCGGCTCGGCCTGGGCCATGCCCGCCGCGACATGCTCGCTGAGTACCACCGTTGGGAGAACGATCCGGGCACGCTCCTGGGATACGGCAACCAGTTCCCGCAGGCGTGGGAGACCCGCGAGGCCGGATGGGCCGGACAACGCGCGAACCACAACTACCCGCAGTTCGAGGTCGTGCGACTCGACGGCGAGACACCCATCGGCATCACCACCCTGATCGTGAACACCTACGTGCGCACAGCCGAGTTCATCATCGTTCTGGCACCCGAAGCACGCGGGAACGGCTACGCCACCGAAGCCACCCACCTCACCCTCGACTGGGCCTTCCACCTCGGCGCGCTGCGCATGGTCTGGCTGAAGGTTCTCGAACCCAACACGGCCGGTATCACCGCGTACCGGAAAGCGGGATTTCAGGAGTCGGGCCGCATGCGACAGTCCGGGTTCTGGCTCGGCCGACCCGTGGACGAACTGCTCATGGACGCCCTCCCCGAGGACTTCACCGGCCCCTCCGCCCTCACCCCGCGGCCGGCCTGACCCGCTGGAATATCACCGGCCCCCGGTTCCACGAGAAACCGGGGGCCTCCATGTGCGTCCAGGTATTCCGGCCGTGGACAGACCACGGCCGGCGCAGCGAACCCGTGCCTTTCGGCGACTTTTCGCCACAGCCGTAAATCGGCCATTTTTTGGGGTTCGAACCCCCTGGTGCCGATCTCCACCATGGTCATGGTGAAGATCGGCACCATTCGCATGGTGGTGTTGATCACGTGAATGACGCCGATCTCGTCGCCGCTGGTCACCGCCTGGCCAGCTGCTGGTCACCGCCCCGGCCGCGCGAGTTTGTCCTATTTCGCCATGAGACAGTGCAGCAGCGTCCCGGCCGTCCGAGTGCTGATCGGTTGCTGCACGATGTGCGGCTCCCAAAGCCCTGAGCAGGTGGAAGGCCTTGACTCCGTCAACTGCCGCAGCGCCGGCGGATGTGATTCGATTCATCCCGGCGGGAGTCCTCCGGGACTCTCCGAACTCGGGTACGCGTGCCGACCGTTACGCGTACGGCCGGATAACGGCCGTGCCCGAGGAGGAGCTACGGAAAGTGCTCCGTGAAGGAGGTGCCCATGTGGCACTTCTTCCGCCCGCCGTACCCGTGGTGGGCCTGGGCGTTCCTCATCATTCCGATGATGGTGGCGGCGCTCGCGAAGGCTGGCTACTGGTCGTGGCGCTTCTGGGACTATGCCCAGCAGGCCACCGGCCCCTGGTGGTAACCCACCAAGGTGCCGACGGCAGCTAGTACGAACGGCGAGGCCCCTCTTAGATTCGCAGTCCGGGGGGGCCTTCGTCGTTGTCCGGCTCCGCGTCAAGTTTTACGCGTCATCGGACGGATGCCACTTTCCCACGACTCTTAAAGCTCTACAAGCGCGGCGGGTTCGCCTCGGGCTTCAGGCCTCAGGCCTGAGGTCCTGCCCCGAGTGATTGTCGACTGGTCGCAGGGCTCTGCGGTGTCGGTGTCGACCGGGTGACGTTCAGATCCTCTGCGGCCCGCTCGGCAGCTGTACGACCCCGACGCCTTCATGAACGAAGCCGACCCCGAGGACCTCGACTCCGACGATCCGGCGTGGACGCTGGTCCACGCGCTGCGCACGGCGGAGCGGACCCGACCGGTCGGGTAACCCGGACTGCGGGTCGCCCCTCTGGCCGCTGTGCGACACCGGTGTACGGGTGCGCCGCGGTACGGATGGGCGCATGGCGGAGGGCCGTCGCCGGGGCGGCAACGGCCCTCCTTCCCCCCCCTCGAATGGGTGCCGGCCTCAGGCGTCGGGGTTCTTCCCCTCGATCGTCTTGTTGAGGCGATCGACCTGGAGCTTGGCGAATTCGCTGTAGGGCTGGGGCTGGTTCTCCTTCAGGTTCCCGCTCTCCAGTCGGATCAGGGCGCTTCCGACGCGCATCATGACTTCTGTGTGCGGACCCGTGAAGGCGTCGGTCTCGTCCGCTCCCGCCGAGATCTTCAGAGGCTTCGCCTCAGCCCCTGCCTTGCGCCGCGCTTCGGCTGACATGCCCTTCAGCCCTGCCTTCGCATCATCCACGGACCTGAACGACACGATGCTGAACCGGATGGACGATCCGTCAAACCCGCCCCCTTCGAGGCCAATAGCGCTCGACCCGACGGAGACGAAGCCGCCGCAGTTCGTCGACGTGTGCTCCTCGCACGCCCGCAGACTGTCGCCGCCCTCATAGAACTGGACGCTGCCCGTCTGCTTCCAGCCCTGCGGCGCTGCCGCCTTGCTGATGAGGGCCGTGCGGATCATGTCCTCGGTCACGACCACCGGAGCTTTTGCCTTGCCACCCGCTTCCCCGGCGCCCCCGACAGCACCCGTCCCGTCGTCACCCTCACTTACGCACGCCGTCAGCGCCACTATCAACGCTGCTCCACCCGCGAGTCCCCGTACCGTCCTGAACACCGTCAACCCCTGAAATCCGTAGACAACTTGACCTGCTGACTCAACAGCATCGCGGGGTCGCGATCCAGTTCCGGCGGCGGGGACAACGTGGCCCACCTGGGTCAGGCCTGCTGGTGAGGTTCGGCCTGGGCTTCGGCGATCTGGTCGCGGGCGGCTTTGAGGATTTGGGTCCAGCCGCTGGGGGAGGTGCCGGGGAGGAGTTGGTGGAGTCGCTCGATGTGGCGGGCGAGGCGGTCGTCGGGGTGGTCGGTGAGGCTTTTGAGGGCCGCGGTGAGGCGTTCGTCGTTGGCGTAGCGGGTGCCGGCTCGGGATCCCGCGCGTCGGCCGGCGCCGGGGGGTGCGGTGCGTTCCTCTCGGTTGTCGGCGAAGGCCTGGGCTTCGGAGCGGCGCCATTTGGGGCCGCGGCGGTTTTCGGGGTCGTCCCATTCGACGGGTTCGGGGAACCCGGGCGGGGGGACGTTGGCGGCCTTGCTGACCCATGCGTGGTCCTTGTGGCCGAGGATCTTCATGAACTCGGTCACGTTGACGAGGTTGGGGTCCTGCTGGTGTTCGCGGCGGTGCCATTCCGCCCATTCCGCCGCGTCCCATTCGAGGTTCTTGCCGTTGCGCCGGCCGAGGGGGTGGCCGTTGCTGTCGCGCTTGGCGTACCAGCGGGCGAGGGTGCCGACGTGCAGTCCGTGGGCGGCGGCAAGTTCGGCGCGGGTCATACGGCGCGGTTCGGGAGTTTCGGTCATGGTGGCCTCCGGTTGGGTTACTTGCTGGGGGTCCAGGTGCGGGTGTCGCCGGTGGTGACGCGGACGACGAGCGCGATGTCGGCGAGGGAGGCGGTGCCGGCCCAGTCCTGGTGGTCGGGGTGGTCGGCGAGGTGCCACAGCTCGATGGTCGGGGGTTCGGTGTCGAGGACGTCGACGACGAGGTACGGGGTGGCGGGGTCCGCGCCGAGCCGGTTGTCGGGGTGCAGGTGGACGTGGTCGTAGGGGCGTGGCAGGTCGGTCGGGACGGGGTCTACCATGGGGGTGTTCCTTCTGTGGGGCCGTGAGGCTGCTCAGTGTGAAGGGGACTCCCGCCCGGCGGCCTTTTGCCCATTGCGCCGCCGGGCGATCTACGTTCTGGCCGCGGCCGCCGGGGTTCTCCCTTGGCGGCCGCGCCTTTTTCGGGTGTCCTGGTGTGGTCGGTGGTCGTCGTTCCCGCCGGGGGTTTTCCTCCCCGAGGCGAGGTTTATTGAACCACCGTAGGAGTAATTTTACCAGTGGTTCGCCGTTCGTCGAGCGCGCGGCGCGGCTCGTCGTGGGCCGGCGGGGCGGGTACGGCTGAGCCCAGGGCGGTGGAGGCCCCGGTCGGGCGCGTGTGGGTCGGGGACGGTGGTGAGTGTGACGCTGCGGCCGGATGGTGGCGCGCGCGGCGCGGTGAGCAGCGGGTGGGTGACGGTTGCGGGCCCTTCGCGGGGCCTCGGGTTCGCGACGGGGGTGAGTCGCACGGCCCGCCGTCGCGTTCCTCGCTTCACGGGCGCCGGAGAGGGGGAGAGGGACCTCCGGGGGCGGGGTTCGACGGCAGCTCGGTGATGCTCTCGGTCGACGGGGCCGGCCGGCTGCGTGGGGATGGGTGCGCCGGGATTCGAGCGGGACCGGGGCGGCGGTGTCATCCGCCGCCCGGCGGGGTGGGTCAGGGGGTGACGGTGGCCGGGATGATCAGGATGGGTTCGTTGCGGAGCCAGATGTCGCATCCGTCGCCCGGGGTGAAGTCCAGGACGGCGTAGCGGACCTGGTGGTCGGGGGTGTCCCCGATCTCGTACTGGTCGGTGTGGCACTGGTGGCGTTCACCGCAGGGGTGGCCGAGGCGGGCGGGGTAGGCGGTGGTGAAGTAGTCGGCTTCGCGGGGGGTGCCGGGTTCCGATTCGGGGAAGTGGGCCAGGATCAGGTCACCGTCGCGTACTTCGTGGGCGCGCACCATGCGGGCCGCGTCCAGGTCGGTGCCTTCGGGCAGGGCCTCGAACTCGTCGTCCTCGGGCCGGGGGCCGGTGACGAGCGGGGTTCCGGCGGAATCGGTACCGACGTGCTGATGGGTGATCATCGGGGGGTCTCCTCGCGTGGTGGGCTTCGAACGGGCCGCGGGGGCGGTGCCACGTCTGAGCGGGACCTGCCGGGGCGCAGCGCGTGGACTTCGATACGGCCGGCGGGGACCGTCGGGCGGACTGGTCACTGTGGTGGCCGGGCCTGCCGAGGGTGACCCGGCACGCCCCGGCCCTCATCAGCCGGCGTTCTCCTCCTCGATGCGGAGCGCACGCAGGGTCAGGGGAGTGGTGGTCCGGTCGCGTTGGCGTTTGAGGATCGATACGTCCTTCTGGACGCGTTCGCGGAACGCTTCCTCTGCCTGTTCGGCCTGGTGGTAGCGCTCGGGGAAGACGTCGAGGAGTCGCCGCCACTGGCGCTGGCCGGCCCTGACGCAACCGCCCCCGCAGTTGTTGTGTTCGAAGCCGAGCTCGTAGAGGCGTGGGGGTCGGATGCCCAGGGAGCGCAGTTCGGTCAGTAGGTCGGCCTTGGTGCGGTCGGGGCCGTCCAGGAGCGGGTACTCCACCGTCCAGGGCGCCCAGTTGCGGGTGATGGCCGTGGCGCGGGGTCGGTCCTTCTTGGTGGGCTCGATCCCGACGTACGCGACCGTCGATTCGGGCGGGGCGTTCTCCTCCATCCACCGGCGGCACGGGATCTGCTTCAAGTGGCGGGTGCACGGCGCGAGACGGTCATTGCCAAGAAAACGCACGTCGTGGAAAAGCTGCCAGGGGGTCCGGCCGTCGGCGACGATCGTGAGGGGCACCTGGATCAGGTCGGAGAATTCCCGGCTGAACCGCCACAGGTCGGGGTCCTCGACCTTGGTGTCCGCGATCAAAAGCGTCATGTCCCGTGGCCCGTGCCGCTCCACGACACGGACGGCGGCGAGCGCGGAGCCGACGCCCCCACTGAACTGGACGACATGACGCACGCGGACGTTCCCGGCGACGCCGTCCGGCCGGGGCGCCGTGTCGCCGCTCATCCTCGGTGCTCCCACGTCATGGCGTGCCGCTGGTCGGGGTCGACCGTCCACGACAGCTCGGGGAAGAGTCGTTCGACCTGGGCGCGGGCCCACTTCCACGTGATCTCGGCGGCCTCGTCGCCGGGTTCGTTGATGGACTGGTGCCATCCCTCGACGCAGATGGTCGACTGCTTGCCCAGGTGGTGCAGAACGGTGTCGATGGTGAGGTCGGTGGGCAGTTCGTCGCCCTCGTCCTGGCGGTGGACGTAGTAGTCGTAGAGCCGGGCGGCGAGGGTCTCGCCGTCGATGTGGGTTCCGTGGATGACCTGGGCGACGGTCGAACCGTCGGGGCCGGGGATGAGTCGATAGGTGGCGGGCTGGAAGGGGGTGCGGGGCATGACGAACTCCTGACAGGTGAGGGATGGGTGGGCGCGGGGGCAGGTACCGGGGCGGGACTTGCGCGGACAGGGGCGGTGCCGGCGCCGCGGTGGGACCGGGGGTGCGCGGCCCCGGCCGGGGGCGCGGTGTCGTCCCGCACCCCCGGGTAGGGGGCTCAGCTCTGGTCGGCGGTGGCGGTGCTGTCGTGCGCGGGGCGCTCCAGCAGGGTGTGGACGGGCCAGTTGCGGCGGGCGCCGTGCTTGGCCTTGAACAGGCGGTGGGCGTCCTCGATCAGGTCGGCGTGGATCGCGCGATTGAGGGTGGGCGCCATGCCCTTGTGGGTGCCGTCGAGGATGCGGACGGTGAGCTTGGACCGGCCGCCGTTGTTGATGAAGTGCAGCCGGGTGACGGTGCCCTTGACGTGCGTCCGGTCGATGTGGTGCCACACCCACCCCAGGTGATCGTCCTCGGCGGGGAACGTCCACCTCGCCTTCGGGGCGGCCTTCGGGGGCTGGATGGCGGCGGGCTCGGCTGCCTCGGGCGTGGGGGCGGCGTCCGGTTCGGGGTCCGGGGTCGGGGCGTGCTCGGGGTCGAACAGGCTCAACAGGTCGAAGGGGGTCCAGTCGGTGGGCAGGTGGGAGGGGCCGGGCGCGATGTGAAGGGTGAGCTTGTCGCCGACGCGGGGGGAGAGGATCGCGGCGAGGTCTTGCAGGTAGGTGCCGAGCTGGGTCGCGGGGTAGCTGATGGTGTCGCGGGTGGTGCCGTCGGCGTAGTGGGTGACAGCGTCGGTGATGGGGCTCCACTCGATGTTCCGGCCGAAGGGGCGCGCGGTGACCTCGACGGCGGTGACGGCCTGGGCGCGGCAGTAGGGGGAGTTCCGCAGGTGGGTCACCGCGCTGTCGAGAAGGAAGCCGGCGGTGTCGGTGGTGTCCAGGGGCGGCAGACCGGCGGCGGCCGCGTCGCGGTGGGCGTCGGCGAGGATCATGACGACTTTCAGGTTCGTGCGCTCCCACGGGCCACCGGGGTGGCAGTGCTGGGCGGTCCAACCGGCCTCGTCGGCCACGGACAGCAGCGCGGGGCGCCGACCGTCGGGAGTGGTCGGGTGGAGCGCGAGGGCCTGGGCGTGGGTGGAGATCGCGCACAGCTCGGTGCGCGGCTGAAGGGTGTGGCTCATGTCGATGACTCCTGGAAGTGAGTGGCGCTGGCCACTGGTAGAGGGGGGCGGCCGGTCCCGGGGCGGATCGCCGGGGGGTGTGGCCGCGGGGCCGCGCGAACCGGGCGCCGACCGGGTGTTGGTCGTCGGTGCGGGCTTCGTGGGGAGGTGCGGCCCGGCGGGTGACGATCGCGGTGGGCGGCGGGGGTTTCTCGGGCCGGCCGGCCACGGCCGGCCCGCCGCCCGCGAAGCGGGCGGCGGCCGCGGAGACGCCCCTCGGGCGGCTCCGCGCGCCTTTCAGCGGCGCGCGGCCGGCGGGGACGACCGGCGGTGGTCGGCGGGGTTTTTCGGGCCGGCCGGCCACGGCCGGCCCGCCGCCCGCGAAGCGGGCGGGCGCGGTGCCCCCTCCAGGGGGCACCGCACGGCGCCTAGCGAGCCTGGTGCTCCGGGCAGTGGTACACGGGCGCGTACCGGTCGCTCTGGGCGACCTTGACGAACCGCGCGACGCGTGCGGGGAGTCCGCACGCGCGGTGCCCGAACTGGGAGGTGAGGCCCATGCGCTCGCCGGTGCGCTGCTTGATGACGGGCACCCGTCGGAACGTGGCGCCGCACGGGCCGAACAGCCGGTGGGGGATGCCCTGGGGGTCCAGGGTCGTTGTGGTCGGCGTCTCCTCGCCGTCCTCGGCGGCGCGCTCGGCCTCGTAGGCGCGGCGGGCCAGTCGGATGGCGTGCTCCACGCTGTGGGCCCGATAGGTCAGGAACCGGAGCGGGCTCTGCGACTCCTCGACTCCTTCGTGGATCCAGTCCTCACGGGCGGCGTACGCCTCGGGGTCGGTCGGCGCGGCCTCGGCCAGCAGGATGCTCCGGTAGCGGCCGAGCGCTCCGGGGACGGTGGTGCACTCGTCGTCCGCGACGAGGAAGTAGGTGTGAAAGGTCTTGGTCAGGGAGAGGCGGGCGGGGCTGGCCGGCTCGGTGTTCTGCATGGTGCGGGACTCCTCGGTGTGAAGGTGGTGTTCGACCGTCGGTCCGGGGGTTTGCCCTCCCCCTTCCCGACATCTTTATTAAAGCACGAGAGAGTGTGTTCTGTCTAGGTGTTCCTCTGGTCCAATCGGATGAAAGGCACTGGTGAACAGGCTCGTCGGACGGTGCCCGAGGGCCGGTCGTCCGGCCTCCGCAAGGGTCCGGACAACCGACCGGGGCGGATCCGCCGTGTGGCGGCCGTCGCCGGCAGGGGCTCGGCGACGGCCACGTCGTGGCCCGGCAGGTTCTCAGGTGCGTGTGCTGCCGGCGGTCCTCGCCTCGGGAGTGTTCGCCTCGACGAACCGCATCACGTCCGCCGCGATGGGTCCGCCGAGCCAGTTGTGATGCTGTGTCCACACGAACCGGCTCTCATGCCGGGTCAGCTTCCCGTCCACCACCGCCCGGCCCGTCACCTGGATCAACTGCCACTCCACCTTGCCTTCCACCTGCATCCACCGGACTCGTAGTTGGTGCGGCCGGAACACGTCCCCGTCCTCGTCCTCGATGTCGGCCCACCCCTGCCCGGACCACTCCCGCTCGAAATTCCGCCACGGCTCGTTGGGCCGGCACTCGCTCGTGTACGTGATCATCTCCGTGTACGTCTCGCTGGTCATCTGCACCCCGCCCCGCAGTCGGGCAATGACCTTGCTCGTGTCGTAGTGCGTCAGGCACACCATTCCGCCGCGCTTCGATTCGGTGTGAACCGCCCACACGAGTCGCCCTTCCAAGTGCCCGCTGCACCCGACCACGCACACCCGTTCGTGCCGCTTCAAGTCCGCCGGCGCCGGCTTCAGGTCCAGCTCGGCCGCGCCGGCCTTCTCGACGTTCAATCGCTTCACCAAGTCCTCGACCGCCCTCTCCAGACGCGCCGTCCGCTCGTGCATGACCCCGGCCTGGTAGCGGCCGGAGGTCATTGCCTCCCGCTGGTGGAACAGCAGCAGTTCGGCGTCCGCCAACCCGCCCGGGGTCACCTCGAACGTCTCGGATCCCGCCTGTACCTGCGTCATCGTCTTCTCCTTCATCGGTTGTTCGCGGCTTCCAATGCCGCGTCCACGTACAGGCCCGTCAGGACCTGAAGAACGTCGTTGGTCTTCGCCCACCGGAACGCCATGGCCATTCGTCCGGCCGCTGAGATCCGCGCGGCCTCGGCGTGCGGTTCTTCATGCAGCCATCCCCGCCGCCGGATGACCCGGGTCGCACCGGGCGGGATCCGGGTGAAGCCGGCTTCGATCGATGCGACTCCGTTCCGGTCCCTGGTGATCCGGATGCGGTGTTCGTTGGCGGCGAGGAGTTCCATGTCCTCGTACTGGCGGCCGGTGATCCTCCACGGGTCCGACGTCGGGGTGAGGGTGACCCACCGCCCCGGGCGGTTCGGGAGGGTCAGGGTGAGCGCCCCGTACCGCTGGGCTCGGACCACGCCACCGCGCCGGACGAACCGGCCGATCATGAGGTCCGCCTCCCGGCCGGTGAGGTGCCCGACCGCATCCCCGCCGGGGCCGTGGACCCTTTCCTGGTGTGAGGCGTAGGCGACCCCCCGGTGGTTGTACGGTCGCGCCACCTGAACGCCATCACCGAGGTACTTCGTGCTCGGGTGCACTCGCTCTCCTTCGCTGCCTGGGCGCCCGGTCGGCGTCCCACCCCCTGTGGGCCCGCCCCTGAAAGGGGCGGGCCTGAGCGGGGCCGTCAGGGCGGTTCGGGCTGCTTCCTGCGGGCGTCCGGGGGCTGCGCCGGTACTCCGCGCACGGTGGGGGCCTGAGGCCCTACAGGGCGCCCCGGTCGCGGAGATAGGCGCCGAACTGGAGCGTGATCCCGGTATCGCTGGTGGAGGGGATGCGGCGCGCGCCGATGGCTCCGTCCCGCCGGCCGTTGCGGTGGACGCTGAACTGTCCGCCGCGCGGGGGGACATGCAGCGCGTACAGCCCGTAGCTGGTCTGCACCCGGACGACGGCGGCCTGGGCGGCCTCGTCCACGCTGACGGACACGTCATTGCTGCTGAGCCGGAACTCGGCGGTGAGCAACTGCGCCACGGCGCGGGCCTGCATGAGATCGGCGGCGAACGGGGTGGCCGGGGTGCTGTGCTCGCTTCCGCCGCACCCGCATCCCTGGGGGCTCTCGTCCTCGTCGGCCTGGACGCTGGGCGCGGCGGGGAGGGTGACGCGGGCGGGGGAAAGGGCCTGGGGTCCGGTGCCGTGGGTGGCGCGCTCGACGTAGGCGCTGACCTGAGCGGTCCCGGTGAGCAGCAACGCGGGGCCGGCGACGGGGACCACGGTCCATGATCCATCACCGTTGGCGGTGACCGATCGGAGCGGGCCGGAGATGACCAGCCCGGTCAGGGCATCGGTCGGGGTGGCGGTCGGGGCGGCGGTCACGGTGTGCATGGCGCGCATGGGTGCTCCAGCGTGTGAAGGGGGCGGGGGGTGCTGGGGCCCCGGGGGGGGGGGTTTGCCCTCCCCTCCCCCCGGGGCCCCTGGCGCCGGCGGGGTTGACCTCCGCCGGCGGTGCTGCGGCTAGCGCTTGGCCTTGGCCTTGCCGCTGGCGGGCACGGTGGGCTTGTACTCCGCCCTGTCGATCACGGCCTGCTCGATCGGGGTCGGCTGGTACCCGAGGCTGACCAGCCACGACAGGTACTGGGCGGCGTCGACGCGCGTCGTCGTACCGAGGGCGCGCCACACGGTGCGTTCGGTGTTCTGCTCGTACGCGGCCGCGACGGCGGCGAAGGAGTACAGCTGCGCCTTGGCGGGGGACTTGACCACGGTGGTCGCGAGGACGGAGTCCTTCGAGTGCTCCGGCACGCCCATCCACGTGCAGATGCGGGCATGGGTGGCCGGGTGCGACGCGCGACGGCGGACCACGGACGACCCCGTCACGAGCACGAGCGCGGTGATCTCCGCCATGCGTTCGGTGACGGCCTTCGGGCGGCGGGCGGCCCGGAAGTGGCCGGCCAGCCACTCGGCGCGCATCTCCGTGCCGGTGTCCCAATCCCGGTTCCCCTGGATGACGGCGCGGCGCTGCTCGGCGGTCGGCTTGGCCTTGCCCTTGTCGCCGGCGGCCGTCTCGTGCCCGTACAGGGCGGGGTTGGTGCAGTAGGCGGTGTAGGCGTTCGCGCCTTCCTCCAGCGCCCACACGTGGCCCTGGCACTTCGTGTGGGCCTGAGCCGTGACGTCCTTCAGGGACCAGACCCGGGTCGCGGTGTCGCTGAGTTCGGACAACGGCCGGACGGTGGCCCCGGCCGCGTCCAGCTTGGCGCGGTGCGCCTCGGCCTCCTTGCGGGCCTTGGACGCGGACAGGGTCCTACGGATGATCCACTGGTGGTTGCCCTTCGGGTTGGCCTCCAGCTCGGCGAGTGCCTGGGCGGCGGCCTCCGGGTCGTCGCTCTCCAGCGTGGCCAGCATGGCGAGCGTCTCAAGGTCGGGCATGTTGTTGCTCGTCGTGGTGTGGGCGGCGGCGGCCAGTACGGTCGGCGACTTCGCCAGCTTCTGGACCGTGCGGGCCCTGGCGAGGGTGGTCGCGCCGGCGGCGGCGATCCGCCTGTCACCCGCGCCCAGTGCGGCGGCCTCGAACAGGGCGGACTGTTCCTCGCTGCGGGTGAGCGGTGCGCGGTGGCGGGCGGTGGTGATCATGTCGAGGACCTGGCCGGCCTCGTCGCGCTCCTCGTAGACGTACGGGACATGTGTCACCTTCGCCTCGATAGCGGCGGCCAGCCTGCGGTGACCGTCGACCACCCGCAGTTCCCCACCCTCCGTGCGGGTCACCACCAGGGGGGTGCGCACGCCCTCGACGCTGATGGAGCCGATGAACTCGGGAGTCAGGCGCAGGTCCTGGCGGACGTTGCCGGGGTGGGCGCGCAGCGCGGTCACGCTCACGAGCGGCCGGTAGGTCACCGGGACCTCGGTCAACCCGAGGGCGGCGGCGGCGACCAGGCGGCGCCTGCCCTCGACGAGTCGGAGCGTGCCCCCCTCGGTCGTCGCCACGTAGAGGGGCTCCAGCACTCCGTTGGCCGCGATGTCCTCGGTCAGGGCGGCGACGTCGAGCGGGGGGAAGGGGTTCGCCGCGACCAGGGTGGCAACGTCGGCCTTCGGGAGAACGGGGCCGGTCTGGTTCGGCTTGACGGTGGTCTTCATGGGGTGGAACTCCAAGGTGTGAAGGTGATGTTCGACCGTCGGTCCGGGGGTTTGCCCTCCCCCTCCCGACACCTCTATTAAAGCACGTCAGGGTGTATTCTGTCTAGGTGTTCTGCTGTCCGATCGGGTGAGTTACGCGCCCCACCCTCGCCGGCCGCCGGCTTTCCGGGGCTCCGCCCCGGTCCACCCTCGGGCCGGCCGGCTACTGCGTTACCGGGCGCAGGAGCGACGCGATGCGGCGCTGGCTGATCCACGTCGGTCCGCTGTACCGCTCGTAGGCCACGTGCACGTTCCTGCCACGGGTCTCGGTGACGGTGGCGAACTCGGTGTCGTAGGGCCACGCTCCGACCCACACCTGTACGAGATCACCCGGCCTGAGGTCGTCCCATGTGAATCGCCGGCCGTCGGGGTGGGAGTCGATGTAGGCGGGCGCCTGGTCCATGTCCATGGTTCCTCCGGGGAACGGGCGGAAAGGGGTTGGGGACTTCGCCGTCCGGCCCCGGGGGCCCCGACTGCTCGGGACCCCCGGGGGACGTCAGGCGTGGGGCCTGGGCTGCGGCATCGGCACGGAGCGCCGACCGGCGGCGCGGGGAATCCAGTAGGCGCGCTCCCTGGCGGTCGCCTCGAACCGTGCTTCCTCGACCTCGGCCGCGAACTGTTCCTGAGCCGCGCGGGCAAGATCGTCGGCCACGTCGAAGAACCTGCCGGCGACCATGAGCAGTGCGGCCACGGTTCCCGCCAGTGCCGACAGACCTTGCCAGGGGCTGGCGGAACTCACCTCGTGGGCCTGGTCGCCATCCTCCCCACTGCCGTAGAGGGTGAACGCGTGACCGATGATCGACTGCGCCCCGTAGTGTCCGTCACCGGCGTGCAACACGTCGCAGATGGCCTCGACCACGGCCCGGCGCACCGGGTCGTCCAAGGTGTCGGACATCGGGCGCCCGAACGTCGGCCATCCGGCTTGACGGGTCGGTGCAAGCCCTCCGAGTACGGCGTCCAGGTACAGGTAGACCAACGCTGCTCCGCGCTCGGCGGGTTCCGTCTCAGCGGTCAACGGAATCACCGGCCTCGGCCTGGTCGCGGTTGTTGGCGGCCGTGATCCGGGCGTGGGCCATGGCGTGCCCGAGGGAGTAGTCCCAGTCTTGAGGGAGATCGGACAACCGGACGTCCCGCTCGGTGCGCGTGATGGTCACCTCCAGGGGGTGGAGATCGTGGGGTCCGGACACGCACCTGAGGCACTCGTGCGGCGGGTAGAGCGGGGCCAGCTTGTTGCCGCGTTCGTCGCGCCGGCCGTGTTCGCGGTCGTGTACCTCGGCGATATTGGCGAGCAGCCGGCGCACGTCGTCACCGGTCCGCAGGACGTTGGGGCCGATCTCGTTGAGGCGGTAGAACCGTCGGTCGTCCGGGTTGGCCGGCCGCTCGGTGGGCTCTCCCTCTCCGGGGAGCTGCTCCAGGGTGATGGGCGTGTAGGCGGTGACCGTGTGGTGTTCGATCAACCGGGTGACCACCTGGTGCCCGACCGTGTAAGCCCAGTGGTCACGGACGCAGTAGACGGGGGTGATGGGGCCGGAGACGTGCGTACCGGCGGTGGCCTGACCGGTGTTGGGGTCACGGTCGCTGTGGAGAATGCTCCAGCTGACGGCCGGGATGGAGCACAACCTCACGTCGTCTTCGGGCTGGTAGGTGTCGAGCCTGGTCCCGGTGGGCGCGCCGGCGTCGTCGTAGTGGGAGCTGACAAGAACGGCCCCGTCTCGACCCTGGACCTTGTCAACGCTCGCGGTGCGCATTCCGTCAACGATGAAGCGGGCGCCCTCGTACAGGTTCGCGGCCCTGGTGATCTGCATGCCTGTTCCTTCGGGGATGGCGTGGCGGGGGCGCTGCGCTCTCCCGCCACTGACGTTGTCCGGCCTGTGGGGCGCGGGTGCCGGTGGTACGGCACCCGCGCCGGTGGGCGGCTAGTCCTCGTCGGGCTGCATGATCGTCAGTACCGGTTCGGCGTTGTCACCGGGGCCGATTTCGCACGCGAGACTGACCGGGAGCGCGCGGGTGGTCTTCCCGTCGCAGGGGATCCGGTACAGCTGAACCGTGATCCTTCCTCCGCCGGACGACCGTACGGCGGCGTAGCGGGTCATGTTGAGCACATCCCAGAGTCGGGCCGTCTCGTCCTGATGCGTCTGGGCCTTGCTGTCCTCGTCGCTCCACGCGACGCAGTCCGCCCACGCGGCGGCCGTGAGTGCGACGGGGAACTTAAAGCCGGCTTCCTTCGCGAAGGCCTCGGGCACCTGGATGAGCGCACCGTCCTCGATGGCCTGCGCCCGGGTGTACTTGTGGATGATCGGCACCGGCATGCCGAACAGGGTGCCGAGCATGGTTTCGGGGGAGCGTTCCGCGGGGGTGTTGGGGTTGGTCATGCTGACTTCTACTCCTCGGTGTGAAGGCGGTGTTCGACCGTCGGTCCGGGGGTTTGCCCTCCCCCTCTCGACATCTCTATTAAAGCACGTCACGGTTCATTCTGTCTAGTGGTACCGCCACCCGACCCGAGGGACACGGGCTGCCTGGGTGCTCCGGGGCGACCCCATCGACCTCTGACCGAGAGACAGGAACGGGGGGAAGCATGGGGGGAACGTTGGGGGGAACCTAGAGGGGGAAATGGAGGGGGAACCTAGAGGGGGAAGCATGGGGTGATGGGCGGCGTTTGTTTGTCCTTGCAAGGCCGCGTTTTGTTGACCGTGTGGGTCGTCGTGGTCGGGCTGGTCAGCGGGGTATAGGCGTTGTGTGTGTCGGCGTGGTGCGTTCTTCGTGGTGTCATCGGGATGCGGTTGGCTGGGCGGGTGGGTGCGGTGTCTGTAGGTGTCAGTTCGCGTCGGGGTTGGTGAGGTCGTCTCGTGTGATGGTGACGCGGGTGGCTTTGCCGGCTTTGCTGGCGGTGGTGGCTGGTGGGAGGACACGGACGTGCACGAAGTAGACGCGTACGCCGGAGACTTCGGTGTAGGGCGGCCATGTGTCGGCCGGTCCGTCGGTGGGGAACTCGATGAGTTTGGCTGTGATGTTGTAGATGACGAGGTAGGCGGTGTGCTGTCCGTAGTCGTGGGCGTACTTCACGACTTGGTGGAGCCCTTTGAGGAGGTAGGTCTTTCCTCGGCTGCTGCCGTCGAATATCTTGCCGTCGCATACGAGGGGGTCGGTTGCATCGAGGCTGCCGATGAGGTCTGCTTCGCCGGAGGCTGAGCGCGGTTTGGCGTGGGTGACGTGATCGCCTTCGAGGAACAGGAATCGCTGGAGGTCGAGGTTGTAGATCTCTTCGCCATTGGCGGTGTCGGCTTCGAACCGCGCGTACAGCTCCTGACGGTCGAACCACTCGATGCGGGTGCGGTAGCGCTCGAGGGTGTGGAGGACGCTGCTCTGGGAGCCGATTCGTTCGCTCAGGAAGTTGAACAGCGGTTGGAGTACCTCTTCGGCGAGCTCGCGCCAGCTGTCCTGGATGTTGCGACTGTGGCTGTACGCGACCGCGATTCGTTGGGCGAAGTCAGGTTGGCTCTCCTCGAGCCGGGCGATGTTTTGCATCAGCTCCCATACGAGAACGGCGCCGCCTTCTTCCGTGCGGTTGGGCCAACGGAATCGCTGGCTACCGCTGAGACTGGCCCGGAAGCCCTCGTGGTCCATCCCGGGCTCTGCCCGGGAAGCTTCTTCGAGTAGCCCGCGCAACGCAGGTTGGGCCTTGATCCACTGGGTGGCGAGGTAGATCTCGTGGGAAGCGGCCGAAGAGGTCGCGGTCATGAGCCTTCGGAAGCGCTCGCGTACGGCGACCTGGAGTTGTTGCTGGTACCTCACCTGAACATTCCTCTCAGCGCCTGGGCGATCTGACGTTCGACGACTGCGCCGGCGTTCTGGGCGCTGCCGGTTTCGTCGACCAGCCAGATGCGGGCGTAGCAGCAGGGGCATGTCACCGCGGTCTGCGCCACTACCTCGGAGTACCGGATCCACATGAGGTACCCGCAGAAAGGGCAATCGGCTTCGAGGTCTGACCGGAGTATCTGCGTAGCCAGTGATTCAGCCATGGCGCATTGTCTCGCAAGGCTCCGACAGCTGGGCTTGCTTGTACCGCATTCAATTGGCAGCCGTCAGCTCTATGCGGCTTTTGGTGTCCTATCGCCCTTCGGGTCGGTCTCATCTTGGTGATGCCGTCTTGTGTGGGCGGGGGTGGTGAGGATGACCGAGCCGGACGACGAGGGCTCTCCTTGCCGTGGGAGAGAAGCTGTTGTCGGCCGTGAGGCTGCGGTGCTCCGCCTGATGGCGCTGGATGGGCGTGGTGAGTTGACGTCTGGGCACGTGCGGCTGGTTGCCGACGCTCAGGAAGTATCCGTCAGGACGGTGCGGCGCTGGGTTGAGGCGGCGCGCCGGGAAGGCCGGACCGGTCGGAGACCGCGTCCCAGATTCACCGTGTCGCCCGAGGTGCGTCGGCTGCTGGCCGTGTGGGGCGGGAACGCGGCCGCGGTACACCGTGAGCTTGCTGCCCGGGCCCGGGATGCCGGGGACGTGTTCGACGTGCCGTCATTGGCGACGTTGCAGCGTGCGATCGTGCGGGATTTGTCTGTGGGGGAGCGGGCGGGCCTGCGCGGGGGTGAGGCGGCGCGTCGTCGTTTCGACGTCTACGGCAAACGGCCGCCCACGCACCGCAATACCTGCTGGGAGGGTGATCACAAACGGATCCCGGTACGAGTGGATCTCGAAGGCTCTGCGGTATGTCCGTGGGTGACGTGGTTCATCGATGTGGCGTCGAAGGTGATCGTGGGGGTGGCGGTCACCCCGCATCAGCCGGCCCGGGACGCGGTTCTGGCCGCGCTGCGCACGGGCATCAGCCGGACAGCCCCCTACGGGCCGTTCGGCGGCCTGCCAGGCCAGGTACGCGTGGACCGCGGCAAGGACTTTCTATCGAACGCGGTCGCGAAAGCACTCGGCGGCTTCGCGGTCCCCGTCCACGACCTGCCGGCCTACAAGCCGTACCGGAAGGGCACCGTGGAGGCCCTGAACAGCGCGGTGGAGAAGATGCTGCTGGTCTCTCTGCCGGGCTACACACGCCGTGCCCGCCCCGCGCAGGTATACCGGCCGACTCCGGTGGAGGACCTGCTGTCCTACCCGGACTTCGTCAGGGTCCTGCTGGACTGGGTGGCCTGGTGGAACAGCGAGCACCGTCCGGCCGGCGTTCCGGACGGGATGACCCCGCTCGAGGCGTGGGAGGCGGACCCGACACCCCTCGAGGAGGTCCCGGAGGAGCAGCTGGCGTTCTTCGCGATGGAGGACGACGGCCGTATCCGGAAGATCACCACGAACGGGGTCGCGTGGCGGCGCCGCGCCTACATCGCCCCGTGGATGTCCGGCCACGTCGGCACCAAAGTGCGGCTGCGCTACCTCCCGCACTTCGACGGCAAGGTCGAGGTCTTCACCGCCGACGGACCGACCCGGCACCTGGGCAGCGCCTACCTCGCCGAAGCCGCGACACCGGCCCAGCGCCGTGCCCTGTCCAAGGTCCGCGAGAGCAACGCCCGCGCACTGAAAGCGGACCTGAAAGCAGCCGAGAAGCTGAGCCGGACCCGCTACACCGCGACGACCACCCCTGCCGCGCCCCACCCGAGGCGATCGGTCACCGGGCAGCAGGCCCAGGAGGAGATCAGCCGCGCCCGGGCGGTCGACCTCGCGGCCCGCGCGCTGCCGGACCTGATCCCACCGCGCGAGCCACCGCCGGGCTGGGCCCGGCCCCGTCCCCACCCGGACACCACCGTCCTGTCCGAGTCCGACCCGTCCGGCACCGCCGTGCCGGACGACCACACCAGCGAGCCCGCGCCGGACAGCAAGGAGTGACCGTCATGCCCACCTCACCCCGCAGGGGCCGTCTGCCCGCGGAGCGGGAGGACCACTTCATGCGCCTGCCGGGCGCCCAGGTCGTCTCCACTCGCGCCCTGCTCACCGCCCGGGAGAACATCCGGGCCGCGATCGACGCCAAGGCGATGATCTGTATCTACGGGCAGGCCGGCAACGGCAAGTCCTTCGCGGTCAACGCCTGCCTGCGCGAGCTCGCGCCGAAGCTGACACGCCGGATCCAGTTCCGGGCCCGGCCCTCCACCCGCGACCTGCGCCACGAACTGTTCCACGCCCTCGGCCTGCCGGGCCGCCCGCCGGCGCAGCCGATCGAGTTCGACCGGATGCTGCGCGGCGCCCTCCAGGAACCGCACGTCCTGGTCTGCGACGAGGCCCAGTGGCTGTCGAAACTCTGCTTCGAATACCTGCGCTACCTCTGGGATGACACCGACTCCGACCTCACAATCGTCTTCACCGGCGGCAACGGCTGCTTCGCGATGCTGCAGAGCGAGCCGATGCTGGAGTCCCGCGTCTACGCCTGGCAGGAGATCGACCGAATGCCGCTGGACGAGGTCCTGGCCGTCGTCCCGGCCTTCCACCCCGCCTGGACGGACGCGGACCCGGAACTGATCGCCTTGTGCGACCGGGAAGCGGCCCACGGGAACTTCCGGGCCTGGGCGAAGATCACCCACCACCTCACCGTCGGGATGAAGGAGTCCGGACGCGCGCACGTGGACGAGGAACTCCTGCGCTGGGCCTACAGCAAACTGAGCCACCGCCGGGCGGCCTGATGCTGGACTGCCCGAACCCGCCGCCGGTCACGGTGATCCTGGACCCGCACGACGACGTGGTCCACACCCGCGCGGCCCTGGCATCCCACGCCCCGCACGAAGGACGCCTCACCGTCCACCCCACCCCGGGCGTCGACTCGGCCGTCGCGCTCGCCCACGACATCCTCGCCGCCCTGAACAAGCCCGTACCCCTGAACAGCCACCGCCCACTCGACCCGGCCCCGGCCTGGACGACCGCCGCCGCCTGGATCCTGGCCACCCCCATCACCCACCTGACCCTGCTGCGCGCCCACCTGCTCACCCCGCACCGCTTCAAAGACCTCCTGGCCCTGCGCCGGCGCACGGGCATCCGCCTGGTCCTCGTCTGCCACCGCCGGGCCATGCGGCCCTTCTTGGAGCGCGAGCTGCGGCAGGTGGAACACCACATCGCCGAGGCCTCAGCCCTGCTGCCCGAAGCCGAACCGGCCGCCCCGCAGCCGCAGACGCCCCCGACAGCGAGGCCGTTGGCGAACCGCTGGATCAGCCTGCCCGCCCTGACCACCCTCAAGACCTTCGACGAGACGGCAAGCCCCTGCCGGTGCACCGCGCCCATGGCGACGGACCAGGACTTCTACCCGCCCGCCATGCCGCCGGTGACCGAAGCCGAAGTCGCCCGACGCCTTCACCGCGCCACGGCACACCCCCACCTGGCGGCCAAGCTCGCCACGGCAATATTCACCGCGGCCTCCACAACACAGCTCGACACCGCGCATGTCCGCGACCTGGGCCCGGACGGCACCACCATCACGCTCCACGACCACGGGCTGCGCCAGGGCTGCATGACCCACCCCGTTCCCGCCTGGGCCCGCCCTCTGCTGAGAGCCGCCGCTCTCCTGTGGAGCATCGAGACCGGCACCAACGGATCCCTGTTCAACAACCCCCTGGAAAGCAACGACACCCCGTCCCTGACGACCCTCGCCGAGAGCTGCAAGCTACGACCACCCCAGCCGCCGCGCCCCAAGCGCCGCCGTACCAGGAGCAGGACGCCCCAGCGTTCGAAGGAGCCCGTGAAGACCATCTGGCCTGTGTGCACCGCCCACTACCGGCGTTCATGGGGTATCCCGGAGCCGGACCTGATGCAGGGCTGTCCGTACCCACCTCCCCACACAGCGAAGACCATCGACCGCAAAAAGAACGGGTGGATGCCACCGGACTACGGGCTGCGCGAGCTTCGGCATCTGCGCTGAGAGGCGGAGAGCTGTCCCGGCCGTCTACCGCCTGCGGCGGGCTCCCTGCGGCTTTGGAGGCTACGCGTTGCTGTCGTGCTGGCGCCGGCGACGTTCGAGCCAGTTGGGGTCACGTACGGGTACGGCGGCGGTGGAACTCTCCTCCACCAGGTCAGCGTCCGAGATGGCCATGATTCTGTCGAAGAGCCAGACGAACCGGGCGAACCGTAGGGCCGCGAAGACGATGGCGAACTCGAAGATGAAGCGGGCGGAGAGAGGGTCCTTGTCCCGGTCGAGCGAGAAGGCGGCCAGGATCAGCGCACAGGTCAGCGCGGTGCCCTGCAGCAAGCTGCGCCAGGTCCGCCTGAGCTCGCCGTGCCGTTGCCGCCGTACGGCACGCAAACGCGCGCCATTGGCCGTGGTGTAGATGGCGATGGCGATGGCACTGAGACCCCCGATGGCTGACACCGCCCCGGTTGCCGCCGCGTACATGTCGGTGCGCTGGGTGGCGCCGATCCACGTGAGCCAGTCTCCCGATCCTGACGCCCGGACGATGAGGAGGTGGGCGCCAAGGACCGTCACCGCGACCAGGTAGTCGGCCCAGACGCGCTCGGCCCACTTGTCGATGATGCTCGTACGGACGCCCACACGATCCCCCTGCCTAGGTCATGAATCCCCCGCGTCCACCGCGAGCCGGAGCGCGTCCTCATGCTCGGCCGCTGCTGCCAGGATGGCATCCACCGCTGACACGATCCGGATCGAGTTGCCTTCCGCGTCCGTGGCCGGCACTCGCTTCTTGGCCGTGATGCTGTGCTCGACCAGCTCGACGAGGCGGGTCTGTTCCGGGCCGCTTGGGTCCGAGTACACGAGCCGGGCCCGCGCCCGTTCGGCACCGGTGACGACATCGGAGATCTCATCGAGGTCCGCCAGCAGATGCTCCCGGTGTTCCCTGAGCTCCTTCCCTCTGGGCACGGAGATGACCATCGTGACGCTGATCTCTCCATAGGCTTCGCCAGCAACACGCAGGAGTCGGGCGAGGCCGCCGGGCCGGTCCTGCAGCGCGCCCATCTTGTTGCCCATGACCTTTACTTCTACGCGGCTTGCCCCAACCGCAGTCTTGAGTTTCTCGATCTCGGAGTGCGCAACGACAGGGCGCAGCTGCAGCTGCGTGCCGGGAAACATCTCGATGCCGTTAAGCCAGGTCTCAAGGGCCTTGTGACTGGGCGCAGATACACCACCCTGCATGATCCCCACCACGTTCCCGAACGGCAGAAAGCAGACCACGGAGGTGTCCAGGTAACCCTCATGTGCCGACTGCTCAAGCTCTCGGAGGTGGCCGGTGTCGAAGTTGATGACTGACAGCCACTCGCCGGCATCCTTCACCCGGTGCAGGAGCAGGTGGTCCTCCATGTTGTGGGTGATCGTGGTGCCTACGATCCGGTGTTCGCTCTCGTGTGAACGCGCTCCGACGGGCGCCTGCGCCAGAGCCGCGAGCGCCCCGTCCCAGTCCATGAGTTCTGGAATGCGCCGGGCTTCTCCCTCTTTGACAACGACGACCTCGAAGAAGCCGACGGTGCGTTCCTTGTGGTTCAGCGTGGCCACGACGTACCCCCTCGGTCCTGCCGCTCAGCAGATGAGCCTTTCAGCTGCCTAGCCCAGGTTCTCGAAAGATCGTAGGCCGACATGGAGGAGGCGGATCCGCATTTGCCCAGAGCGCCCAGGGCACGTTCTCTCCTCCGACGCCCCTCCTCCACTCATGCCCAGTCGATGCCCAACGCTGTGAGGGCGGCGAGCTGTTCGGCGTCGAGCTTGTCGCGGCGGGCTTTCTGGTTGCCGATCCAGATCCCCGTCCGGTGCTCGGTTCCGTCGGGCAGGACCTCGACGACGCCGCGCCCCGGTGGCCGGCCTTCCCGCGTCACGTACTGCGCGAGCGCTTCCACACCCTTCTGGAACGCCCCGCCGCCCGCGCCGGGCCGGACGCCACAACCGCCTTCGCGGGGGCCTTATGGGCCCGTACGGCCCTTCACGCCGAGCTTGCCGCGCCTGCGCTGCTGCTCGGCGTTCAGCTTCCCGAAGTCCCGCCGCTGGGTGGCGAGCCAGCGGCCGACGTCCTCGCCGTGCCGGGTGACCCCGGGCACGACGTCGGCGAGCCGGGCGCCGCCGGCGAGGAGCTGGGCGAGGTAGGCGTGGTGCCGCTGGCAGTCGACGGTCCACCCGCGTCCGCACGGGTTCCAGTCCGGATCGACGGCCGCGAGCTGCTCCGCCCGCCGACCCGCGCGGCCCTCCTTCCCGAGCTCGCCGGGGCGCCGCACCTTCGTCAGCCACTCCCCGATCGACCGGTCCAGGGCGGTCGCGTGCCGCGGGGTCGCCATGGTCCCGTGCAGCTCGAAGTACGCCCGCGCGGCGGCGAGATTCTCCGCGAACCCGGCATCGGCGGTGTCCCACACGACCCCCAGCTCCTCCAGCTCGGCCGCGCGCTCCCCGGACCCCTGCCCCGCCCGGTACGCACGGCGTTGGTCGGAGCGCGATCTGTCGCCGCGTCTGGGGTACGCGATCTGTACGCTTCACGCCGTCGGGCGGGCCGTACGGCCGGTGGCCTACCCCCGCCACGGCTCTGCGCCCCCCCGCGGTCCCGCTACCGCGCCCACTCCACCCCGAGCTCGGCGAGCGCGGCCAGCTGCGCCCCGTCGAGCTTGTCGCGCCGGGCCCGGGTGTTGGAGACCCACACGCCGAGCTTGACGATCACCGGCTCCGCCTCGCCGTCGACCGCGACCGGCTCGGCGTGCCCGCGGGGGACGGGCCGGTCGGCGCCTTCCCGGGCGACGTACTGCGCGAGCGCCTCCACACCCCGCTCAAACGCCTCCCGCACCCTGCCCGACCCCTTCGCCACGGGCTCGGGCGCCGGCGCGGGGATGGCTTGTACGCCGAGCGCGGCAAGTCGTTCCTGCTGTTCGGCGGAGAGCTGCGTCCAGTTGCGGGTCTGTCGTGTGAGCCATCGGCCGAGGTCGTCGCCGTCGAAGAGGACACCAGGCTCGATCGCGGGCAGCAGGCCGCCGGCCTCCGTCTCGGCGAGCAGGGCGAGGACCCGGTGGTGGCGTTGCCAGTCGAGCGGCCACGGGCACGCCCAGTCGGCGTCGATCGCGGCCAGCTGCTGCGCGCGAGTACGGGCCCGCTCTTCGTTCTTCCCGAGGCCACCCTTCCGCCGGAGGTTGGCCATCAGCTGTCCGATCGCGAGCTGCTCGCCGTCCTCGCCCCAGACGGCGTCCTGCCGGGGCGCCAGGTGCCCGTGCGCGTGCCGGTAGGAGCGGAGGCCGGCGAGCTTGGTCTCCCAGGCCTCCTCGCCCGGCTCCCACACCATCCCGGCGTCGGCCGCGTCGAGGAGGGTCTTGCGCCGCTCTTCCAGCTCCCCGCCGCGTAGGGCTTTCCGCTGCTGGTGCACCCACCGCCCGAGCGGGAACGCCTCGGTCACCCCGACCGGGGTCTCGACGTCGTAGGGCACCGCGTACAGCCCGGTGATCCCGTGCTCGGCCCGCCACCGCAGCAGGGCCTGATACCCCTCCAGCCAGACCAGGGATTCGGGCCGGTAGACGCGGGTGCGCAGGAACGCGGCGATCGTCGCGGGATCCCGCGGGCTGGAGAAGCGCAGCAGCGCCGACTCCGCCGCGGCGCCAGTACCGTCCTGCTCCTGGCCCTCGCTGCCCGCCCCGAACCCGTCCCCGGCGCCGGCCGCGGCGCTGGCGCTGGTGATCCGGCCGTCCTCGTCACGCTGGACGTGGACGGCGCGCTCGTGCCGTCCGCGGGTGAGGGCGCGGGAGGCAAGCTGCTCGACGAGGCGGGCGTCGTGCGAGCGCAGGCCCTGGAGCACGGCCACCAAGGGTGCGAAGGACGCCGAGGCGACCATGTCGCCGGGGTCCTCGCCCCGCTCCAGGAACACCGGGACGATGATGCGGGCGACCTTCGTGGTCCCGTCCGGGTTCGGGCGGAGCGCCCTGCCGATGTTCTGCACGATCTCCACCTGCGACCCGCGGGTGTCGGCGAAGCAGATCGCCTCGACTCCCCGCTCGCCGGTGATGTCGACGCCTTCGCCGAGGACGCGTACGGACGCGAGGAACGCCCGGTGGACCCGCTGGCCCTCGGCGTTGATGCCGTTGGCGAACTGGCGCAGGGTCTCGCGCCGCTCGGCGACGAGATGGTCCCCGCACAGCCACGCCGACCACACCCGGCCAGGGGGTACGTGACGGCCGGTCTCCAGCTCGTACGGCTCGGCGCCGATCGAGGACTTCGGCAGCCGGCCGGCGGCCGCCAGATCGGCGTCGGACGCCTCGGTGGCGTGCAGCTCGGCCGCGGTCTCCGGCAGCTTCACGGCGAACGCGGCGGCTTCCTCGACCCGCTGGTGGAACGTCATGACGGTCTTGAGGTTGTGCCGGGCCGCGTGTTCGAGGAGCGCGGCCTGCAGCAGGGCCAGGCGCCGGCCCCGCAGCCCGTCCTCGGAGATCCCGAGGACGGGGTCGGGGTCGCGGATCTCCAGCACGTCGATCTCGAACCTGGCGAGGATCCCCCGCTCCACCGCCTCCGACAGCCCGAGCTCGGCCCCGGGGAGCCAGGCCCCGTACGTGCCGTCCGGATCGTCGGCCATGCTCGCGATCACCGGCTCGGACCCGCCCGCCCCCTTCCGCGGCCGCGGCGCGGCCAGGATCCGCGGGGTCGCGGTCATGTAGAGCCGGAAGGCCGCGGGGATCCGTGCGTTGTCGTGGATCGCTGCCCACGGCCGCCCCAGATCTCCCGCGGTCGAGTGCGCCTCGTCCACCACGGCGAGGTCGAACGGCGCCATCACCTGCCCGTACAGCCGCTCCCCGCCCGCGAGCGCGGCCTCCAGCGGCCCCCGCACCTTCCCCGCGCCGCCCAGGTCCTCGACGTCGTCCCGGTCCACCAACGAGGCGTACGTGGCGAACACGACGACCGGCCCCGCCCCGGCCCACAGGGCGAGCTGGATCGGGTTCGTGGTCGTACGGACCCCGAGCTGCTCCAGGACCGCGTCGTTCTCCAGCGAGCACACGGCGACCATCGGCGCCCGGTGCCCGACCTTCCGCCAGGCCTGCGCGGTCTGCACGAGGAGGTCCAGGGTCGGCACGGTGACGAGGATCCGGCCGCCCGGGAAGCACTCGAGCGCGGAGGCGGCAGCCATGATCGTCTTACCCGAACCGGTCGCGGACACGATCGTGCCCCGAACCCCCTGAGCAGGCGCAGAAGATCTTGCAGCAAATCCAACCCATTTCCGGAACGCCGACTTCTGCACGAGCTGGTGTTCCCTGAGCTGAATCACAGACATTCTCCAGGCCTTCCGATCACTAATTTCGGCGGGTTTTCAGACGGCCACGGGTCATCGCGACGGCGAGAACGACGGCACGGACACCGTGCCGTCCCCGCTGACCACGACCCGCTCGGCGAGCTGCGCGAGGACCTCGACGGGCCGCAGCCCTGCCCGGACGGCCGCCCCCCGGATCAGCCGGCCGGAGCCCGCGGACAGCCACAGCTCCGCCCGCAACTCGTCCCGCTCGCCCTGCCGCTGGGCCAGCTCCGCAGCGTGCCCGGACAGGACCACCTGCCGCCGCTCATCACGCTCCCGCGCCCACTCGGAGCCCTGGACATCCCGCTCCGGCTCGTACGCGCCCCACCCGGAGGCCTCCATCAGGAGGCTGACGCGCCGCTTCGCCGTCCAGACCGCGGCCAACCGCTCCGGATCCGACTCGCACTCGGAGAACGCCCCGCCGAGCAGGGCCCGTTCCGTCTCCCTCTTCCTGACCGCCGCCTCCGCGACCCGCTCCGCCACCACAGCCCCGGCCAGACCATCCCCCTGGCGTCGAACCGAATCTCGCGCCACGTCGTCAGCACTCCACATGCCCACTGGTCTTTTTCAGAGGATACCGCTTGCTGCCGAGGCGGTCTGTGGATGTCCCGTGTTTTTGCTAACGTTACATGCTGCATCTAACTGATGTAGCCGCTACACCGGAACACCAACCAGCGGATCACCCAGCAGCGAGACCGTCGGAACCGTCTGGCAGGCTGCGCCTGTGGAAGAGCTCATGGGAACCCAGAAGCCGGTGCGCAGGATCCTCGACCCGGACGAGGCGATTGCCGTACTGGAACGCACTGTCCCCGGCCTGGTGGCACTGCGCCGGCAGACGCCGGCCGTTTTCGACTGGCGGGCGGTCGAGGAGGAAGCCGGCAGGGCACTGCCGTCCGACTTCAAGTCGCTCGCCGAGTGGTATCCGGCCTTCGACCTGGACGACTTTTTGGCCATCATGCTCCCCTGGCCCGGGCAGGAAACCGGCCGGGCCGGGGCGGAGGGCACGCAATCGAAGAGATGGGACTCCGACTACCCCGCGGAACTGCGTCCCGTGGAGCTCGTCTCGACGAGCCTGATGCCCTGGGGGGACTCGGCGGAGGGCGACCAGTTCTTCTGGAGTGTGCTCGGCGATGATCCGGAACACTGGCCGGTCACCGTCTGCTCCCGCAATGGCCCCTGGTGGCACTACGAGGGAGGAATGGTCCAGTTCCTGGCGGAGCTGTGCGACGGAGCCCTGGACCCGTGGGCGCTGCCTCCGGTCAGGCCCGAGATCACAGGTTGGGCCGTGGAGGGCGGCGGCCGCGAGCAGCCGGCATGAGCCGAGTCGTCTGACCGTGCTGGGCGGCGCCGGGCATGCAGGACCCGGAAGAGACGGTCTAACCGGCCGCCGGGAAGCGGGCTCAGGGTGGGGTTGTACTTGGAGCGTAGTGAAAGGCCTCAGCCGCCTCAGCCGCCTCACCCGCCTCACCCGCCTCACCCGCCTCACCCGCCGCGCGGCCGGTGAGGCTGCCGCGGTCCGGCGGAACGGACTGAACCTTCCCCCATCTGGGTCGGTGCCGAGGGGCCGTGTGTTGGTCTGTGGGCTGGGCAGTCGGGGGGTATGACTTCACTCATGGTGGTTGCCTCCGAGTTGGCGCGAGACAGTAGGCCGGATGGGACTCCGTGGTTCAAGTGGGCGTTCCTGGGGGTGTGGGCTGCCCTGCTTCCCGTGGTCCTCTACAAACTGCATCAACACGGTTACTTCAGAAGACGACGCTGACTCCCTACAGCAGCGGCAAGCGCGGCCACCCCTGGTCGATGGGAAGGCCCCGCGAGGGCCGGATCTCGAGGTCCCGGCCGTACGATTTCCGGTGTGATCCGTCCTCTCTCAGGTCCTCTCACGTGGAGGTACCCCTTTGCTCCATTCGTGCTGACTCTCCTGATATCCACCTGCTGGTACGGGCTACAGCCGGTCTACCCGGATTGCGTTTACGGCTTCTTCAGCAGTGCCGCGGAGCCGGTAGATCCGAACGAGGCCTACCAAAGGGCAATCGAGTCCGGACAGTGCGAGCCGTCCCACGCCCGCTGGACCACCTGGAGTGGCTGACGCCCCACAGCAGCAAGCCCGGCCGCCGCGCAGCGGCGGCCGGTGACCCTCGGTCAACCCCGAAGCGCAGCGCAGGGGATGACCGAGGGGTGGGGGAGAGCGCAGCGAACCCCCACCAGGCCGAAGCGCAGCGCAGGCCGGCCCCACCCGAAGGGTGGGGCGCCCGGAGCGCAGCGCAGGGCCTTCCCTTGCACAGCGCGCAGCGCTGTGGTACCCGCTCCGCGGG
>NZ_JBIAVF010000023.1:0-169499 GCF_042893755.1 Streptomyces sp. NPDC001568 | reverse complement strand
TCCTGCCGGAACGGCACCGTCTGGTACAGCGACGCCGCCCCCGGCTCCGGCAGCGGGCTCCGCTCGGTGACAGCCGTCCCCCGCACCCGCTCCACGACCTGCCGCAGATGCTCCGGCGTCGTACCGCAGCAGCCACCGACCAGGGACAGCCCGTACTCGCGGACGAAGGTCTCCTGCGCGTCCGCCAGCTCGGGGGCCGACAGCGGATAGTGCGCGCCCTGCTTGGTCAGGACGGGCAGGCCGGCGTTCGGCATGCAGGACAGCGGGATGCGCGCGTTGCGCGCCAGGTGGCGCAGGTGCTCGCTCATCTCGGCGGGACCCGTCGCGCAGTTCAGGCCGATCATGTCGATCCCCAACGGCTCCAACGCCGTCAACGCCGCGCCGATCTCCGAGCCCAGCAGCATCGCGCCGGTCGCTTCGACGGTGACCTGCACGATCAGGGGCAGGTCCGACCTCCCGCACCAGTCCAGTGCGCGGCGGGCGCCGATGACGGCGGCCTTCGTCTGGAGCAGGTCCTGGGAGGTTTCCACGAGGAGGGCGTCCGCGCCGCCGTGGATGAGGCCTTCGGCGTTCTGCTGGTAGGCCTCGCGCAGCGGCTCGTACCCGACGTGGCCGAGGGTGGGCAGCTTGGTGCCGGGGCCCATGGAGCCGAGGACCCAGCGGTGCCGGCCGTCCCGTGCCGTGAAGGCGTCGGCGGATGCGCGGGCGATCCGGGCGCCCGCCTCGGCGAGCTCGTAGAGGCGTTCCTCCACTCCGTACTCGGCGAGGGCGGCCAGGTTCGTGCCGAAGGTGTTCGTCTCCACGCAGTCCACGCCGACCGCGAAGTACGCGTCGTGCACGGAGCGCACGATGTCGGGGCGGGTGACGTTGAGGATCTCGTTGCAGCCCTCCAGGCCGAGGAAGTCGTCCATCGTCGGGTCGGCGTCCTGGAGCATCGTGCCCATCGCGCCGTCGGCGACGACCACGCGGGTGGCGAACTCGTCGCGCAAGGACGGTCTCATCGCATCCCCCTCAGGTGTGCGGAGAGTTCTGTCCGGGTCGCCGGCCCGTAGGCGGTACCGAGCCGGTCCAGCAGCGCGTCGCGGGACAGGCGGTATTCCTGGGTGCCGGCATGGTCGAGTACGGTCGCCGCCACGGCGCAGCCGAGCTGGGCCGCGTACCGCTCGGGGACGCCCCACGCCGTTCCGGCGAGGAACCCGGCGCGGAAGGCGTCGCCGACTCCGGTGGGGTCGACGACGTCGGCGACCTCGACCGCGGGTACGGTCAGCGGCGCCCGGTCGATGGCCCGGATGCGTACGCCGGCCTCGCCGTGGGTGGTGACCCAGGAGCCGACCCGCCCGAGGACCTGCTCCTCGGTGAGTCCGGCCCGCTCGCAGAGCAGGGCGGATTCGTACTCGTTGGTGAACAGGCGGAGCGCGCCGTCGATCAGTTCCCGCACTTCGGCCCTGGTCAGCCGGGCCAGCTGCTGCGAGGGGTCGGAGGCGAACGGGAGGCCGAGCGTGCGGCAGTTCGCGGTGTGGCGGAGCATGGCCTCGGGGTCGTCCGGTGAGACGAGCACCAGGTCGGGACGTCCGCAGCGGGTGACGACCTCCCGCAGGTCGATCTCGCGGGCTTCGGCCATGGCGCCCGGGTAGAAGGTGGCGATCTGGTTCTGTTCCCGGTCGGTGGTGCAGACGAAGCGGGCGGTGTGCCGGGTTCCGCTCACGTGGACGGCGTCGGTGTCGACCCCATGGTCCTTGAGCCACACCCGGTACGGTTCGAAGTCCGCTCCGACCGCGCCCACCAGCAGCGGGTGCAGGCCCAGTACGCCCAGGCCGAACGCGATGTTCGCCGCCACCCCGCCCCGTCGCACATCCAGGCTGTCGGCGAGGAACGACAGGGAGACCCGGTCCAGCCGGTCCGCGAGCAGTTGCTCCGCGAACCGGCCGGGGAAGGTCATCAGATGATCGGTCGCGATGGATCCCGTGACAGCGATGCGCATGTCAGACCCCGGTGGCCTTGCGCAGGGCGTCGACGCGGTCGGTGCGCTCCCAGGTGAAGTCGGGGAGCTCGCGGCCGAAGTGGCCGTACGCGGCGGTCTGCGCGTAGATCGGGCGCAGCAGGTCCAGGTCGCGGATGATGGCGGCCGGGCGCAGGTCGAAGACCTGGCCGATGGCGTCCTCGATCTTCTGGACGTCGACCTTGGCGGTGCCGAAGGTCTCCACGAACAGGCCCACGGGCTCGGCCTTGCCGATCGCGTACGCGACCTGGACCTCGCAGCGCGAGGCCAGACCGGCGGCGACCACGTTCTTGGCGACCCAGCGCATCGCGTACGCGGCCGAGCGGTCCACCTTGGACGGGTCCTTGCCGGAGAAGGCGCCGCCGCCGTGGCGGGCCATGCCGCCGTAGGTGTCGATGATGATCTTGCGGCCGGTGAGGCCGGCGTCGCCCATCGGGCCGCCGATCTCGAAGCGACCGGTCGGGTTCACCAGCAGCCGGTAGCCCTCGGTGTCCAGCTTGATGCCGTCCTCGGCCAGCTGGGCCAGCACGTGCTCCACGACGAACGTGCGCACGTCCGGCGTCAACAGCGCGTCCAGGTCGATGTCCGCGGCGTGCTGCGAGGACACGACGACGGTGTCGAGGCGGACCGCCTTGTCCCCGTCGTACTCGATGGTGACCTGCGTCTTGCCGTCGGGACGCAGGTAGGGAACGATCCCCTCCTTGCGGACCTCCGTCAGCCGCCGCGAGAGCCGGTGCGCGATGTGGATCGGCAACGGCATCAGCTCGGGCGTCTCGTCGCAGGCGTAGCCGAACATCAGGCCCTGGTCGCCGGCGCCCTGCTTGTCGAGCTCGTCGCCCTCCTCACCCGCGGCGGCACCCTCGACCCGCTTCTCGTAGGCGGTGTCGACGCCCTGCGCGATGTCCGGGGACTGCGCGCCGATGGACACCGAGACGCCGCAGGAGGCGCCGTCGAAGCCCTTCTTCGAGGAGTCGTAGCCGATGTCCAGGATCTTCGCGCGGACGAGCTGCGCGATCGGCGCGTACGCCTTCGTCGTCACCTCGCCCGCGATGTGCACGAGACCGGTCGTGATCAGCGTCTCCACGGCCACGCGCGAGGTGGGGTCCTCGGTGAGGAGCGCGTCGAGGATCGTGTCGCTGATCTGGTCAGCGATCTTGTCGGGGTGACCCTCGGTCACGGACTCCGAGGTGAACAGGCGGCGGCTCATGCCCGCGCCACCTGGACGGAGAAGAAGTTGGCCTGGATGGCGTCGAGGGTGCGGATCTCGTCGACCTCCAGGGTCTCCAGCTGGATCGCGCGGCCGCTGTGCTGCTCCAGCAGGAAGACGAACTCGACGAAGGACAGCGAGTCGATCAGTCGGTGCTCGATGAGGTCCAGGTCGGAAGCGATGTCGTCGAGGTCCTCGTGGCGGGCGAGGAGCCAGTTCTTCATGAACAGCAGACCTTCGGACATGGTGTCTCTCCTTGAAGTGCGGTGCACGGTTTCGGTGCCGGCCGCGGGAGCGGCCGGGGATGCGGTTGCGTTCCCGGTGCCGTCCGCGTTCCCGTTCGCGGCCCGGCACGGGCCCAGCGGATCGGGCGACGCGAGCTGCACGGGCGGTGCGGGGTGTCCGGGCGGTAGGGCCACCGGGACCGGGGCGGCGATGGCCACCGCGTAGTCCACGTCGTGGCTGATGGAGACGCGAACGCCGGCGATGCCCGACGCGGCGGCCATCGCGGCCGCCGCCCCGTGGAACTCCACGAGCGGCCAGCCGCCCTCGGAGCGCCGGACGACGATGTCCAGCCAGGGCAGGAACGCGGCGGTCCGGTCGCGCAGTGTCTTGAAGGCCGCCTCCTTGGCGGCGATCCGCCCGCACAGGCCCAGGACGTCGAGCCTGATGGAGGTGCGGCAGTCGGCGAGTTCGCCGGGGGTGAGCATGCGCTGGAAGAAGTCCTCGCCGTAGGCGGCGAGCAGCCGGCGGACACGGGTGACGGACACGATGTCCATGCCGAGGTTCGCCCAGCCCAGGCCGCCCGCCGGCGGGGCGGCGACGGGTCGGGTCGGCACGTCAGATCGCCGGCCCGGCCGCGTTCGCGCGCAGGACCGCGGCGGTCGCCGCTTCCCAGCTGCCGTGGCGGCGGGTGAGCGCGGACAGCCAGCGCTCCAGGCCGAAGGCGACGCAGCTGGTGAAGGCCGGGCCGGCTCCGGAGGCGAGGGGGATGTCGCAGCGGTCGCCGAAGAAGTTGCGGTGGGTGTTGACCGAGGCGATGGCGAGGTCCTCGTACAGGAACTCGTGCTTGACCGGGGTCAGGCGCTGGAGCACCGCCTTGGAGCTGCCCTTGTCGAAGAACGGGTCGCAGGCGGCTTCCCGGCGCAGCGGCAGGTCCAGGGCCCGGGCGAAGGCGGTGATCCGGCCGGTGAAGGAGGCCAGGTGTGCCTCGGCGTGTTCGCGGGAGCCGATGGCGACGATCTCCCTCATGCGGAAGCCGAGTTGCCGGCGCAGGCCCTCGTAGTGCGCTTCCTTGCGGAAGCACCAGCCGACCACGGTGACGAGTTCGTCGTCGGCGGCCGGTCGGCCCTGGTGGTCGATGTAGACGGCGTAGCAGGCCGCGGACGGCAGGCCGAGCGCGGCCGGTTCGAGGGCATCGCAGGGGAAGCAGCCGGAGTCCGTACAGAACTCGCTGGTCTCCCGGACGTCCAGGTTGAGGGGCGCGGCCACGACGGCCTGGTGGGGGAAGTTGTCGTAGTAGTCGAGCCGGGCCAGGTCGGCGGCGGGGAGCAGCGGGGGCATCGTCATGGCGCGGGCTCCCGCTCGTACGCCCCAGCCTTCGAAGGTGTCGTCGAGGAGTCGCAGCAGGGCGGTTCCCTCGGGGCCGAGCGACGGCAGGCCCTGCGTGTCCGTGGCGCTCGCGGTGGTCGTGACGGTCATGGGGGTCACCTCTCGGGCGGCGGTCGGCCCTCTCAGACGACGGGCAGTACGTCGTCCGTGAAGATCCCGGTCTTCAGGAAGAAGCCGAGGGGCTTGCGGATGGTCTTGCGTTCGAAGGGACGGCGGCGCTCGTCGGCGACCAGCGCGTTGCGCAGACCGATCGGGTCGGCGATGCCGGCGTCGCGGTAGACGTGCGGGTTGTAGAGGGAGTTGACGCTGTAGACCACGTACCGCTTGAGGTAGGCCTCGACCTCGGCGACCCGGGCGGCGGGGACGGCTTCGCGCATCCGGGTGAAGAGCAGGGAGACGAGTTCGCGGCCGAAGGCGATGTGCCGGGACTCGTCCTGGTGGTGGATGCGGTTGACCTCGCGGATGGTGTGGCAGAGCGAAGTGTCGCGGGCCATCCGGGTGTTGTAGTGGTCGACGAGCTCCTCGAAGAACAGGATGCGGGCGAAGACGAGGAAGTTCTCCACCTCCGGCTCCCAGGCGGAGTCGGCGCGCAGGGCCGTCGAGCCGTAGATCTTGTCTCCGTAGCGGCGGCAGAACTCGGCGAAGAACCACATGTGTTCGTTCTCCTCACCGATGAAGTGGTGGAAGAAGTCGGAGGGCACCTCGAAGCCGGGCATGTGGATCCGCCCGACGACCTCGATGAGCAGTTCGCGGATGCCGTGCACGTTGAGGCTGTAGAAGTTGATGCTCTCCCACTTGGACAGCCGCTGGAGGGTCTGCTCGTCGAACTCGTCGTAGAACGGGGTGCCGTGGACCGTGAGCAGCTCGGGGGTCATCCACATCCGACCCTCTTCGAGCTTCTCGGGCCAGTCGAACTGCTGGTACGGGTTGTAGTACTCCTCGATGGAACGGGAGCTGAGCCGGTCCAGGACTTCCAGGAAGCGGTCGGTGACCGGCAGGGGGGCGCTGACGCCCATGGTGTCTCCTCGGTGTGGTGGTGGGGGCGTCGCGCCGCCCATCGGGGGGCGGGGCCTACGGCCGGACTTCGTAGACGGCGTTGACGGGGGTTTCCGTCGCGCGGCGCCAGCGGGTGAAGCCGGCCTCTTCGGCGATGGCGCGGAAGGCCTGCTCGCCGGAGTGGTTGCCGAGGGCGTGGGGGCCGCGCTGGGCGACGGCCACGGGCAGGCACATCACGGCGGACAGTGCCATGAACATGCGGGCGGCGGGGGTCTGGGTGTCGATGTCGGCGGGCGACACGTTGGACTCGACGAGCATCCAGGTGCCGTCGGCGTCCAGGGACTTGTGGACGTGCTGGGCGGCGGAGACGGGGTCGCCCATGTCGTGGAGGGCGTTGAAGAAGGTGACGAGGTCGTAGCCGGTGCCCGGGTAGTCGTCGGCGGACGCGACCTCGAAGACGACCCGGTCGGACAGCCCGGCTTCCTCGGCGAGCTGCCGGGCGAGGGAGATGGCTTCCTCGGAGTAGTCGAAGCCGTGGACGGTCGCCTGCGGGAAGGCCTTCGCGATCAGCAGGGTGGTGTGGCCGACGCCGCAGCCGACGTCGGCCACGGTGCCGCCGGCGGCGAGCTTGCCGGTGACGCCTTCGAGGGCGGGCAGCCAGTCGGGGACGAGGCGGTGCTCGTAGGTGGGCTGGAAGAAGCTGCCCATGCCGGTGTCGAGGGCCGGGTCGTGCTCGGCCCAGCCGACGCCGTCGCCGGAGCGGTACGCGTCGACGAGGAGGTCCTCGGTGCCGTAGAGGGCCTTGAGGGCGGTGAAGAACCCGGCGGCGTAGGTGACGGCGTTCGGATCGGCGAGCACGGGGGCGTGGTCGGCGGGCAGCGTGTACGTGTCGTCGCCGGTGTGGCGTTCGACGTACCCGGCGCTCAGCTGGGCGTGCAGCCACTCCTCGGCGTAGCGCGCGTCGATGCCGGTGCGTTCGGCGAGGGCGGCCGGGGTCAGCGGGCCGGCCTCGGCGAGGGCGCGGTACAGGCCGAGCCGTTCGCCGAGGGCGACGGTGAGGCCGCGTACGGCGGCGCCGGCGTCGCTGATGACGCGCTGGTGGAAGTCCTGGGTGCCGGTCATGCCGCTCTCACCTCAAGGGTCGGGAGGTCGCAGGTGAACAGGAAGGAACGCGGGACGCGCGGGACGGCGCGCGCCGGGACGGGGTAGGGCCAGCGGCCGAAGTCGGCTCCGGGCTCACCGGGCTGGCGGACCTCCCGTACGGCCCAGCCGCATTCGGCGAGGAGCTGCTCGGGGGTCTCCGTACCGAACAGCCACGGGTTCCCGTCCTCCTTGAGGGAGTTCAGGAAGGGCCGGGACAGCGGATTGTTCAGGGCGGATGCGCTGATGACGTCGCCGAGGAGGACCGACCCCGGGGCGGAGTGCCCGGCGAGCGTGGAGATCAGGTTGCGGACGGCGTCCTCGGGGAGGAAGAAGAGCAGCCCTTCGACGATCCACAGCACCGGTTCGTCGGCGCGCCAGCCCGCCGCGGCGAGGGGGCCGGTCCAGTCCTGGGTGAGGTCGACGGGGACGGTGACGCGGGTGCGGCCGGCCGGGTCGGGTTCGGCGGCCAGCATGTCGGCCTTGGCCTCGAGGAGCGCGGGGCGGTCGAGTTCGTAGACGGTGATCCCGTCGGGCCACGGCAGCCGGTAGAAGCGGGTGTCCATGCCGGCGGCGAGGAAGACGACCTGGCGGATGCCGTGCTCCTCGACGGCGCGGACGATGGCCCGGTCCAGGTAGGTGGTGCGGATCGCGAGGAACGGCACGGTGCCGGCCCCCGCGTAGCGCTCCAGCAGTTCGAAGCCGATGGTGTCGGCGACGGTGCGCGCGTACGGATCGGCGAACAGCCGGTCCTCGCGGTCGGTCTCCAGGGCCCGCGCTGCGGCGGTCCACTGGGCGGTGCGGGATACGGCCTCCACGGGAGGTCTCCCTTCACTTCGGCGGACAGGGTGGGGGCGGTGACGGGCTCGGGTGTCCCGTACCGGCCGGGTCAGGCCACGGAGCGCACGCAGGCGACCGGGTCCTCCGCCGCGCAGGACGAGGCGGGGTGGTCGGCGTCGGACTCGGCGGGCCGCCGCCGGAAGATGCTGTGGAGGATCATGCTGAACACGACCCTGCCCTCGTGGTCCACGAGCGTGCACCTGGGCTGGACGACGCCGGTGGTCGGGTTGAACGGCGAGGGCCGGGACCCGAGGATCTCGACGCGTGCCGTGAGCACGTCGCCGGGGCGTACGGGCCTGAGGTAGCGGATCTCGTCGACGCCGGGCGAGCCGGTACAGGCGCTGTAGGCGAGGAGCCCGTCGACGTAGCGGCGCATGAACATCGAGGCGCTGTGCCAGCCGCTGGCGATGAGACCGCCGAACGCGCTCTGGGCTGCGAGGCCCGGGTCGGTGTGGAAGGGCTGCGGGTCGAAGCGCTTCCCGAACTCCAGCACCTCGTCGGCGGTGACGGTGATGGTGCCCAGCTCGTGGACGTCACCGGTCCGGAAGTCCTCGAAGTAGCGCATCACGCGCCCCCCTTGACGTAGAGGAGTGTTTCTCTGGCGTGAACCAATCTACGAATCGGCCTTTTATTTTGTCAACCCAAAAGAAGACCGAATCGGCTGTTATCGCGGAAGGGCCCGCCGCAGGGCCTGCTCCACGTCCTGCCACAGGTCCTCGGGGGCCTCGATCCCCACCGACATCCGCACCAGGCCGGAGCCGATGCCGGCCGCCGCCAACGCCCCTTCGTCCAGCTCGCGGTGGGAGGTGGACGCCGGGTGCGTCACCAGCGTCTCGACGCCGCCCAGGGACAGCGCGAGCCGTGCCACCCGGACGCCCTCGACGAAGGCGCGACCGGCCTCCCGGCCGCCCTCCAGCTCGAACGAAAGCAACCCGCCGCCACCGGAGAGCACGGCCCTGGCGGTGGCGTACGAGGGGTGGGTTCCCAGCCACGGCCAGTGGACGGCGCCCACGGCGGGGTGGGCGGCGAGCCGCTCGGCGAGCAGACCCGCGTTCGCGCAGTGCTCGCGCATCCGCAGGGGCAGCGTGGCGATGCCGCGCAGCGTCAGCCAGGCGGCGAACGGATCGGCGCAGGCGCCGAGTTCGACGGTGCGCGGCCACACCTCGCGGCGCAGGGCGTCGTCGGCGAAGACGGCGGCGCCGCCGAGGACGTCGGAGTGCCCGGCCAGGTACTTGGTCGTGGAGTGGAGCACGATGTCGGCGCCGAACTCGATCGGGCGGCACAGGACGGGCGAGGCGAGGGAGTTGTCGACGGCGCTGGTCACCCCGCGCCGCCGGGCCGCGGCCAGCAGGCCCGGCAGGTCGGGGACCCGGCCGGTCGGATTGGCGATGGTCTCCAGCAGGAGCAGCCGGGTGCGCGGTCCGGCGAGCTCCTCGAACTCCTGCGGCCCGTCGCCGTCGATGTGGACGACCTCGATGCCGTGGCGCTCCGCGAGGTCGTTCAGCGCCGCGTACGTGCCCCCGTACAGGCACCGCTGCGCGATGACCTGGTCGCCGGGGCGCAGCAGCGCGAGCAGGACGCCGCTGATGGCGCCCATGCCGGAGGCGAAGGCGATGGCCGAGGCGCCGCCCTCCAGACCGGCGAGGGTCTGCTCCAGGGCCCGTACGGTCGGGTTGCCGCGGCGGCCGTAGACGTACGCCCCGTCGGGGCCCGCCATCGCGTGCGCCAGTTCGTCGGCGGAGTCGAAGGCGAAGGCGGACGACTGGACGAGCGGCACGGACAGCGGTCTGCTCGGGCCGGCGGCGGGCTCGTTCACGACGTGCACGGCGCGGGTGCGGATGTCCCTCATAGGGCGGTCTCCTTCGGTCGGACATCGGGTGGGGGTACCCGGGGGTCGGTCCTCCCGTACCGGGGCGACGTGCGGATCCCGGTACGGCACGGATCCCGGTACGGCAAAGGGGCCGCCCGACGTCCGGGAAGGACGTCGGGCGGCCCCTTGGGTGCGTGCGGGACGGGTCCCGGACGTCACACCTTCGCGGCCTCGGTGCGCGACGCGGGGGCGCCGGCGCCGGCGTCGGTGTCGGAGGAAGCGGGTGCGGCGGGCGACTTGTCGCCCTTCATCAGCAGGAGCGTGACCACCGCGCCGGCGGCGGCGATGCCGGCGGCGCCGAGGAACGCGGCGCTGAAGCCGTCGGTGAGGGCGGGCAGGTTGCCCAGTTCGCCGGCGCCCTGGGTGGTGGCGAGAGCGGTGAGGGCGGCCAGACCCAGGGCGGAGCCCACGTTGTAGGTGGTGTTGACGATGCCCGAGGCCAGACCGGCCTGCTCCTGTGGGGCGCCGGACATCGCAGCGATCATCGCCGGGATGTAGGCGAGGGCCATGCCGAGCGCGGCGACGAGCGAGGCGGGCAGGACGTCGACCAGGAAGGAGCCGGTCGGCTCGACGGCGGACAGCCAGACCAGGCCGGCGGCGAGGAGCAGCAGGCCACCCGCGATCAGCGGTTTGGCTCCGAACCGGCCCATGAGGCGGGAGGTGATCGCCGTCATGAAGATCATCAGCAGGATGGTCATGGGGAGCAGGGCCGCGCCGGAGGCGAAGGCGCCGTAGTCGAGGACCTGCTGGAGGTAGAGGTTGAGGAAGTACCACATGGGGATCCAGGCGGCGCCGAGGAGCGTCATCGCGAGGTTGGCCGATCCCAGGCGCGGGATCCGCCAGACGCCGAGCGGCATGAGCGGCTCGCGGACGGTCCGCTGGATCACGAGGAACAGCGCCAGCAGGGCGGCTGCGGCGACCAGCTCCAGCACGGTGGCGGTGGCGCCCCAGCCGACCTCGGGGGCCCGGACGACCGCGAAGACGGCGAGCGCGAGTCCGGCGGTGACGGCGACGGCGCCGAGGACGTCCACGGAACCGCGGCGGGCCTGGACGGCGGGCAGCAGCTTGGTGGCGGCGAGGGTCGCGACGCCGATCGGGACGTAGATGATGAACACCCACGGCCAGCTCATCCATTCGGTGAACACGCCACCGAGGAACACGCCCGCGGTTCCGCCGGCGGGTGCGGCGGCCCCGTAGAGGGCCATCGCCTTGCCGAGTTCCTTCGGGTTGTGCCCGAAGAGGATCATGAGCAGGGTCATGGCCGACGGTGCGATCAGCGCGCCACCGACGCCCTGCACGGCGCGGCCGGCGATCTCGACCGCCGCGTTCTGCGCCGCGGCGGCGAGCACCGATCCGATGACCATCGTGACCCAGCCGGCCGCGAAGATCCTGCGTGCCCCGAACAGGTCGGAGAGCCGGCCGCCCAGCAGGAGTAACCCGGCGAAGACGATGACGTAGGCGTTGAAGACCCACTGCAACTCGCCCTGCGAGAAGCCGAGGTCCTTCTGCATCTCGGGGAGCGCGACTCCGATGATCGAGGTGTCCATGATCACCATGAACTGTGCGGTGGCAAGCACGCCAAGTGCCCACCAGCGCCGGGGATTGACGGTTGACATTGCCCTGACCCTCCTCTGCCCTATACCCCTGGGGGGTACCTTCGCGGAGCAACGTAGCATACCCATGGGGGGTATGTAAGCAAGCAGGAACGGCGTTCGAGCCAAGGTCTCGCAGGCTTGGATCCGGGCGCTCCGCCGGGGAGTTCGAACCATCAGGAGTCCGGCATTTGCGGCACCTCCACCACCGTCCGCCGCTTCCGGGGGCGTGAGGTTAGGTTAGGCTTAGCTAAAATTCATCCGCCGGGTGGATACCGGTGCGCCGGCCGTCACGGTAGGCGCCCACCGTGGTGGCGCCGAGCCGTCGTACGGCCCGCCGGACGGCGGGCGGCAGGCACGCGTGACAGCCCATCAAGCATCCCCGCCGGGTCCCGCGCCCGGCACCGAGCAGGCACGAAGAGGGACGAAGAACATGACGGTACGGGTCGCGGTGGCCGGGGCCAGCGGGTACGCCGGAGGGGAGATCCTGCGGCTGCTCGTGACGCACCCCGGCGTCGAGATCGGCGCGGTGGCCGCGCACAGCAGCGCGGGACGCAGGCTCGGGGCGGTGCAGCCGCACCTGCCCGCCCTCGCGGACCGGGTGCTGGCGGAGACCTCCGCGGAGTCCCTCCAGGGACACGACGTGGTGTTCCTGGCCCTGCCGCACGGCGAATCGGCCGCGCTCGCCGAACAGTTGGACCCGGGCGTGCTGATCGTGGACTGCGGCGCCGACTTCCGGCTGGAGGACGCCGCCGCATGGCGCCGGTTCTACGGTTCGGAACACGCCGGGACCTGGCCGTACGGGCTTCCCGAGCTCCCGGGCGCGCGGGACGCGCTCAAGGGCGCGAACCGGATCGCCGTACCGGGCTGCTTCCCGACCGCGGTGACCCTGGCGATGTACCCCGCCTTCGCCGCGGGCCTGATCGAGCCGGAGGCCGTGATCGTCGCGGCGAGCGGCGCCTCGGGCGCGGGCCGCGCCGCCAAAGCGCACCTCCTCGGCTCCGAACTGATGGGCTCGATGAGCCCGTACGGCGTCGGCGGCGGCCACCGGCACACCCCGGAGCTGACCCAGAACCTGTCCCGGCTGGCGGGCGGGCGCGTGAGCGTCTCGTTCACCCCGACGCTCGCGCCGATGCCGCGCGGCATCCTCGCCACCTGCTCGGCGCGGCTGCGTCCCGGCTCCGCCGCCGGGACGCGGGAGGCGCGGGCCGCGTACGAGGGCGCGTACGCCGGCGAGCCCTTCGTCCGGCTGCTGCCGGCCGGACAGTGGCCGCGGACCGGCGCCGTGCTCGGGTCCAACAGCGCGCAGGTGCAGGTCGTGGTGGACGAGGACGCCGGCCGTCTGATCGCCGTGAGCGCCATCGACAACCTCACGAAGGGCACCGCGGGTGGCGCGGTGCAGAGCATGAATGTCGCCCTCGGCCTGCCGGAAACGCAGGGCCTGCCGACGAATGGAGTCGCTCCGTGACCGTGACCGCCGCACAGGGATTCGAC
This sequence comes from Streptomyces sp. NPDC001568, assembly GCF_042893755.1. Lineage (NCBI taxonomy): Bacteria > Bacillati > Actinomycetota > Actinomycetes > Kitasatosporales > Streptomycetaceae > Streptomyces > Streptomyces sp. NPDC001568. The sequence continues at coordinate 156,750 of NZ_JBIAVF010000023.1, read as the reverse complement.
GCGAGCGGCGTGGCCGCCGGGATCAAGGAATCCGGTGCTCCCGACCTCGCCCTGGTGGTGAACCGCGGCCCGTCGCGGGCGGCCGCCGGCGTCTTCACCTCCAACCGCGTCCAGGCGGCTCCCGTCCGCTGGTCGCGGGAGGTCCTGGCCGACGGTCGGATATCGGCCGTCGTACTGAACTCCGGTGGCGCCAACGCCTGTACGGGGCCCGCCGGCGCCGAGGACACCCGGGTGACGGCCGAGCTGACGGCCGATGCCCTGGGCGTGGACCCGCGGGAGGTCGCGGTGTGCTCGACCGGGCTCATCGGCGTCCGACTGCCCATGGACCGGATCACCGAGGGGATCGGCGCCGCCGCCGCACGACTGACGCCCGAGGGGGGCGAGGACGCGGCGGTCGCGATCAAGACGACGGACTCCGTCCACAAGACGGCGGTGGCGCACGGAGCGGGCTGGACCGTGGGCGGCATGGCGAAGGGCGCGGGCATGCTCGCGCCCGGCCTCGCCACCATGCTCGTCGTCCTCACCACGGACGCCGACGTCACGGCGGAGGTCCTCGACTCCGCCCTGCGGGACGCCGTACGCACCACCTTCGACCGGGTCGACTCCGACGGCTGCATGTCCACGAACGACACCGTGCTCCTGCTGGCCTCGGGCGCCTGCGAAGTGACGCCCGACCAGGCCGACTTCACCCGTGTCGTGCACACCGTGTGCCTGGACCTCGCGCGGCAGTTGGTCGCGGACGCGGAGGGCGCCTCGAAGGAGATCGAGGTGGCCGTCGTCGGCGCGGCCCGCGAGTCCGACGCGGTGACGGTGGCCCGCTCCGTCGCGCGCAACAACCTGCTCAAGTGCGCCCTGCACGGCGAGGACCCCAACTGGGGCCGGGTCCTGTCGGCGATCGGCACGACGGACGCGGCCTTCGACCCCGACCGCCTGGACGTGGCCATCAACGGCGTATGGGTGTGCCGGGACGGCGCCGCCGGCGAGTCCCGCGACAAGGTCGACATGTCCGCCCGCGAGATCGTGATCACGATCGACCTGCGCGCCGGCGAGACGTCCGCCACCGTGTGGACCAACGACCTGACCGCCGAGTACGTCCACGAGAACAGCGCGTACAGCTCATGAGCGGAACGGGCACACCGATGAAGTCACGCGTCCCCGCGCCCCCGCGCCCGGAGCCGGTCACCGCCGGCTCGGATGCGGACCTGCACGATCCGGCTCTCCTGGAGCGGCTCCGCGGCCGGACCGTCGTCATCAAGTTCGGCGGCAACGCCATGGTCGACGAGGAACTCAAGGCCACGTTCGCCGAGGACGTCGTACGGCTGCGGCGCGCCGGCCTGTTCCCGGTCGTCGTGCACGGCGGCGGCCCGCAGATCAGCCGCATGCTCGACCGGCTCGACCTGGAGGTCCGCTTCGAGGCGGGCCTGCGGGTGACCACTCCGGACGTCATGGACGTGGTGCGGATGGTGCTGACGGGCCGGGTGCAGCGGGAGTTGGTGGGGCTGATCAACGCCCACGGGCCCCTCGCGGTCGGCATGTCGGGCGAGGACGCGCACACCATGACCGCCGTACGGCGGGCCGCCTGGGTCGACGGCGAACCCGTCGACATCGGGCTGGTCGGCGACATCGTCGACGTGGACGCGGACACCATCCGGGCGCTCCTGGACCGGGGCCGCATCCCCGTCGTCTCCCCCGTGGCCCGCGGCGCGGACGGGCAGGTCTACAACATCAACGCGGACCTCGCGGCCTCGGCGTTGGCCGTCGCCCTCGACGCGGAGAAGCTGCTGATGCTGACCGACGTCGAGGGGGTCTACGCGAACTGGCCGCACAGCACCGACGTGATCGAGCGCCTGACGGCCGAGGGCGTGGAGAAGCTGATGCCGGAGCTGTCCAGCGGGATGCTCCCCAAGATGGAGGGCTGCCTGCGCGCCGTCCGGGCGGGCGTGCGCACGGCGCACGTACTGGACGGCCGGGTGCCGCACTCCGTGCTGCGGGGCGTCGCGCCCGCCGAGGTCCACGGCACCACCGTGGTCCCGGACCCGCGGGAGACGGACCCCGAGCGGACCGGCCCGGACCGGACGGGCCCGGACCGGACGTACCGGGAGACGAAGGACCCGCGGCAGGCGCACCCTGGGCGGACGGACCAGAAGGCGAGCACCGCGTGACCCTCGACAACGACCTGACCGGCCGCTGGCGCGCGGTGATGATGGACAACTACGGCACCCCGCCGCTGGCTCTGGTCCGCGGCGAGGGCAGCACGGTGTGGGACGAGGACGGGCGGGCCTACGCCGATTTCACCGGCGGGATCGCCGTGAACACCCTGGGCCACGCCCACCCCGCCGTGGTGTCGGCCGTCACCCGTCAGCTCTCGACGCTGGGGCACGTCTCCAACCTCTTCGTCTCCGAGCCCGGGGTCGCGCTCGCGGAGCGCCTGGTGGGGCTGCTGGGTCGGCCCGGGCGGGTCTTCTTCGCCAACTCCGGTACGGAGGCCGTCGAAGCCGCGTTCAAGATCGCCCGGCGCACGGGGCGCGGCGGTGTGGTCGCCGCCGAGGGCGGCTTCCACGGCCGCACCATGGGCGCGCTCGCCCTCACCGGGCAGCCCGGCAAGCGCGAGCCCTTCCTGCCGCTGCCCGGCGGGGTGTCCCACGTACCGTACGGCGACGTCGAGGCGTTGCGGGCCGCGGTCACCGAGGAGACGGCGGCGTTGTTCCTGGAGCCGGTGCAGGGCGAGGCCGGTGTCATCGTGGCGCCCGAGGGCTACCTGCGGGCGGCTCGCGAGATCACCCGGGCGACCGGGACGCTGCTGGTGCTGGACGAGGTCCAGACCGGGATCGGCCGCACCGGCCACTGGTTCGCCCATCAGGCACTGGACGGCGTCGACCCCGACGTGGTGCTCCTGGCCAAGGGGCTCGGCGGTGGTCTGCCGATCGGTGCGACGATCGCCTTCGGCGCGGCGGCAGACCTGTTGACGCCCGGTCAGCACGGGTCGACCTTCGGCGGTGGCCCCGCGTCCTGCGCGGCCGGGCTCGCGGTCCTGGAGGCCATCGAGTCCGAGGACCTGCTCGCGCACGTGACGCGGCAGGGCGAGCGGCTCCGACGCGGCATCCGGGCGCTGGGGCATCCGCTGGTGACCGAAGTCCGGGGCGCGGGGCTGCTGGTGGGCATCGGCCTGAGCGGGCCGGTCGCCCCGCGCGTGCAGCGGGCGGCGCAGGACGCGGGGTTCCTCGTCAATGCCGCCGGACCCGCGACCGTACGGCTCGCTCCGGCGCTGACCGTCCCCGAGTCCCAGGTGGACGCCCTGCTGGCGGCCCTCCCGGGGATCCTCGACGCCTGAGGCGGATGCCCTCCGGGCACGGCCGGAAGCGGCCCGCGGAAGCGCCCCGCGGGCCATGCCCCTGTCGGCACGGTCTAGAGCGAGCGGGTGAGGATCCGCGCATTGCGGTCGGGGGACAGGGAGTCCACCCAGGCCGGCGGGGCGGCGGCGACGTGGGCCGGGGCGAAGCCGTGGCGGCGGAACAGCTCGCCGCCGCCCGTCGTCGCGGTGAACAGGGCGCTCAGCGCGTGGGAGTCGGCCCTGGCCAGCGCGGCGGTCAGCAGCCCGGCGCCCAGTCCGCGGCCCTGGCTGCCGGGGGCGACGCAGAAGTTGTAGAGGACGCCCGAGGCGCCGCGGCCGGTGCCCGCCGCGGCGGGGTGGACCCGTAGGGCCAGACAACCCCGGAGCGTTCCGTCGGGGGCGTCCGCCACGAGGAAGTCGGCGGCGTCCGCGACGTACAGGGAGAGGGGGCGCGCCCGCAGGGCTCCCGAGCGGACGAACGGCCGGGACAGGGTCGCGAGGGCGGCGGCGTCCCCGGAGTGCGCGGAGCGTACGGGGAAGGCGTCGGGCAGAGCGGCACGATCGGACCGGGGGGCGGTCCGCGAGGCGAGCGTGATCAAGGGTTCCCTTTCCATACGGCGCCGGCGCGAACGGAGGGCGGCTCGTTCACCGCACCACCCCGGAACCACGCAACCAAGGTTAGCCTTACTTAAGTAGGAGGCAAAACCCGGGGCGCCCCTCCGCGCCGACCGGTCAACGCGGTTGCCGGCGAACGGCGCCGCACCCCACGCCCCGGGGCGTCACGCGTCCCGGCGCGCCCCAGGCGCACCCTCGCCCACCCCGAACTCCCCCACCCCGAACTCCCCCGCCGCGAGGCCTCCCGCACCGGAGCCACCCGCCCCGACGCCCGGGTCGGGCCGGCCGCCCGGCGAGAGCACCGGGTCGTCGAGCTGGACGATCCGGTAACCGGTCCGACCGCTCCCGGCCTTGGCGACTCGACGCCTCCCACCCGGGGCGGTCCGCGTCGGCCGGGCCCGCTGGGCGGCCGCGATCAGAGCCCCGACCTGCGGCGCCTCGGAGCGCAGGCGGTTGAAGCCGCGGATGGAGATGCCGACGAGGCTCGCCGCGGCGGGCCAGGCCGCGCCCTTGCGTATCGCGTCGAGCAGGAGATGGAGCGCGGCGGGCGTCGGCTCGGCCCCCGGGCGCAACCCGTGGGCCTCCGCGAGGGCGTGCGCGGCGCGCAGCGCCCCGGCGAAGGCGGCGTCGATCTCCAACCACTCGCGCAGGATGCGTTCGGGGACTCCGGCGGCCGCCGCGCAGCCGGGGACGGACAGCCCCTGCGCCGCGCCGCGCAGGGCGTCCGCCATACGGGCAATCGTTTCTTCACGCTGACTGGGCGTCCGGCTCAGCGCCTCGCGCAGCGCGCGTTCCATCTCTTCCCGGGACCCCAAGCAGGCCACGACCTCGTCGGCCCACTCGTCCTGCTGCGCTCGGCGTCGCACCTGCTCCTGCATCCCAGCACCCCCATGTTTAGGTAAGCCTAACCTAGGTGGGATGCGGGTGGACGGGTGGATTTTCCGAGCGGGCGGAACCGAACTGACCTACAGCGCCTTCGACTCGGGCGTCCGCGCCCCGTCCACGAACGTGGCCACCACCTGGATGTCGCCGACGACCGAGGCGTCGACGCGGCGCGGGTCGTCGCCCAGCACCACCAGGTCGGCGCGCTTGCCGGCGGTGAGGCTGCCCGCGCTGTCGTCCCAGTGGCAGGCGTACCCGCCGGCGACCGTGTACGCGTGCAGCGCCTGGTCGACGGTGATGCCCTCGTCCGGCCCGACGGGCAGGCCCGTCGAGGAGGCCCGTTCGACCATGAACTGGATCGCCCGCAGCGGGGATCCGTCCGTGACGGGCCGGTCGGAGCTGCCGACGAGGGTGACGCCGTGGTCCAGGAAGCCCTTGCCGCGGTACATCCAGGGCGCCCGCTCCTCGCCCATGATGGCGGAGTAGTCGTCCCCGAAGGAGTGGAGGAAGTTCGGCTGGACGACGGCGGCCACCCCGAGCCGGGCGAAGCGCGGCAGTTGGTCGGGCCGGATCAGGCCCGCGTGTTCGACGCGGTGCCGGGCCCCGGGGCGCGGCCGCAGGCGCTGCGCGCGCTCGATCCCCTCCAGCGCGAGGTCGGCGGCGCGGTCGCCGATGGCATGGACGGCGAGCTGCCATCCGGCGAGGTGACCGTCCACGATGGTGTCCAACAGCCGCTGCGGGTCGCCCTGGAGCTGCCCGAGGTGTTCCGTGCCCTCGTACGGCCTGGTGAGGGCGGCGGTGCGGGCCATCATGCCGCCGTCGGTGTAGACCTTGAGCGCGCCCAGGGAGAGCCAGTCGTCGCCGAAGCCGGTGCGCATGCCGAGGCCGAGCGCGCGGGGGATGCCGTCGGCGTCCGGTGTGGTGACGGGGCGCAGGGTGTCGGCGGCCGCCATGAGCTGGACGCGCAGGGGCAGCCGGCCCTCGTCGCGCAGGAGTTGGTAGGCGCCGAGTTCGACGGGGCTGTGGCCGAGGAGGCCGCCGCCGATGCCCGCCTCCGCGCAGGCGGTGACGCCCTCGGCGAGGCAGGTCCGACCGGCGCGCTCGATGGCGTCGGCGAGTTCCCGCTGGGAGTACGGGGGCCGCAGGGCCCGGGCGGCGCTCATGGCGCCCTCGGCGAGGAAGCCGTCCTCGTGGGGGACGCCCGCCGGGAGCCGGTCGAGCACCGCGGTGTTGACGACGCAGGCGTGCCCGGACTCGTGCATCAGGAACACCTGGTGGCCCGCGCCGACCCGGTCGAGTTCGGCCGCGGTCAGGTGCCGTCCGAGCGCCCGCTGGTCGTACCCGGCGATGTCCACCCAGGAGCCGGGCTCGTTCCGGCCGGAGACGGCTTCCGCGACGACGGCGAGGACGTCGTCGATCCGCGTGAGGCCCGCGACGCTCGGGGTGGCGGCCTTCAGCCCGGTCCAGGCCAGGTGCACGTGGCTGTCGATGAACCCCGGCAGGACGGTGGCGCCCTGGAGGTCGATGACCTCGCGGGCGGGGAGTCCGGTCACCGCGTCGTCCAGGCCGACGATCCGGCCGTGCCAGATCCCCAGGTCGTGGGCCACGGGGTGGTCCGGGTCCATCGTGAGGATGTTGGCGTTCGTCAGCCTCGTGCAGAGCATGGTGGTCCGTCCGTCACTGGAGGAGTTCGGCCACCGGGGCTCCGGCGGCCGTGCCGACTCGTTTGCGGGCCGCGGGCACCATCAGGGGCGTTCCGGTCTCCGGGTCGTCGATGATCCGGCAGGAGAGGCCGAACACGTCCTGGATGAGATCGGCGGTCATGATCGTCGCGGGGTCGCCCTCGGCGGCGATGATGCCTCCCGGCTTCATCACGATGAGGTGCGTGGCGTAGCGGCAGGCCTGGTTGAGGTCGTGGAGCACCGCGACGATGGTCTGTCCCTTGCGCTCGTGCAGTTCGGCGCACAGGTCGAGCACCTCGACCTGGTGGGCGATGTCGAGGAAGGTGGTCGGCTCGTCGAGCAGCAGGATGGAGGTCTGCTGCGCCAGCACCATGGACAGCCAGACGCGCTGGCGCTGGCCGCCCGACAGGTCGTCGACGGGCCGCTCGGCGAGTTCGAGGACGCCGGTCTGGCGCATGGCCTCCGCGACGGCGGCCTCGTCCTCGGCGGACCACTGCTTGAGCAGCTTCTGGTGCGGATAGCGGCCGCGGGCGACGAGGTCGCCGACCGTGATGCCGCCGGGCGCGGTGGAGGTCTGCGGGAGCAGGCCGAGCCGGCGCGCGACCTCGCGGGAGCGGTAGGTGGAGATCGCGGCCCCGTCGAGGTAGACCTCGCCCGTCTTCGGTTTGATCATCCGTGCGAGTGCCTTGAGCAGGGTGGACTTGCCGCAGGCGTTGGGGCCGATGATCACCGTGAAGGAGTGGTCGGGTATGACCACGTCCAGGGAGGTGGCCACCGTCCGCTGGTCATAGGTCAGCGTCAGGTCCTCGGCCCTGAGGCGGGCGGTGGGGACGTTCTCAGCACTCATGCGCGGCTCTTTCGTGACTCCATGACCAGCAGCCAGATCAGGTACAACCCGCCGACGGTGCCGGTCGCCGTGCCCACCGGCAGGAGGGCGGGGGAAAAGATTCGCTGGACGGCGAGGTCGCTGCCGGCCAGCAGGACGGCGCCCATGGCGGCGGACGGCATCAGGGCCGGTCCGGACGACCGGGACAGCTTGCGGGCCAGTTGGGGCGCCGCGAGCGCGACGAACCAGATGGGTCCGGTGACCGCGGTGGCGAAGGCCGCCAGGGCGACACTGATGACGAGGAGCGCGGTCCGGGTCGCGCCGACGTTGACGCCCAGCGCCGTGGCCGTGGTGTCGCCCATCTCCACCATGGAGAGCCGGCGGGCGAACAGCAGGGCGAGCGGGAGGAGGACGGCGACGGCGATGACGATGGTGTTGGCGTGTTCCCAGCCGCGGTTGCCGAGGCTGCCGATGAGCCAGGCCTGGGCCTCCAGGGCCTCCTGCCAGGTCGCCCGGGTGAGCAGGTAGGAGTTGAAGGCGAGCAGCAGGGCGCTCACCCCGATGCCGATGACGATGAGCCGGAAGCCCTGCATGCCGCTGCCGAGGAGCAGCAGGTACATGACGGCGGCCGTGGCGAGCCCGCCGACCAGGGCGCCGAGGGCGATCTGGGTCATGCTGCCGTGCGTCACGACGATGACGACGAGCGCGCCGGTCGCCGATCCGTTGGTGAAGCCGATGATGTCGGGGCTGCCCAGCGGGTTGTTGGTCAGGCTCTGCAGGATGGCCCCGCTGACGGCGAGGGCCGCGCCGACGCACAGGGCGGTCAGCAGCCGGGGCATGCGCAACGTGTTGACGACGAAGTCGGCGGCGCCGCCGCCGTCGCCGAAGAGGGCTCCGAGCACCTCGCCGACGGACAGGCTGAAGTCACCGGTCGTCAGGCTGATCGTCATGACCGTCAGGAGCAGGGCCAGCAGGATCAGGGTGACGGCCACGCTGCGGCCCTGGACCCGCAGCGAGAGGCGTCCGCCCCGGGTGCGCAGGACGCTACCGGTGACGATGCGGGGCGTGGGGGTGGTGGGGGCGGCGGAGGCCTCGGCCTCGGGTGCGGCACTCACAGCATGACCAACTTTCGGCGGCGGCACAGCGCGATGAACAGCGGTGCGCCGAGGAACGCGGTGACGATGCCGACCTGGATCTCGCCGGGCGCCCCGAGCACCCGGCCCAGTACGTCCGCTCCGATCAGCAGGACGGGCGCGATCAGCATGGAGTACGCCAGTACCCAGCGCTGGTCGGGGCCGACCACGAACCGGGCCACGTGCGGAACCGCCAGGCCCACGAAGCCGATCGGCCCGGCGGCGGCGGTCGCGGCGCCGCAGAGCAGCATCACGGCGACGGCGCCCAGGGCGCGGGTGCGGGTGATGTTCACGCCGAGGGCGCGACCCACGTCCTCGCCCATGCCGAGGGCGTTGAGGGCGGGGGCGATCCCGAGGGCGATGAACAGTCCGACGACGACGAAGGGCAGGATCAGGTACACGAAGTCGAGGTTGCGGCCCGCGAGGGCGCCCACCGTCCAGAACCTGAACTGGTTGAAGGCCTGCGGGTCGAGGAGCAGGACGGCCGTGTTGAAGGCGGTGAGCACCGCCGTGACGGCGGCTCCCGCGACGACCAGCCGGTCGGGCGTGGCCAGGCTCCGCCCGGAGGATCCGAGCAGGTAGACCACCACCGAGGCGATGGCGGCCCCGGCGAACGCGAACCACACGTAGCCCAGGGCCGTGCCGATGCCGAGGAACGAGATCGCGACGACCACGCCGGTGGAGGCGCCGAGGCTGACGCCGAGCAGACCGGGGTCCGCGAGCGGGTTGCGGGTCAGCGCCTGCATGAGCGCGCCGGACAGACCGAGGGCCAGGCCGACGACGAGTCCGAGGAGGGTACGGGGGATCCGGTACTCGTGGATGATGACCGAGGCCTGCGACCCGTCGGGGTTCCAGAGCACGTTCCACGTGGCGGAGAACGGGATGCCCTTGGTGCCGACCCACACGCTGAGCAGCGAGACCAGGAGGAGCGCGGCGAGCCCGACGACGAGACCGGCGCCCCGCGCCGCCGTCACGGACCGCGACTTGGGTGGTGCGACGTGGCCCTTGGCCCCGGTTCCCGGTTCCGCCCGGGCTTCGACCGACAACAACTACTACTCCCCCTGGCGGCAGTTAGCCGGCGACGAGCGAAAGGTGATGAACCGACGACATGATACTTAGGTGAGCCTAAGCGAACCCTCCGGACCAGGTCAACGCGTGGACGGATGAGGCAATCGGCACATAGGGGGCAGCGGCTGGACAGCACCCCGCCGCGCGGCTTGTTTAAGGTAGCCTTACCTAACTATTTGATCATTCTCATATTTGCCGGAGGAACACATGCTCGACGGAGGACCTACCGGGAGCCAAGTCCTCCGGCAAGCGATCGGCGGCCAACGCCGCCGCATCGCGACGGCGTCCGCCCTCGGCATGACCCACCAGGGCTGCGAGGCCCTGGTCCCCGTCGTCATCGGGATCATCATCGACCAGGCCGTGGCCACGGGATCCTCCGGGGCCCTGCTGCGCTGGCTGATCGTCCTCGCCGGCCTCTTCCTCATCCTGTCGACCTGCTACCGGATCTCCGCGAGGATCACCGACGGATCCGCCGAATACGCGGGCCACGGCCTGCGCCTCACCCTCGGCAGGAAGGTGCTCGACCCGCGCGGCGGCGCCGACAAGGGTCGGCTGCCCGGCGCCCTGACCGCCATCGCCACCGGTGACGCGACCCGCGTCGGCGCGACCGCCGCCGCGATGACGTACGCCCTGTCGGGGGCCGCCGGCCTCGTCATCAGCGCCGTCGCCCTGCTGCGCATCTCGGTGCCGCTGGGCCTGCTGATCCTCCTCGGCGTCCCGCCCCTGCTGTGGCTCGGCCACCTCATCAGCCGCCCCCTGGAACGGCGCAGCGAGGTCGAACAGGACCGCGCCGCGCACGCCTCGGGCGTCGCCGCCGACCTCGTCGCCGGCCTGCGCGTCCTCAAGGGCATCGGAGCCGAGGGCGCCGCGGTCTCCCGGTACGAGCGCACCAGCCGGGACTCCCTCGTCGCCGCGCTGCGCGCCGCCGGCAGCCGGGCCTGGCACGACGGCGCGATCCTCGCCCTGACCGGCATCTTCATCGCGATCATCGGACTCGTCGGCGCGCACCTCGCGATGCGGGGCTCGATCAGCGTGGGCGAACTCGTCGCGGCCGTCGGCCTCGCCCAGTACCTCCTGGGACCGTTCCAGCTCCTCACCTACGTCAACGGCGAGTTCGCCCAGGGCCGCGCCTCCGCCGAGCGGATCGCCGAGGTGCTCGCCGCACCGCCCGCCGTCACCGCCGGAACGGCCGCGCTCCCCACGCCCGTCGCCGGTCGGGTGCGCCTCAGCGGCGTCTCGTACGGGGCGCTGCGCGGCCTCGACCTCGACGTCGCCCCCGGGAGCCTGATCGGTGTCGTCGCGAAGGACCCGGCCGTCGCCAACGACCTGCTGCTGTGCCTGGGCCGCGAATCGGACCCCGACGAAGGGGTGATCGAGCTCGACGGCATCGCGCTGACCGACCTCGACCCCGACGACGCCCGCCGGGCGATCCTCGTCGCCCACCACGACGCCGACCTGTTCGAGGGCAGCCTGCTCGACAACGTACGGGCGGGCGCGGCCGACGGGACGGCCGACCCCGGTCCGGCCCTGGCCGCCTCCACCGCGGACGACGTCGCCCGCTCGCTGCCCCGGGGCGTGGACACCCCGCTCACCGAGCGCGGCCGCTCCCTCTCCGGCGGACAGCGCCAACGCGTCGCACTGGCCCGCGCCCTGGCCGCCGACCCGCCCGTACTCGTCGTCCACGACCCGACGACCGCCGTCGACACCGTCACCGAGTCCCGCATCGCGGCCCGCCTGAAGCAACTGCGGCCCGGCCGCACCACCTTCCTGGTCACCACGAGCCCCGCGCTCCTCGCCGCGACCGACCGGGTCGTCGTCCTGGACGAGGGATCCGTCACCGCGGAGGGCCTCCACCAGGACCTGGTCACCGCGGACGGTGCCTACCGCGCGACGGTGCTGGCATGACCGACACGAACCAGAAGGCCGGCGCCGGAGCGCGCCCGGACCACGCGGACGCGGAGAACGAAGGACGGACGATGAGCGGATCCACCACGGCGGATCGCGAACTGCTGCCCACGGCGACCGGCGCCCGGACCTTCGCCGTGCTGCGCACCCTGCTGCGCGGCCACCGCCTGCTGGCCGTGTCGGCGCTGGCCGTCCTCGTCCTCGGAACGGGCATCGGCCTGCTGACCGCCCCGCTGCTCGGGCGCATCGTCGACCTCGTCGTCGACCAGCGGGGGGCCGCGTCGCTGACCGTGCCGATGGTCCTGCTCCTCGTCGTCGCGGCGGCCCGCGGCGTCGCCACCGCGATCGGCAGCTCCCTCGTCGCCCGGCTCGGCGAGACGATCCTCGCGAACCTGCGGGAACGTTTCATCGCCCGGGCCCTGCGGCTGCCCCTGGAGCGCGTCGAGCGGGCCGGTTCCGGCGACCTGACCTCGCGGGTGACCGGCGACGTCACCGTCATCGCGCGGGCCGTGCGTCAGGCCCTGCCCGAGTTCGCGGGCGCCCTGCTCACCATCGTGCTGACCCTGGCCGGACTGGCCGTGCTCGACTGGCGGTTCCTCGCCGCGGTCCTGCTCGCCGTACCCGTCCACATCCTGTCCGTGCGCTGGTACATCCCCCGCGCCTCGTCCGTGTACGCCCGACACCGCGTGGCCACCGGGGCGCTCCAGCACCAGCTCCTCGACAGCATCGGCGGCGTCCGTACCGTCCGCGCGTTCCGCCTCGGAGGCACGCACGCCCAGTTGCTGGAGCAGCGGTCCCGGGAGGCCGTCGACCTCGCGCTGCGCGGCATCCGTCTCGTGTCCGGCTTCTTCTCCCGGCTGAACCTCGCCGAGTTCATCGGCCTGGCGGCCGTCCTCGTCACCGGCTTCCACCTGGTCGACAACGGATCCGTCAGCATCGGCACGGCCACCGCGGCCGCCCTGTACTTCCACAGCCTCTTCAACCCGGTCAACGCCGCGCTCTTCCTCATCGACGAGGCGCAGTCCGCCGGTGCGAGCCTGGCCCGCCTGGTCGGCGTGTCCGAGCTGCCCGCCGAGCGCGAACCGCGGGAGCCGGGCACGCCCGCCGACGGTTCCGTCACGGTCCGCGCGCTGAGCCACGCGTACGTGTCGGGGCACCCCGTCCTGCGCGAGGTCGACCTGGAGGTCCGCAGCGGCGAACGGGTCGCCCTCGTCGGCGCGAGCGGCGCCGGCAAGACCACCCTCGCGAAGCTCATCGCCGGCGTGCACGAGCCGTCCGGCGGCTCGATCCTCCTCGGCGGCGTCGACGCCCGGGAGCTGGGTCCCGCCGGGATCCGCCGGACGGTGACGCTGATCAGCCAGGAGGTCCACGTGTTCGCCGGGCCGCTGGCCGAGGACATGCGGCTGGCCCGGCCGGAGGCCACCGACGAGGAACTGCGGGCGGCCCTCGACCGGGTGGGCGCCCTGGACTGGGCGCTCGCGCTGCCCGAGGGCCTCGCCACCGTGGTCGGCGAGGGCGGGCACCGACTCACCGTCACCCAGGCCCAGCACCTGGCCCTGGCCCGGCTGGTCCTCGCCGACCCGCCGGTGGCGATCCTGGACGAGGCCACCGCCGACGCGGGCAGCGCCGGCGCCCGGGTCCTGGAGACGGCGGCCCTGCGGGCCCTTGAGGGGCGCACCGGCCTGATGGTCGCGCACCGGCTCCCGCAGGCCGCGACCGCCGACCGGATCGTGGTCCTCGACCAGGGGCGGGTCGTCGAGACCGGCACGCACGACGAACTCGTCGCCGCGGGCGGGCGCTACGCCGACCTCTGGGAGGCCTGGTCCGCCAGCCGCCGGGAGCCCGGGGACGCCGCTGCGCCGCCCGCGCCGAGGAAGCCCGTGACGCCGTCGGCACCGGCCGCGCCGACCCCCTGACCCACCGGGGCCGGCAGCCCCCGGGCGGAACCCCGAACGCCGCGCGTCCCTTTCCCCGGGAAGGACGCGCGGCGTTTTCCGTACCCGCGCCGGGGACGGTACGGGTGCCGGTGCCGGTGCCGGTCATCCGGGGCCCCGCGCCCCGACCCACTACCGGAACCCGGGGTCCGACAGTGCGGCACCCCGCAGGCCGGCCCCGCCGCCGCGGGCGCAGAGGCGGGGACCGGCGGTCCCGGGCCGGGCGACGGCGCGGTCGCGCCGCCGGGTCCGGCGAGCGGGCGCGAGGCCGCCGCACCGCCCCCTGCGCCACGGCCCCGGGCCGCAACGCACGGACGCCGCCCGCGGCGAGGAGGGTTCCTCACCGCGGGCGGCGTCGTGGTGCCGGGCGCGGGATCAGGCCTGCTGGGCGGCCAGGCTCGCGGGGCGCAGGTCGGTCCAGTTGGTCTCGACGTAGGTCAGGCACGCGTCCCGGGTGTCCTCACCGAAGACGGTCCGCCAGCCCGCCGGCACCTGGGCGAAGGCCGGCCACACCGAGTGCTGGTTCTCGTCGTTGACGAGGACCAGGAAGCGGCCCTGCGGGTCCTCGAACGGGTTGGTGGTCATGCGTTCTCACTCCTCATGGACATAACGGTGAACAGCTCCGAGAGCGGCTGTCCGGGTTCGGCCACCACATGGCGCAGCAACCGGTGAAGTTCTTCGGCGAGCCGGCGGGCCTTGGCCCGACCGAGCAGGTCGGTGGCGTGGATCAGTTCGCAGTGGACCGGTCCGTCGCCGCGCGGCTCGTAGAAGCTGAGCGTCAGCTCCGCCTTCGCCGAGCCGGTCGGCACCGCGTGGAAGGAGCCCACGCCGCCCTCCAACTGTCCGAGGTCCGCCTGTTCGTGGTGGATCACCATGACCTGCGGTCCCTCGTCGGGCAGCGCCGTGGCACGGACGACCGCGTCGAACGGGACGTCCTGCCGGTCCAGGGCGCTGAGCGTGATCTCCCGCACCCGGCCCAGCAGTTCGGCGAAAGTGGGGTCCCCCGCCGTGTCGGTGCGCAGCACCACCGTGTTGAAGAAGCAGCCGACGAGGTCGGCGAGCTGCTCCTCACCCCGGCCGGCGACCATCGTAGCGATCGGCAGGTCGGTGCCCGCACCGTGGGCGGTGAGCAGGGCCGACAGGGCCGAGTGCAACACCATGAACATGCTGGTACCGGTGGACTGGGCGAGCGCGTCCACGTCGGCGTGCAGCTGCTCGTCCAGGACGAAGGAGACGTAGTCGCCGCCCGGTCCGCGTACGTCCGGGGCCTGCGGGCGCGGCCGGTCCACGGGCAGCGCGAGCTCCTCCGGGACGCCGGCCAGGTTCTCCTGCCACCAGGCGAGCTGGCGGGCGCCGAGACCGGCGGGGTCGGCGAGGTCGCCGATGACCTGCTCGGCCCAGGTCGCGTAGTCGGAGTAGCTGACGGGCAGCGGCTCCCAGTCGGGGGCGCGGCCCTGTTCGCGGGCCTCGTAGGCCTCGGTGAGGTCGCGGAACAGCGGGACGACGGACCATTCGTCGACGGCGAGGTAGTGCGCGGTGATCAGCAGGGCCTGTTCGCCGCAGGCTCCGGTGAGCAGCCGTGCCCGCAGCGGAGCCTCGCGGGTCAGATCGGGGTGCAGCGCGGCGAGTTCGCCGAGCCGCGTGTCGAGGTCGGCGCAGGTTTCGGTCTCCAGCGCCGGGTGGGGGGCGGGTTCGCGGCGTACGGCGCCGTCCTGCTCGGTGAAGCGGGTGCGCAGCGGCTCGTGGCGGGTGACGACGTCGTCGAGGGCGGCTGCCAGGGCGGCCGGGTCCAGGGCGCCGGGCGAGCGGAGCACCAGCCCGTGGTCGAAGCCCTCCCAGCGCCGGTGCGCCTCCCACTGCGGGCGCTGTACGGGGGCCGGTCCCGTGGTGTCGGTGCCGGGGGCCGCCGGGCGCAGGGCCGGGCGGGCGGCGGCCGCGCCGTCGAGCTTGGCGGCGAGACCGGCGACGGTCAGGGCGTCGAAGACGTCGCGGATGCTCAGCTCGACGCCGAACTCGGCGCGGATGCGGCCGAGGAGGCGCATGGAGGCCATGGAGTGGCCGCCGAGGGCGAAGAAGTTGTCGTGGACGCCGACTTCGTCGAGCTGGAGGATCTCGCCGAACAGGGCGGCGAGCTTGGCCTGGGTGGCGCCGACCGGGCGGGCCCCGCCGGTCATCCCGGACCAGTCGGGCGCGGGCAGCGCCTTGTGGTCGAGCTTGCCGTTGGGGGTCAGCGGCAGCGGGCCGTCCAGGGTGACGACGAGCGCGGGCACCATGTACTCGGGCAGCTGTCCGGCGACGTGCGCCCGGACGTCCTGCGGGTCGAGGACGCCGTTCTCCGGGACGACGTAGCCGACGAGACGGACGATGTCGCCGGCCCGGTCGGGAACGATCGTGGCCTGGCTGACGGCGGGGTGCGCGACGAGCGCGGCCTCGATCTCGCCGAGTTCGATGCGGAAGCCACGGATCTTGACCTGGGTGTCGACGCGGCCCAGGAAGTCGAGGTTCCCGTCGCGGCGCCAGCGGGCCCGGTCACCGGTGCGGTACATGCGGCTGCCGGGGGCGCCGAACGGGTCGGCGACGAACCGCTCGGCGGTCAGGCCGAAGCGGCCGAGGTAGCCGCGGGCCAGGCCGCGCCCGGACACGTACAGTTCGCCGACCACGCCGGGCGGGACGGGCTGGAGCCGATCGTCCAGCACGTAGGCGAGGGTGTTCGGGTCGGGGGCGCCGATCGGGACGCGGGCGCCGGGCCGCAGCTCCGCGCCGCGCGAGGGCCACAGGGTGGAGTTGACGGTGGCCTCGGTGAGTCCGTAGGCGCAGATCAGGTTCGCGGTGGCGCCGAACCGCTCGAAGAGATCCGGCGGCACCGTCTCGGTGCCGACCAGGACGGTCGATCCTTCGGGGAGTTCGCAGCCGGCGGGCAGCGCGGACACCAGGGACGGCGGCAGGATCATGTGGCTGATCCCGTGGACGGCCAGGAAGTCCGTGAGGGCCGGTCCGGCCACGCGGGCCTCGTCGGTGATGAGGACGAGGCGGCCGCCGTGGCAGAGCGCCATCGCGAGTTCGAAGACGAACACGTCGAAGCCGATGGAGGCGAACTGCAGGACGCTGCTGTCGGCTTCCAGGCCCATCCGGTCGACGGCGGTGGCGACGAGGCTGGAGATGCCCTCGTGGGGGACGACGACGCCCTTGGGCCGGCCGGTGGAGCCGGAGGTGTAGATGACGTACGCGGCCTGGTCCAGGGCGACCGGCGGGGCGGGTACGGCGGTGGTCGGCTGGAGGGCCAGGGCGGCGGCGGTGCCGGGCGCGTCGAGCAGCAGGACGGGGACGTCCGTGGCGGGGATCTTCCCGGCCACCGGTCCGGTGCCGACGACCAGGGTCGTCCGGGAGTCCTCGATCATGTAGCCGAGCCGGTCCTGCGGGTGGACCAGGTCCAGCGGCAGGAAGGCGGCGCCCAGCTTCAGCGCGGCCAGCACGGTGGCGATCATGTCGGCCGATCGGGGCACGGCCACGCCGACGACGCTCTCGACGCCGACGCCCTGCGCGGCCAGCAGGTGGGCGATCCGGTTGGACCGGGCGTCCAGCGCGGCGTAGTCGAGGTGGGTGTCGCGGTCGACGACGGCGACGGCGCCGGGCCGCTCGGCGACGTGCCGGGCGAACAGGGCGGGCAGCGACAGTTCGTCCACCTCGCGGGGGCCGCCGTTGAAGCCGTCCAGGACGAGGTCGCGTTCGTCGCCCACCAGGAGCGGGGCGGCGGACACGGGCCGGTCCGGGGCGGCCGCGAGGGCTCCGGTCAGGGCCGTGAGGCGTTCGCCGATCCGCTCGGCGGTGTCCTGGTCGAAGAGCTCGGTGGCGAACTCAAGGCGGCACACCAGCGAGCCGGCCTCGCCGTCGGCGGAGGTCTGCTCGGTGAAGCTGAACACGAGGTCGAACTTGGCGGAGCGGATCCGGAAGGGCACGTACTCGACGGCCAGGCCGGCCAGGTCCAGTTCGCCCTCGGTGCGGGCGTGGTAGCCGACCATCACCTGGAACAGCGGGTTGCGGGCCAGCGAGCGGGTCGGGTTGAGCTTCTCCACGACCGACTCGAAGGGCACGTCGGCGTGCGAGAACGCGGCCAGGTCGGTGTCGCGGACCCGGGCGAGCAGTTCGGTGAAGGTGGGGTCGCCGCCGAGGTCGGTGCGCAGGACCAGGGTGTTGACGAAGAAGCCGACGAGGTCGTCGAGGGCTTCGTCGCCGCGTCCGGCGATGGGCGAGCCGAGCGGGATGTCGGTGCCGGCCCCGAGGCGGTGCAGCAGGGTCGCGACGGCCGCGTGGACCACCATGAACATGCTGACGCCGTTGTCCTTGGCCAGCCGCTTCAGGTCCTGGTAGGCCTCGCCGTCGAACGCGATGTCGAGTTCGGCGCCGGTGAAGGCGGGGCGGGCCGGGCGCGGCCGGTCGGTGGGCAGTTCCAGTTCCTCGGGGGCGCCGTCCAGGGTGCGCTGCCAGTGGTCGAGCTGGCGGGCTGCCAGGCTCTGCGCGTCGGCCGGGTCGCCGAGCAGCTTGCGCTGCCAGAGCGCGTAGTCGGCGTACTGGACGGGCAGCGGCTCCCAGTGCGGGACGCGGCCGGTGCGGCGGGCGGCGTAGGCGGCGGCGAGGTCGCCGAGGAAGGGGCGGTCCGACCACTCGTCGGTGGTGATGTGGTGCAGGAGGATCACGACGACGTGCTCCTCGGGCGCCACCTCGATGACGGTGACGCGCAGGGGCAGTTCGGCGGCGAGGTCGAAGGGCCGGTTGATGGCCGCGTCGACCAGGGCGGCGGCCTCCTCCTCGGTGGCGCGCAGGTGCTCCACCGGCGGGTGGGACCGGCCGGCGGGCAGGACCCGCTGGTGGGCCTGGCCGTCGCGCTCGACGAACAGGGTGCGCAGGGCCTCGTGGCGGTCGGTGACGTCGGCCAGCGCGGCCCGCCAGGCGGTGACGTCGAGGTCTCCGCGCAACCGCATGACCAGCGGGAAGTTGTACGCGGCGGAGGTGTCCTCCAGCTGCTGGATGACCCACAGGCGCTGCTGGGCGTGGGAGAGCGGCAGTTCCTCGGGGCGCTCGCCGGCCACCAGGGCGGGGCGTGCGTCGGCCTGCGAGCCGGCGGCGCGCTCGACGAGTTCGGCGACGGTCGGGGCCTCGAAGAGGTCCCGGATGGCCAGTTCGGCGGAGAGCGCGGTGCGGGCCCGGGCGATCAGTCGGGTGGCGAGGAGCGAGTGCCCGCCCAGCTCGAAGAAGTTGCTGTCGATGCCCACGCTGCCCTCGGTGAGGCCGAGGACCTCCGCGAACAGGGCGCAGAGGGTCTCCTCCCGCGGGGTGCGCGGGGAGCGTCCGGCGCCGGCGCCGGCGAACTCGGGGGCGGGCAGGGCCTTGGTGTCGAGCTTGCCGTTGACGGTGAGCGGCAGGGTGTCGACGGCCACCAGGGCAGCCGGGACCATGTAGTCGGGCAGGGATGCCTTGAGGTGCTCGCGCAGGCTCTGCGTGAGGGCCTCGGCGCGTTCGGCGCCGTCCTCGGGGACCACGTAGCCGACCAGGCGCTTGCCGGCCGCCCGCTCGTTCACGACGACGGCGGCGTGGGCCACGTCGGGGTGCGCGGACAGGGCGGTGGCGATCTCACCGAGTTCGATGCGGTAGCCGCGGATCTTGACCTGGTCGTCGGTGCGGCCGAGGAAGTCGATCAGGCCGTCGGGACGCTGCCGTACGAGGTCGCCCGTACGGTACATGCGCTCGCCGGGGGCGCCGAACGGGTCGGCGACGAACCGCTCGGCGGTCAGGCCGGGCCGGTCGTGGTAGCCGCGGGCCAGGCCGGTGCCGGCGATGTACAGCTCGCCGGGGCAGCCGGGCGGGACGGGGCGCAGCATGGCGTCCAGGACGTAGCCGCGCGTGTTGCGGATGGGGCGGCCGACGGTGGGGGTGGCGCTGTCGGCGGTGGATCCGCCGAGGGTGTTGATCGTGTACTCGGTGGGGCCGTACAGGTTGTAGCCGTAGGTGCCGTCGGTCTCGGCGAGGCGGTTCCAGACGGTGTCGGAGACGGCTTCGCCGCCGAGCAGGACGAGGGCGGGGCGGTGCTTGCCGGCGGCCTCGTCGTGGTCGAGGAGGCCCTCCTCGATGAGCAACTGGGCGTAGGTGGGCGTGACGTTGACGACGTCGATGCGGTGGTCGTCGCAGTAGGCGACCAGGGCCTCGGCGTCGCGGCGCAGTTCCTCGTCGCAGACGTGGACCTCGTGGCCCTCGACGAGCCAGAGCAGCTCCTCCCACGACATGTCGAAGGCGAAGGAGACGGTGTGCGCGATCCGCAGGCGGCGTCCGCCGGTGGAGGCGATGGCCGGATCGAACACCTCGACCTGGTGGTTGAGCTGCATGTTCGTCAGACCGCGGTAGGGGGTGACGACGCCCTTGGGCTTGCCGGTGGACCCGGAGGTGTAGATGACGTACGCCGGGTGCTCCAGCCGGCCGGGGACGCCGTGCGCGAAGGCGGGGCGTTCCGCGTCGGTGACCTCGGCGCCGGGCAGGGCGGCCAGTTCGGCGACCACGGCCGGGTCGTCCAGGGCGACCTCGGGGGCGAGCGGCCCGGAGTCGGCGCGCAGCGTCGGGGCGACGGCGAGGGTGGTGAGCAGGCACAGCGGCCCGGTGTCCTCGACCATCAGGCGGAGCCGGTCGGCGGGGTGGTCCAGGTCGAGCGGCAGGTAGGCGGCGCCGGTGCGCAGGACCGCGAACAGGGAGACGACCATCTCGATGGAGCGGGGCAGCGCGAGGGCGACCGTCCGCTCGGGGCCGGCGCCGCGGGCCAGCAGCAGGCGGGCCGTGCGGTTGATCCGGGCGTCGAGTTCGGCGTAGGTGAGGGCGGTGTCGCCGAACACGAGGGCGACGGCGTCCGGCGTGCGGGCCACCTGGCCGGCGAGCAGGTCGGCGACGGTCTCGTCGGGGACGGGCTCGTTGCTGGCGGCCCAGGCCGCGGTCAGGTCGGCGTGCTCGTCGGGGAGCAGCAGGTCCAGGGCGCCGACGGGGGCGGTGAGGTCGCCGAGGAGCCGCTCGACCAGGGTCCGGTAGCGGTTCAGGGTGGCGGCGGCCCGGTCGTCGTCGATGAGGTCGGGGCGGTACTCCAGCTTGACCTGGACGCGCTCGGCCGGGTTGACGATGAGGGTCATCGGGTAGTGGGTGGCGTCGACGCTGCCCACTCCGGTGATGCCGTGCCGGTCGGTGAGCTCGCGGAACGCGCCCTCGTCGGCGAAGTTCTGGAGCACGTACAGGGTGTCGAACAGCACGGGGTGGCCGCCGGCCCGCTGGAGTTCGGCCAGGCCCAGGTACTCGTGGTCCATGAGCGCCATGCGCTCGGTCTGGATCCGGCGCAGCAGTTGACCGACGGACTCCTCGGGACGCAGGGAGATCCGCAGCGGGACGGTGTTGAGGAACATGCCGATGGTGGTGTCGGCGCCGGGCACGTCGGCCGGGCGGCCGGCGACGGTGGCGCCGAAGACGACGTCGTCGCTGCCGACGGCGGCGGACAGCACCAGGGCCCAGGCCGCGGAGAGGACGGCGTTGATGGTGAGGCCGTGTTCGCGGGCGGTGCCGCGGAGCCGGTCGCTGAGGTCGGCGCCGAGGTCGAGGGCGTGCCGGCGCGGGATGGTGGGTTCGCCGCCGCGGCCGCGGGCGACCAGGGTCGGCTCGTCGAGTCCGGCGAGGGCGGTGCCCCAGGTGGCGCGGGCGGCGTCGAAGTCCTGCTCGGCGAGCCAGGTCAGGTAGTCGCGGTAGCTGCCCGGGGTGCGCAGCCCGGTGTCGTCGCCGGCGGCGGCGTACAGGGCGAGGAGTTCGTCGAGGAACAGGGACTGGGACCAGCCGTCCCAGGCCACCAGGTGGTGGCTGAGCATGAGGCGGTCGGCGTTCTCGGTGAGCCGGATCAGCCGGAGCCGGAACAGCGGGGGCGAGGCCAGGTCGAAGCGGCGCAGCCGGTCGGCGTCGGAGATCTCGACGAGGCGGGCCCGGCGCTGTTCCTCGGTGAGGCCGGTCAGGTCGGTCTCGGTGAGCGGTACGGGGACCTCGGCGGCCGGGCCGACGAACTGCACGGGGGCGGGCAGGCCGTCGGAGGTGATGCCGGCGCACAGGCTGGGGTGCCGGGCCAGCAGGGCGGCGGTGGCGCCGCGCAGCCGGTCCAGGTCCAGACGGTGGCCGAAGTCGAAGCAGTCCTGGGCGGTGTAGACGTCCAGGCCGTCCGTGTCGTAGCTGGCGTGGAAGTGGATGCCCTCCTGGAGGGGGGACAGCGGCCAGATGTCGGCGACGGGGACGGGGCTGACCTGGGCGACCCGGTCGATCTCGGCCTGGGTGAGCTGGACGAGCGGCAGGTCGGAGGGGGTCAGGGAGCCGGTGGTGGAGTCGGAGCCGGCGGCCTGGGCGATGAGTTCGCGCAGGGCCTCGGCCCAGGCCAGGCCGAGGGCGCGGACGTCGTCCTCGCCCAGGACCCGGCCGGCGGGCCAGGTCCAGGTGGCGCGCAGTTCGGGGCCGTTCGGGGTGTCCGCGCAGACCGCGTTGATCTGGAGCGGGTAGGGCATGGCCAGGCCCGCGTCCGGTTCCACGGACAGGGCGTCGGATTCGGCGGCGGGCGCCCAGTCGACGGCCTGGTCGGCGGGGAGCCGGCCGAAGTAGTTGAACAACACCTGGGCGGTCGACAGTTGGGCGAAGACCGGGGCGAGCTGCGGGTTGAGGTAGCGCAGCATGCCGTAGCCGGCGCCGGAGTCGGGGGCCGAGCGGACGGACTCCTTGACGGCCTTGAGGGTGTCCAGGGCGCCGTCGGCGGCGGGCAGCCGGACGGGGTGCAGTCCGGTGAACCAGCCCACCGTGCGGGACAGGTCCAGGGCGGTGCCGTCGCGGCCGTGGCGTTCCAGGTCGACGAGCAGGTCGGCGGCCGGGTCGCCGCCGGTGGCGGCGCGCCGCCGGGAGACGGCCAGGCGCAGTGCGGCGAGGAGGACCTCGGTGACGTCGGCGCCGGCGGTGGCGGGCACCGACGTGAGCAGCGCGCGGGTCTCGTCGGTGCTGAGGGTGACGGTGTGGTCCCGCGCGTCACCCGCGGTGCCGGTCCGGTCGGCGCCGGGGACGAGTTCGGCGCCGGGGGCCAGGGTCTTGGCCCAGTAAGGGAGTTCGGCCTGGCGCTGCGGGGAGGTGGCCTGCTCGGCGATCTCCCGGGCGAAGCGGCGCAGCGAGGAGGGTACGGGTTCCAGCTCGGGCCGGCGTCCCCGGACCTCGGCGTCCCAGGCCGCGGCGAGGTCGCCGAGCAGGACGCGCCAGGACACGCCGTCCATGACCAGGTGGTGGACGACGAGCAGCAGTCGGCCGGGGGTGTCGGTGCCCGCGTCGAACCAGACGGCCCGGACCATGGCGCCGGTGTCGGGGTCGAGGCGGCCCGCGGCGGCGTCGGACTCGGTGGTGATCAGGGCGCGCAGGGCGGCGGCGTCGAGGCCGCCGGCGTCGACGCGGTGCAGCAGGGCGGCGGCGTCGACGCTGCCGGCCGGGGTGGTGAGCGCGGACCACAGGGCCGGGATGGCCGGGCCGAGGTCCATCCGGGTCAGCCGGGTGCGCAGGCCGTCGTGGTGGTCCAGGACGGCCTGGAGGACCCGGGCCAGGGTGTCGGTGTCGGCGGCGGCGGGGGCCTGGAGCAGCATCGACAGGTTGAACCGGCCGATGGGGCCGCCGTCCTCGCGGAGCTGGTGGACGATCGGCAGCAGGGTGATGTCGCCGACGCCGTCGGTGTCGGCGGCCGGGGCGGTCGCGGTGTCGGCGGCGCCGGTGGCGGACGCGAGGGCGGCCGGGGTGCGGTGCTCGAAGACCTCGCGGGGGCTGACCGACAGGCCGGCCTTGCGGGCCCGGCTCGCGACGGACATGGACAGGATGCTGTCGCCGCCGAGCATGAAGAAGTCCTCGTCGGCGTCGACCGCGTCGAGACCGAGGACCTCGGCGAAGATCGCGCAGAGCTGCTGCTCGCGGCCCTCGCGGGAGGTGCGGGCGGCCGCCTTGCGGCGGACCGTGGGGGCGGGCAGGGCCAACAGGTCGGTCTTGCCGCCGGGGGTGAGCGGCAGGGCGTCGAGGGCGACGAAGTGGCTGGGCACCATGGGCGCGGGCAGCTTGGCGGTCAGCGCGGCGCGCACGGCCTCGGTGTCGAGGGCGTCGGCCCGACCGTCCCTGCCGGGGACCAGGTAGGCCACCAGTTGCTTGACCCCGCGCTCGTCGTCGCGGGCGACGACCACCGCGTCGCCGACGGCCGGCTCGTCCCGCAGCCGTGCTTCGATTTCGCCGAGTTCCACCCGGTTTCCCCTGATCTTGACCTGGTGGTCGGTGCGCCCGAGGTAGGTGAGCACGCCGTCCGCGTCGAACTGGACCATGTCTCCGGTGCGGTACATCCGCGCGCCCGGAGTGCCGAACGGATCGGCGACGAACCGCTCCGCGGTGAGCGCGGTGCGTCCGTGGTAGCCGCGGGCGAGTTGCGCGCCCGCGAGGTAGAGCTCACCCGACTCGCCCGGGGCGACCGGGCGCAGGTACCGGTCGAGGACGTGCAGCCGGGTGTTCCACACGGGCCGGCCGATCGGCACGGTGGCCGCGTCGGCGGGCTCGGCGCCGGCCTGCCAGCTGGTGACCTGGATGACGGCCTCGGTGGGCCCGTACACGTTGTGCAGGGGCACGCCGGTGCGCTCCTGCCAGCGCCGCGCGAGCGGGACGGGCAGGGCCTCGCCGCCGCTGAAGGCACGGCGCAGGCTCGCCCACCAGGGGGCGCCGTCGCCGTCCTCGGCGAGCAGGGCGGTGTACAGCGAGGGCACCAGGTCGACGTTGGTGACGCGTTCGGCGCGGATCAGCTCGGCGAGGTAGGCCGGGTCGCGGTGGCCGTCGGGCCGGGCGATGACGACGGTGCCGCCGGTGATCAGCGGTACGAAGATCTCCTGCACGGAGGGGTCGAAGCTGGTCGAGTACTGGTGCAGCACCCGCTCGCCGGGCCCGAAGCCGAACTCCTCGGCGGTCCAGGCGAGCTGACCGACGACGGCCTGGTGCGGGACCACGACGCCCTTGGGCAGACCGGTGGAGCCGGAGGTGTAGATGACGTACGCGGCGCCGTCCGGGTCGACGGGCGCGAGCGCGGCGACCGCCGGCGCGGCCGCGGCGTCGTCGATCAGGGCCGGGGTGACGCCGTCGAGGGCGGGCAGCTTGGCCAGGGCCGGCCCGGTGGTGACGACGGTGCGGGCGCCGGAGTCGGACAGCATGTGGCGGACCCGCTCGGCGGGGTAGTCGACGTCGACGGGCAGGTAGGCGGCGCCGGCCTTCATCACGGCCAGCAGGGCGGTCAGGGAGGCGGCGGAGCGCGGTACGGCGACGGCCACGACCGATTCGGCGGCCACCCCGAGGGCGGCGAGCCGACGCGCCAACGTCTCGGCCCGGGCGTCCAGTTCGGCGTAGGTGGTGCGGCCGTCCTCGTCGACCAGGGCGACGGCGTCGGGGGTGCGGCGGGCCTGCTCCTCGAACGCCCCGTGCACGGTGGCGGCGGGCAGTCGGCGCTCGGCGCCGGCGAGGACGGCGAGGGTGGTGCGCAGCTCCTGCGGGGGCTGGGTGGCGATCCGGCCGACGGGCAGCTCCGGGTCGGTGGTGACCTGTTCCAGCACGGTGAGGAGCCGGTCGGCGAACCGGGCGGCCGCGCGGGCGTCGAGGCGGGCCGGGTCGTGGTCGAGCTGGAGGCGGATCGTTTCGCCGGGCATCACCGTGAGGGCCAGCGGGTAGTGCACCGAATCGTCGATGCTGGATCCGAGGATCCGGACCAGGCCCCGCGGGTCGGACACGTCACCCGCGTCGGGCAGGTTCTCCACCACGACGAGCGCGTCGAACAGGTCGCCGCGGCCGACGGCCCGCTGGATCTCGGAGAGCCCGAGGTGCTGGTGGTCCAGCAGTTCGGCCTGGCCGTCCTGGAAGGCGGCGAGGACCTCGGCGAGGGACTGCTCGGGGCGCCGGGTCAGCCGGGCGGGCACGGTGTTGATGAGCAGGCCGACGAGGGACTCGATGCCCTCGACGGGCGCCTGACGGCCGGACACGGTGGTGCCGATGACCAGGTCCTGGGCACCGACGACATCGCCGAGGACCAGGCCGAACGCACCCTGTACCACGGAGGCGAGGGTGAGCCCGAGGCCCCGCGTCCGGGCGGTGAGCGCCTCGGTCCGCGCGGCGTCCAGCTCCACGGTGATCCGACCGGATCCGGCGCCGGGCGTCAGCCCGGCGCGGTACGGGAGTCCGTCGGTGGCGTCGAGTCCGGCGAGGGCGTCGCGCCAGGCGGTGCGGGCCAGCTCGCGGTCGCGGCCGGCGAGCCAGCCCGTGTAGGCGCGGTAGACCGGGTCGACGACGGCCGCCGCGGCGGGGACGCCGGGCCGGTAGCCGTCGAGCAGTTCCCGCATGACCAGGGAGACGGACCAGCCGTCGACGATGATGTGGTGCATCGTCAGGATCAGCAGGGACCGCTCGGCGCCGAGCCGGACCAGGGCCGCGCGCATCAGCGGCGGGGCGCCCAGGTCGAAGCCGCGGTCGCGCTCGGCGGCGGCGGTCTCCAGGACGGCGGCATGCTGCCGGTCCGTGTCCTGGCCGCTCAGGTCGGTGAACCGCCAGGGGACGGCGACGTCGGCGCCGATGACCTGGACCACGGGGCCGTCGGGGTGCTGGCGGAAGGCGGCGCGCAGCAGCGGGTGCCGGTCCAGGAGGCGCTGGACGGCGGCCCGCAGGGCCTCGGGGTCGACGTCGCCGCCGAGCTCGACGGTGTCCTGGACGGCGTAGCCGTCGGCGCCGTCGCGGTCCATGACCGCGTGGAAGAAGAAACCCTCCTGCAACGGGGTGGCCGGGACCACGTCGAGCAGGTCGCCGATGCCGGCGGCGAACTCGGTGCGGTCCTCGGCGGTCAGCGGGACCAGGGAGAACGGCTCGACCGGCGCGGCGGTGGCCGGCGCCTGCGCCGGGGCGTCACCGGCGGCGCGGGCGAGGGCGGCGACGGTCCGGAGGCGGAACACCTCACGGGGGCTGATCGCGAGCCCGGCCGCGCGGGCGCGGGTGACGAGCTGGATGGCGACGATGCTGTCGCCGCCGAGCTCGAAGAAGCTGTCGTGGACACCGACCGAGGCCAGCCCGAGGACCTCGGCGAAGAGGTCCGCCAGGGCGGTCTCGGCCGGGGTGGTGGGGGCGGCGTCGCCGGTCATCGCGGTCCACCGCGGGTCGGGCAGGGCGCGGGCGTCGAGCTTGCCGTTGGGGGTCAGCGGCAGCGGGCCGTCCATCCGGACGACGGCCGAGGGCACCATGTAGTCGGGCAGGCCCTGCGCGACCTCGGCGCGGGCCGCGGTGACGGCCGCCTCGGCTCCGGTGGCGTCCAGCGAGGCGTCGGCGACGAGGTAGGCGACGAGCCGCTTGGCGGCGCGCTGGTCCTCGCGGACCAGTACGGCGGCCTGGGCGATCCCGGAGCAGGCCATGAAGGCGCTCTCGATCTCGCCGGGCTCGATGCGGTGGCCGCGGATCTTGATCTGGCCGTCGGCCCGACCCAGGAAGTCGAGGTTGCCCTCGGCGGTCCACCGGACCCGGTCGCCGGTGCGGTACATGCGGGTGCCGGGCTCGCCGAACGGGTCGGCGACGAAACGCTCGGAGGTCAGGCCGAAGCGTCCGAGGTAGCCGCGGGCCAGGCCGCGGCCGGCGACGTACAGCTCGCCCTCGACGCCGACGGGGACGGGCCGCAGCGCGGAGTCCAGCACGTAGGCACGGGTGTTGGGGTCGGGTTCGCCGATCGGGACGGGACCCTGCCAGTCCGGACGGGCGAGCCACAGCGTGGAGTTGACGCTCGCCTCGGTCAGGCCGTAGGCGACGACGATCTGCAGGCGGTGCGACCAGCGGGCGATGAGCTCGCTCGGCACGGCCTCGGTCCCGACCACGAGGACTGCGCCCTCGGGGAGTTCGCAGTCCTGCGGCATCGCCGAGACCAGCGAGGGCGGCAGGATCATGTGGGTCGCCCGGTGCTCCGCGATGTACTCGGTGAGCGCGGGACCCGCGACACGGCGTTCGGCGGGGACGACGATGATCCGTCCGCCGACGCACAGCGACATGATCAGGTCCCAGACCGTCACGTCGAAGCCGACGGAGGCGAACTGGACGACCCGGCTGTCGGCGGTGATGCCGATCCGCTCGGTGGCGGTGGCGATGAGGCTGCCGACGCCGTCGTGGGGCACGACGACGCCCTTGGGGCGGCCGGTGGAGCCGGAGGTGTAGATGACGTACGCGGCCCGGTCGAGCGGCACGTCCCGGCCGAGCGGGGTCGGGTCCTGCGCGGCGAGTTCGGCGGCCGTGTCGGGCCCGTCGAGCAGGACCGGCTCCAGGCCCGGGAGCTCCGGCAGGCCCGCGGCCTGCTCGCGCGCGGTGACGACCGTACGGGCCCCCGCGTCCTGGAGCATGTAGGCGAGGCGGTCCTGCGGGTGGTCGGAGTCCAGCGGCAGGTAGGCGGCCCCGGCCTTCATCACGGCGAGCAGGGCGGTGACGAGCTCGGGCGAGCGGGGCAGCGCCACTCCGACGACGTCCTCGGCGCCCACGCCGCGACCGGCGAGCAGGCGGGCCAGCCGGTTGGCGGCGGCGTCCAGCTCGGCGTAGGTCAGTTCGCGGTCCTCGCAGACCAGCGCGACGGCGTCCGGTCGGCGGCGGACCTGCGCCTCGAAGGCGGCGGGCCAGGACAGTTCGGGGGACTCGCTCGGGGAGACGCCGAAGTCCTCCAGCAGCAGCGCGCGTTCGGCGGCGGTGGTCAGTTCGAGGTGGCCGACGCGCCGCTCCGGGTCCTCGGCGAAGGCGTCGAGCAGGGCCCCGAAGCGCTCCTGGTGGGCGACCAGGCCCGCCTCGTCGCACTGGTCGGCGTCGGCGTCGAAGAGCACGCGGACGGCGCCTCGGGTGGATTCGCCGACGGTGACGGCGAGGTCGCTGACCGCGCCGAGCCACTGCGGACGCAGGTCGGAGTGGTGGTCGCGAAAGCGCAGCCAGTCGGTGCCGGGAAGGATGTTGACGGTGGGGCCGACGAGCTCGGACACGCCCTCGACGAGGCCGAGTTCCTTGGCCAGTTCCTCGGAGCGGAAGCGGCCGTGCGCGACGGCCTCGCCGATCCGCTCGTCGGTCTGGGCCATCAGCTCGCCCACGGTGGTGCCGGGGCGTACGGACAGCCGCAGCGGCACGATGTTGGAGACCATGCCCGGGACGCCCAGGACGGCGCGGTCCTGTCGGCTGGTGACGGGCAGGCCGAGGACGAGGTCCTGCTCGCCGGTGGTGCGGTGCAGGTAGGCGGCCACGGCGGCGACCAGCAGGCGCGACACGCGCACGCCGGAGGCCTGGGCGGCCGCCTTGAGGCGGTCGGTGGCCGCCTCGGAGAGTTCGGTGGTGCGCCGGTAGCGGCGCGTGATGATCTTCTGTCCGGGCTCGACCACCCGGACCGGCCGCGGCCGGTCGGCGAAACGCTCCAGCCAGTACGCCCGGTCCGCGACGTAGTCCTCGGAGGCCCGGTAGGCCTGCTCGGAGGCGACGAGGCGGTTCACGTCCCAGGAGACGGGGGCGACGGGGCGGGCACCGGTGTAGAGCTCGCCCGCGCGACGCGAGAGCAGACCGAGGCTGACGCCGTCGATGACGAGGTGGTGGTAGCACTGGTACCACAGCACCCGGTCGTCGGCCAGGCGCAGCAGGGTGTGGGAGAACAGCGGAGCGGCCTCGAGGTCCAGGGGGCGGGTCCGGTGGGCACCCATCCACTCCCAGGCGGCGTCCTCGGGGTCGGTCTCCGCGCGCAGGTCGACGACGGGGACGTCGACGGGGTGGCGGCGGGGAACCTGACGGGGGCTGCCGTCCGCGTCGGTCGCGAAGACGACGTGGAGGCAGTCCGCTTCCTCGACCACCTGGCGCACGGAGGCCGCCAGGTGGTCGAGGTCGACGTCACCGCGCAGGTCCAGGGTGAACGAGACGTTGAAGGCCGAACTGTCCGGCTCGATCTGCTGAGCAAGCCAAATTCCGGACTGCCCACCGGTGACAGGGGTCCCGATGGCAGGAATCCGGTCGGACTCGGCGTCAAACATCGTTCAGAGGGCCTTTCCCTGGTCGCGCGTCGGTGGTGTTACTTGATGGCTTCGAGCTTCGCCACGACCTGGTCGATGGCGTACGGGATGCTCAGCACGGTGTTGAAGGAGAGCGCGGCACCGACGTCCGGGCCCTCGTAGGGCAGGAAGATGTCCCGCTTCTCCTGGTTGACCTTGGTCTTCGTGTACAGCGGGTCGGCCTTCAGCTGCGCCTCGGTCTCGGCGGTGCCGAGCCACACGGTGCGGTCGGCCTCCATGACGTCGAACCGCTCGAAGCTGAGGTCGGCGATGACGTCCTTGCCCAGCGTGGTGCGGTAGAGCTCCGTGGTGGTGAAGCCCATCTCGGTCAGGAAGGCGACCTTCGGGTCCTTCGGCGAGAACGCGGAGAACTTGCCGGGCTCGTAGGGCTCGCCGGCCGCGACCGTCTTGCCCTTCCACTCCGGGTGCTTGTCACGGACGGCCTTGAAGCGGGCGTCGATGCCGGAGATGAGCTTGTCGGTCTCGGCGTCCTTGCCCAGCGCCTTGCCGATCTGCTTCGTCATGACCTGCCACGTCGCCTGGTAGTCCTCGGCGCCCTTGGGCTGCGCGACGACCTTGGCGATCTTCGACAGGGTGTCGTACTGCTCCTTCTTCATGCCCGAGTACTGGGCGATGATCAGGTCCGGCTTGAGGGCCGCGATCTTCTCCATGTTGTACTCGTCGCGCTCGCCCACGAGCTGCGGCGGCGTGGAGCCCCACTGGTCCTTCACCCACGGCCACTTGCCGAACGGCTCTTCCTTGAACCAGGCGACGGCGCCGACGGGCTTCACACCGAGCGCGAGCACGGCGTCCTGGTCCGACAGACCGAGGGTGACGACCTTCTTCGGCTCGGCCTCGATGGTCGTGCTGCCGTACTTGTGGTCGACGGTGACCGGGAAGGACGCGGACTTCGCGGTCGCCTCACCGGACGGCTTCGACTCGGTCTTCTCGGCACCACCACCGCACGCGCTCAGGACGAGTGCGGCGGCGGCGGCAACTGCCACGCGGGGGAGGTTTCTGACGGCTCTCGTCAGCGCGGGGCGGGTCCCAACGGACACGGGCTTTCCTTTCACGGGGGTTTTCACGGTGCTTGCCTCACCCGCCCGGCCGGACGGCGTGGCCAGGCGGGAGGGGAGAGTGGTGGGGACGGGGCGGACGCGGTCCCTAGCGGGACGTTCCGACTCCGTCGACGACGCGTTCGGCTTCACCGACGGCGGTCTTCGGGGTGCGCTCGATCACCGAGTCCAGGATCTCGCCGACCCGGATGGCGGTGTTCGACAGCAGGGACGAGGTGATGCCGTGCGTGTGCTCGGTACCGCCCTGCAGGTAGATGCCGCAGCGGAGCGCGGGGTCCGTCGTGATGCGGTAGTCGCGCTCGACGCTGACGCGGCCCTCGTCGTCGCGGTGGCAGTAGCCCTCCACGTCGCCGAGCAGGCCCAGGGCGTCGGCGGGCCGGTAGCCCGTGGCGTAGACGACGACGTCGGCTTCCAGCGGGGTCTTCTCGCCGGAGACGAGCGACTCGACGGTGGTCAGCACCTTGTCCGGGGTCTCGACGACCTCCGAGAGGCGGGACACGTTGAGGAAGCGCAGGCGCTCCTCGCCCAGCACCTTCTCCTGGTACGACTGGCGGTACAGGTCGTCGATCAGGTCGATGTCCACCACGGAGTAGTTCGTGTTGCCGTGGTAGTTCATCAGCTTGCTCTTGACCTCACCGGGGGCGGTGTAGTACTCGTCCACGGCCGCGGGGTCGAAGATGCGGTTGGCGAACTTGCTGTCGTCGGCGGGGCTGTAGCCGTAGCGGGCGAACACCGCGCAGACCTCGGCCTCGGGGAACCGGCGGTGCAGGAAGGCCACGTTCTCGGCGGCGCTCTGGCCGGCTCCGACGACGACGAACCGGGTCGGGTCGGTGCCCTCCAGCTCGTCGACGCGGCGCAGCAGGTCGGAGTTGTGCCAGACCCGGTCGGTGCGGTCGACGCCCTCCGGCATGTACGGGCGCAGCCCGGTGCCGATGACGAGGTTGCGGGCGCGGTGGGTCACGAGCTCGTCGCCCGAACGGGCCGTCACGTCCACGTACTCGATGACGCCGTCGCGCACGACCGGCTGGACGGCGACCACTTCGTGCCCGTAGGACACCATGTCGTCGACCTTCTCCGCGGCCCACTCGAAGTAGTCGTGGAACTCGACGCGCAGCGGGAAGAGGTTCTTGTGGTTGACGAAGTCGATCAGGCGGCCCCGGCTCTGCAGGTAGCAGAGGAAGCTGTACTCGCTCGACGGGTTCCGAAGCGTCACCAGGTCCTTGAGGAAGGAGACCTGCATGGTCGCGTCCTCGAACAGCATGCCCCGGTGCCAGCCGAAACGCGGCTGCTTCTCGAAGAAGTGAGCAGTGACCGCCTCCTGCCGTCCGACGCGTGCGTTGTGCTCGGTGAGAGCAATCGCCATGGCCACATTGGACGGGCCGAAGCCGATGCCTATGAGGTCGTGGATCACCGGTGCGTCAGCAGGAAGAGCCTGTGACATGTCACTCCGATCGTGCGGGACAGCCGCCTGTGAGGCGTCGATGAAGAATGTGGAGCAGGGCACGCCGACGAGCGGCGGCCGAGCGAACTTAGGTAAAGCTAACCTGATCTCGCCACCCTGTCGACCAGACAAAGCGGACAAATAGCGGATTGCAGGCCCAAACGACGCCTAAAATCAGGCACGTTGCATCCTTAGGTAAGGCTTGCTTTACTTCTTTGATATCTATCGCTCTTCAGAGGAGGAACCTCCATGCGGGTCGTCATGTTCGGTTATCAGACCTGGGGCCATCGCACCCTTCAAGCGCTCCTGGACTCCGAGCACGATGTGGTGATGGTCGTCACCCACCCCAAGAGCGAGCACGCCTACGAGAAGATCTGGAGCGACTCGGTCGCGGACCTCGCCGAGGAGCACGGTGTCCCCGTGGTCATCCGCAACCGCCCTGACGACGAAGAGCTCTTCGCGCGGCTCAAGGAAGCCGACGCGGACATCATCGTCGCCAACAACTGGCGCACGTACATACCGTCGCGCATCTACGACCTCCCCCGGCACGGCACGCTCAACGTGCACGACTCGCTGCTGCCGAAGTACGCCGGCTTCTCCCCCCTGATCTGGGCGCTGATCAACGGCGAGACCGAAGTCGGCGTCACCGCGCACATGATGGACGAGGTCCTCGACGCCGGGGACATCGTGCTCCAGCGGTCCGTCGCGGTCGGTCCCACCGACACGGCCACCGACCTCTTCCACAAGACCGTCGACCTCATCGCCCCGGTCACCGTCGGCGCGCTGGACCGCATCGCCGCCGGCGAGAGCGAGTTCACGAAGCAGGACCGGTCGCAGGCGAGCTTCTTCCACAAGCGCGCCGAGGAGGACATCCGGATCGACTGGAGCTGGCCGGCGGAGGTCCTGGAGCGTCTGGTGCGCGCCCAGTCGGCCCCGTACCCGAGCGCCTTCACCTTCCACAAGGGCAAGCGCCTGGAGATCGTCTCCGCCGTCGTCTCCGAGGGTCTGTACGGCGGCACCCCCGGCCGCGTCTTCTACCGCGAGGGCGAGGGCGTGGCGATCGTCGCCGGCGCCGACGCCCGCACCGGCCGCAACCACGGCCTGGCCATCACCCGCGTACGCACCGAGGACGGCCGCGAGCTGCCCGCCACCGAGTACTTCACCTCCATGGGCGGGTACCTCACCAACCGCCCCTGACCCCCTCCCGAAGCCGACGGAGCCACGTCCGTCGGCGCCTCGTCGTGTCGGTCGCCCGCCCATGGCCCCGGGCAGACCGGCCATCGCCGCCGCCGTACGGAACCCACGTTCCGTACGGCGGCGGCGTCATGTGGGGCCGACGAGGGCACGGTCCGGCGGGCGCGAGGTCGACGCGCCGCGCGCGGGGCGTCCAACCCCGCGCGGGAACTCGTCGCGGTGTGATCCTGAACGCTGCCGACAGGACGCCCGCCCACGCCGGCGCCCGTACCGCCTCCCCGCGAAGGAGCCCCGTGCCGAACCGGTCCGACCAGCCGAACCAGCCCGTACTCGAAGCAGCCGCCCAGGCCTTCGCCGACGCCACCGACAAGCCGCCCTTCCTCCATCAGATCCCCGTCGCCGAGGGCCGCAAGGCCGTGGACGACGTCCAGAACGGCGAGGGCGTCGCCCTGCCCGACGTCGACGAGGAGTGGGTCACCGTCCGGGGCGGTCCCACCGGTGAGGTCCGGACCCGGATCGTCCGCCCGCGCGGCGCCACCGGCCCCCTGCCCGTCGTCCTCTACATCCACGGCGCCGGCTGGGTCTTCGGCAACGCCCACACCCACGACCGGCTCGTCCGCGAACTCGCCGTCGGCGCCGGGGCGGCCGTCGTCTTCCCCGAGTACGACCTCTCCCCCGAGGCCCGCTACCCCGTCGCCATCGAGCAGAACTACGCCGTCGCCCAATGGGTCGTCCGCGAAGGCCGGACCAAGGACCTCGACGGAACCCGCGTCGCCGTCGCCGGCGACTCGGTCGGCGGCAACATGAGCGCCGCCCTCACCCTCATGGCCAAGGAGCGCGGCGACGTCCGCATCGCCCACCAGGTCCTCTTCTACCCGGTCACCGACGCCGCCTTCGACACCGGCTCCTACCGGCAGTTCGCCGAGGGCTACTTCCTGCGCCGCGAGGCCATGCAGTGGTTCTGGGACCAGTACACGACCGACGAGGCCGAGCGGGCCCGGAGCACCGCCTCCCCGCTGCGCGCCGGCGCCGAGGAACTGACCGGCCTGCCGCCGGCGCTCGTCATCACCGCCGAGGCCGACGTCCTGCGCGACGAGGGCGAGGCCTACGCCGCCCGCCTCCGCGCCGCCGGCGTCCCCGTCACGGCCCTGCGCGTCCAGGGGGTCATCCACGACTTCGTGATGCTGAACGCGCTCCGGGAGACCCGGGGGGCCGAGCTCGCCATCGGGCTCGCGGTCGACACCCTGCGCAAGGCCCTCGCGTAGGGTCGCGCCCTCGGGTCGAGCCGTCGGCGTCCCGGGCGCGGCCACCGTCGCGCGCGGGACGCCCGCCCACCGGCCGGCGGGCGGCCGCCGGGCAGCGCAATTTACTTGCCCTTTACCATCGTTTCGCGGATACTGTCCGTAATCACAACGGTCCGGGCCCAGCGAGGTCCGACGAGTAGCGAATGGAGCGCAGGACCCGCAATGGGTGAACCTCCCAGTCCACGCCGTGCCACGCCCAGCCCGCAGCAGAGTCGGGAAGCGGAGGTGGCACGGTGACCGAAGTCCTGCTGCTCCTCCTCGCCCTGGCACTCACCTTGGCGTGCGCGGTGTTCGTCGCCGCCGAATTCTCCCTCACCACCGTCGAACGCAGCGAGCTCGAACGCGCCGTCGCGGCAGGTGAGCGCGGCGCCGAGAGCGCCCTGAAGGCCGCCAAGCGGCTGACCTTCCAGCTGTCCGGCGCCCAGCTCGGCATCACGGTGACCTCGCTGGTCATCGGCATGCTCGCCGAGCCGTCCGTCTCCGCCCTGCTGCGCGGCCCGCTGGAAGCCGTCGGGCTGCCCGCCGGCGCCGTGCCGACCACGGCGACCCTGCTGGGCGTGGCCCTGTCGACCATCGTCCTGATGGTGATCGGCGAGCTGGTCCCGAAGAACTGGGCGATCTCCCGGCCGCTGGCCGTCGCGAAGGTCGTCGCGGGCCCGCAGCGCGGCTTCACCGCCGCCTTCGCCCCGCTGATCCGCCATCTGAACAACACCGCGAACCGGCTCGTACGCCGCTTCGGCCTGGAGCCGGCCGAGGAGCTGGCCTCCGCGCGGACCCCGGAGGAGCTGGTGGCGCTCGCCCGGCACTCCGCCCGCGAGGGCGCGATCGAGGCGGACTCCGCCGAGCTGTTCGTGCGCACCCTGCACCTGGCCGAGCTGACCTCCGAGAACGTCATGACGCCGCGCATCGACGTCCAGGCGCTGGAGCTGCACGCCACGGCCGCCGACGCCGCGAACCTGACGCTCGCCACCGGCCTGTCCCGCTTCCCCGTCTACCGCGACTCCCTGGACGAGGTCGTCGGCACCGTCCACATCCGCGACGTCCTGGACCTCGACGAGGACAAGCGTCCGCTGACCCCGGTGGCCGACCTGATGACCTCGGCGCTCCTCGTACCGCACTCCCTGCCCGTGGACACCCTTCTCGGACGCCTGCGCAAGGCCCGCACCATGGCGGTGGTGATCGACGAGTACGGCGGCACCGCCGGCGTGGTCACGGTCGAGGACATCGTCGAGGAGGTCGTCGGCGAGGTCCGCGACGAGCACGACCCCGTCGAGGTCCCCGACCTCATCGAGGGCCCCGAGCACGCCGGCCGCAAGGTGTGGGAGGCCGACGGCAGCGTCCGCGTCGACGAGCTGGAGGAGATCGGCTTCGCCGTCCCCGAGGGCCCGTACGAGACACTGGCCGGCCTGGTCGCCACCCGCCTGACCCGGATCCCCGTCGAGGGCGACACCGTCACCGTCGACGGCTGGGAACTCACCGTCCTCGACATAGACCATCACCGCGCCGACCGGGTCACGGTCACCGCGCCCGCCGCATCCGATGAGGACGCCGACTCCGGGGAGGGGAACCGATGACCGCGGTCCAGCTGCTGATCGGCGCACTGACGCTGATCACCAACGCCTTCTTCGTCGGCGCCGAGTTCGCCCTGATCTCGGTCCGTCGCAGCCAGATCGAGCCCGCCGCCCTCAAGGGTGGCCGGCGCGCCCGCACCACCCTGTGGGCGCTGGAACACCTCTCCGCGATGATGGCCACCGCCCAGCTCGGCATCACCGTCTCCTCGCTGGTCCTCGGCGCGGTCGCCGAACCGGCCATCGCGCACCTCCTCGAACCGCCCCTCGCGGCCGTCGGGGTGCCCGAGGCGCTGATCCACCCGATCGCGTTCGTCGTCGCGCTGGCCGCGGCGACCTACCTGCACATGCTGATCGGCGAGATGGTCCCGAAGAACATCGCGCTCGCCGCCCCCGCGCCGACCGCGCTGCTGCTGGCCCCGCCGCTGGTCGCCCTCACCCGGGCGCTGCGCCCGTTCGTGTTCGGCATCAACGCCTTCGCCAACGCGCTGCTGCGCCTGCTGAAGGTCGAGCCGAAGGACGAGGTCGGAGCGGTCTTCACGGACGAGGAACTCGCCCGCCTGGTCAAGGACTCCAGCGCCGCGGGGCTCCTCGGCCCCGAGGACGGGGAGCGGCTGCGGGACGCCCTGGAACTCGGCAAGCGGCCCGTCGGCGAGATCACCATCCCGCGCGCCGAGTTCGTCACCGTCCCGTACGGGACCACCCCGCGCGGCCTGGAACGTACCGCGGCCGACCACGGCTTCTCCCGCCTGGTCGTCGCCGGCCCGCAGGGCGAGATCATGGGCTTCCTCCACATCAAGGACGCCCTGGGCGTCGCCGACCGGACCGCCCCGTTCCCGCGTTCCGCGATGCACACCGTCACACAGGTCCCCAGCGGCACCCCGCTGGACGACACGATGAACGCCATGCGCGCCGCCGGAACCCACCTCGCCGCCGTCACCGACGAGGGCGGGGCGGTCATCGGCTTCGTCACCATGGAGGACGTCCTGGAGGAACTCGTCGGCGAGTCCGTCTGACCGGGCGCCGACAGGGGCCTGATCGACCCTGTCCTGATCGGTCCTGATCGACCCGGCCCCGGTCGAGCCGGCCCCGGTGCCGGCTCGGGGCCGGGTCCTCAGGGTTCGATCAGGCCGACGCGGATCGCGTAGCGGGTGAGTTCCAGGCGGTCGCGCATGCCGAGCTTCTGGAGCAGGTTCGCCCGGTGGCGTTCCACCGTCTTGGCGCTGATGACGAGGAGATCGCCGATCTCCTTCGAGGAGTGCCCCTCGGCGACCAGCTTGAGGATCTCCTCCTCACGCTCGGTGATCGCCCGGGCGGGCAGCGGGTTCCCCTGCCGGGCCCGGTCCAGGTAATTGCGGATCAGGGTGGTCTCGACGCCCGGGTAGATGAACGGCTCGTCCCGGATCGCGGCCCGGCAGGCCTCCACGAGGTCCCGGTCGGCGACGGACTTCGGGACGTAACCGGCCGCCCCCGCCTTGAGGGCCTCGAAGAAGTACTGCTCGTTGTCGTACATGGTCAGGATGAGGATGCGCAGGCCCGGCCGCACCCGGGACAGCTCCCTGGCGGCCTGGAGTCCGGTCATCCGGGGCATCGCGACGTCCAGGACGGCGAGGTCCACGTCCCCCGTCCGGGCCAGGGCGACGGCCTCGGCGCCGTCCCCGGCCTCGGCGACCACCGTCAGGTCGGGTTCGGAGTCGAGGATGAGGCGGACGCCCCGCCGCACGAGGGCGTGGTCGTCCGCCAGCAGGACCCGGGTCGGGGCCGGTCGTGGTGCGCTCATCGGTGTGCCTCCTGGGGCCCGCCGCCCGCGGGTACGTCCAGCCGTACGTCGGTGCCGCCGTGCGGCGCGGGGTCGAGCGCGAGGCCCGCCCCGATGAGCAGGGCCCGTTCGCGCATGCCCTGGATCCCGGCGCCCTCGACGGCCGCGCCCAGGCCGGCGCCGTTGTCGCGGACCAGGAGCCGGACGGCTCCGGCCGGCCGGTGGGACAGCCGTACCTCCACCTCGCTCGCGCGCGCGTGGCGGGCCGCGTTGGTGAGGGCTTCCTGCGCGACCCGGTAGACGACCAGTTCGCAGGCCTCGTCCAGGGTGGGCAGGCCGGGCGCGAAGTGGTGCCGCACGGTCAGCGAGGGCGTGCTGAACTCGGCGGCCAGGGCCCGCAGGGCGCTGTGCAGGCCCAGTTCCTCCAGGACCCCGGGCCGGAGCCGGCGGGCGATGCGCCGGATCTCGTCCAGGCTCGCCCGGGTGGTCTCCTGCACCTGGTGGAGGTCGGCGCGCAGCGGGCCGGGGGCCCGGTCGGCGGTGTGCTTGAGCTGGAGCAGGACGGCGGTGAGGGTCTGGCCGACCTCGTCGTGGAGTTCCTGGGCGATGCGGCGCCGTTCGGCCTCCTGGGCGGACAGCGCGCGGGCGCTGCTGGTGGCGCGTTCGGATTCCAGGCGGGCCAGCATCGCGTTGAACGAGGTGGTGAGCTCGGCCATCTCCCCCGGTCCCTCCACGGGGGCGCGGCTCCCGGGGCGCAGCAGGTCGACCGACGCCATGGCCCGGGCGAGCCGGGCCAGCGGGGCGAGGGCGACGCGCAGCAGGACGGCGTTGGCGACGAGCATGGCGGCGAGTCCCAGACCCAGCACGATCGCCTCGCCGAGCAGGACGGGCGTGGAGACGGTGACCGGGCCGAGCAACAGCAGCACGGCCACGGCGAAGACGGCCGCGTTGAGCAGGAAGATGCGCCAGTACAGCGACACGACCGCGCTCTCCCCTCGATGCTTGTCCGGCGTTCGGCGTTCGGCGTCCCGCGTCCGGCGTCCGCCCGTGTCGACGCTACCCCGGTCGCCCTCCCCCGGCCGCGTCCGTCCCCGCCGTCCCCGCCGTCCCCGCCGGCCCGGCGGGGACGGACGTCAGACGCGGTGGCCGCCGTTGGTCGGCGGGTGGGCGGGCCTGGCCGGTATCGGCGGGGCGGGCAGCGGCGGGAGCGCGGGCTCGTACAGCCAGGCCGCGAACAG
Source organism: Streptomyces sp. NPDC001568 (assembly GCF_042893755.1). Lineage (NCBI taxonomy): Bacteria > Bacillati > Actinomycetota > Actinomycetes > Kitasatosporales > Streptomycetaceae > Streptomyces > Streptomyces sp. NPDC001568. The sequence continues at coordinate 117,673 of NZ_JBIAVF010000023.1, read as the reverse complement.
CTCGTCGACGGGCGCGTCGGCGTAGCGGGCGACGTGGGCGGTGAACGCCGCGGTGGTCACCACGCCGTGCCGGTGGGCGGCCGTCCAGTCGCGGAGCATGCGGAAGAACGCGGTGTCGCCGAGGGCGCAGCGGACCGCGTGGACGGTGAGTCCGCCGCGCTCGTAGAGCCGGTCGTCGAACATCAGCTTGCGACCCGGGTCGGCCAACTTGAGGTCCTGGGCCCGCGAGGCCAGCACCCGGTGGGCGACGGCCGCGCGTTCGTGGGCGGTGTGGCCGCCGGAGCGCTCGGACCAGAGCCATTCCGCGTACTTGGCGAGGCCCTCGTTCAGCCAGATGTGCCGCCAGTCGGCGATGGTCACGCTGTTGCCGAACCACTGGTGGGCGAGTTCGTGGGCGATGAGGCGCTCCGAGCCGCGCACGCCGTCCACGTGGTTGGCGCCGAACAGGGACAGCCCCTGGGCCTCGACCGGGACGTCGAGTTCCTCGTCGGCGACGACCACCGCGTACTCGCCGAACGGGTAGGGCCCGAACAGCTCCTCGAAGAGCCGCATCATGGCGGGCTGGCGGGCGAAGTCCCGGGAGAACCGGGCCAGCAGGTGCGCCGGTACGTAGGCGCTCTGCGGCACCCCGTCGAGGCCGGGATCGCCGAGGAGGACCGTCTGGTAGAGGCCGATGGACAGCCCGACGAGGTAGCTGGAGGTCGGCGCGGACTGCTCGTACACCCAGGTGGTGGTGCTGGCCCGCGTCGTACGGGTCAGCAGCCGGCCGCCGGCCACGACCGCGTAGGCGGAGGGCGTGTTCACCGAGATGTGGTACGAGGCCTTGTCCGCGGGCCGGTCGTTGCACGGGTACCAGGACGGCGCCCCGACGGGCTGGCTGGCCACCAGCGCGCCGTCGGTCAGCTCCTCCCAGCCCAGGCCGCCCCAGGGGCTGCGCACGGGCTTGGGGTTGCCCGCCCACTGCACCTCCACGGTGAAGGCGGCGCCGGCGGGCAGCGGCTTCACGGGCCGCAGGCGGAGCTTGCCGCTGCGGTGCGTGTAGTGCGGGGCCCGGCCGTTCACCTGGATCCGGCCGACCTTGAAGTCGGCGAGGTCCAGCGCGAACTCGGTCAGCGGCGCCCGCCCGGCGATCGCGCTGATCCGGGCGGTGCCGGCGAGCCGGTTGGGACCGGGCCGGTATTCCAGAGCGAGTTCGTACCGGTGCACGCGGTAACGGGGATCGCCGTTGGCCGGAAAGTACGGGTCGGCTGCCGCTGTCCTCTGGCCGTTCACTGACGCTTCCGCTCCCTGCGCTGTGCTCGTGCGACGTGCTCGTACGACGTGCCGGTGTGCCGTGCCGGCTCCCGCCGGGCCCGGCCGGCGCACGGGCCGCCGTACGGACTCAGGACCGCCACGCCTCGATCGGATTGCCCAGCCAGCGGGTGTCGGCGGGGACGGATTCCCCGGCCATCACGAGGGAGGCGGGTCCCAGGGTGCTACGGGCTCCGACCGAGCTCCCGGGCAGGACGATTCCGCCCGGGCCCAGGGTGGCGCCCTCGCGGAGGACCACAGTATCCGTCCTCAAGATCCGGTCGTGGAAGAGGTGGGTCTGCAACACACAGCCCCGGTTCACGCTGACCGCGTCACCCAGGGTCACCAGGTCGGTCTCGGGCAGCCAGTAGCTCTCGCACCACACGCCGCGTCCGATCCGGGCGCCGAGGCCGCGCAGCCACAGGGTCATCAGGGGCGTGCCGGGCACGGATCCGGCCAGCCAGGGCACGGCCAGGACTTCCACGAAGGTGTCGGCCAGCTCGTTGCGCCACACGAAGCCGCTCCACAGCGGGTGCTCGCCCGTCCGGTGTCGCCCCACGAGCAGCCACTTGGCGGCCGCGGAGACCAGGCAGGCGGCCGCGCCCGCGACGAGCAGGACCGCTCCGGACAACAGGGCGGCGGCCCAGGCGCCGGACCCGCTCGCGGTGATCAGCGCGCAGAGCCCGGCCGCGGTCAGGACGGCCAGCGCCGCCGAGCAGAACACGGGGACCAGCCGGCACAGCTCCACCAGGCCGCGCGCCCACAGCAGGTGGGCGGGCGGGTCGTAGGTCCGGCTCTGGTCGGCCGCCGCGGCGGACCGCGGCAGCCTGACCGGGGGCAGGCCCAGGTAGGAGCTGCCCTTCTTGGCCTTCTTCGGGGTGGCGGACAGGACGCCGACCAGCCCGTCGTCCGGGACGCTGCGGCCCGGCGCGGTCATCCCGGAGTTGCCGAGGAACGCGCGGCGGCCGATCTCGGAGGGGCCGATCCGCATCCAGCCGCCGCCCAGCTCGTAGGGGGCGGTCAGCGTGTCGTCGGCGAGGAACGCGCCCTCGCCGACGGTGGTGAGGCTGGGCAGGGCGAGCACGGTGGACACCTCGGCGCCCCGGCCGATCTTCATGCCGAGCAGCCGCAGCCACACCGGGGTGATCAGGCCGGCGTACAGCGGGAAGAGGGTCTCCCGGGACAGGTCCATCAGCTGGGTGACGGTCCAGGCCTGCCAGCCGATCCGGCTGTGCGTCGGATGGTTGCCGGTGCGCAGGCCGAGGCTGAGCAGGCGTACGGAGACCAGCAGCAGCAGCGCGTACGCCAGCCCGAAGGCGAGCGCTCCGGGCACCACGGCGAGCAGCGCCGCCCGCAGCGCCTGCCCGAGCCCGGCGTCGGCGGGCACGAACCGGCTGACGACGAGCAGGGCCGGCAGGGCCGCCATGACGGGCAGGGTGGTCAGGAACAGTCCGCTGGCCCCGTACATGGCCCGCCAGTGCGGGGCCCGCGGCGGGCGGTGGCCGGGCCAGTTGCGCTTGGCCTTGCCGAGCTTGTGCGCGGGCGCCCCGGCCCAGCGCTGGCCGGTCGGTACCTGTCCGACGACGGCGGAGCCGGGCGCCACTTCGGCGCGCTTGCCGACGCGGGCGCCGGGGAAGAGCAGGCTGCGCGTGCCGACGACGGCGCCGGCGCCGACCTTCACGGGGCCGATCTCCAGACGGTCCCCGTCCAGCCAGTGCCCGGAGAGGTCCACCTCGGACTCGACGGCGCAGCCGCGGCCGAGCTTGAGCATGCCGGTGACCGGGGGCAGGGAGTGCAGGTCCACCTCGGGACCGACCTTGGCGCCGAGGGCCCGTGCGTAGCGCTCCAGCCAGGAGCCGCTGAGCGAGGTCGCGCCCGCGCACTCGGCGAGCCGCTCGGCCGTCCACAGCCTCAGGTGCACGCTGCCGCCGCGCGGGTACCGCCCGGGCGTGAGCCCGCGCAGCAGCAGCCGGGCGCCGCCCGCGGCGATGGCGAGGCGGCCGGGCGGGCTGTGGAGCAGGATGGCACCCGCGCCGACGGGCCACCACGAGGCGGTCGGCGCCCACGGATAGGCCCCGAAGAGGTGCAGGACGTTGCCGAGGGCCAGCAGCGCCACGGTCCAGCGCAGCCCGACCAGGGTGAACAGCGGGAGCAGCAGCAGCGTCTGGATCACCTGGGAGCGGAGCCGGACGGGCTCGACGGTCCGGGCGGCCTCCTCGTCCTGTACGGACTTCTCCAGTCGCCGGGCCAACTTGCGCAGGGTGGGCTGCTGGTAGATGTCGAGGACGGCCGCGCTCGGGTAGCGGGTGCGCAGCCGGGTGGTGAGCTGCGCCGCGGCGAGGCTGTTGCCGCCGATCGCGAAGAAGTCGTCGCCCGCGCCGGCGACGACCACGCCGAGGGTTTCGGTCCACTGCTCGGCGAGCCAGGCCTCGGTGCCGTACAGCTGCTCGGTGGGGCCGGTGGGCTGCGCGTCGGGCAGCGGCCAGGGCAGGGCGTCGCGGTCCACCTTGCCGGAGGTGCGGGTCGGCAGCGTCTCGACGGGCGCGAGGAGCGGTACGAGGGCGGCGGGCAGCTCGGCGCGCAGGCGTTCGACGGCCGCCGCGTGGTCCCAGCCGTCCTGGGTGACGAGGTAGCCGACGAGGAGTTGGTTGCCGCTGCGCGCGGTGCGGACGGCGGCGGCGGCGCCGGCGACGCCGGGCAGCGCCTGGAGGGCGGTGTCCACTTCGCCGAGTTCGATCCGCCGGCCGCCGAGCTTGATCTGTTCGTCGCCGCGGCCGAGGAAGACCAGCCCCTCCGGTTCGGCGCGGACCAGGTCGCCGCTGCGGTAGGCGCGTTCCCAGCCGAGGGATTCCAGCGGGGCGTACTTCTCGGCGTCCTTGGCCGGGTCGAGGTAGCGGGCGAGGCCGACGCCACCGATCACGAGCTGGCCGCTGCCGCCCATGGGCACCGGTTCCCCGGATTCGTCGACGACGGCCAGTTCCCAGCCCTTCAGCGGGAGGCCGATGCGGATCGGTTCCTCGCCGGTCAGCAGGGCGGCGCAGGCGACGACGGTGGCCTCGGTGGGCCCGTACGTGTTCCAGACCTCGCGGCCCTCGGTGACCAGCCGCTGGGTCAGCTCGGGCGGGCAGGCCTCACCGCCGAAGATCAGCAACCGGACCTCGTTGAGGCTCTCGGACTCCCAGAGCGCGGCGAGGGTCGGGACGGTGGAGACGACCGTGATCTCCTGTTCCACCAGCCAGGGACCGAGGTCGGCGCCGCTGCGGACCTGGGCGCGCGGTACGGGCACCAGGCAGGCGCCGTAGCGCCAGGCGAGCCACATCTCCTCGCAGGAGGCGTCGAAGGCGACGGACAGCCCGGCCATGACCCGGTCGCCGGGTCCGATGGGTTCCTCGGTGAGGAACAGCGCCGCCTCGGCGTCGACGAAGGCGGCGGCGCTGCGGTGGCTGACGGCGACGCCCTTGGGCTTGCCGGTGGAGCCGGAGGTGAAGATGATCCACGCGTCGTGCTCGGGTCCGGGCCGGGCGGCCGGGGCCCCCTCGCCGGCGGTCCCGGTGACGTCGATGCGCTGTCCGGCGCCCAGGACGGCCCGCACGCCGGCCTCGCCGAAGACCAGCTCGGCGCGCTCGTCGGGATCCTCGGCGTCGACGGGTACGTAGGCGGCGCCGGCGGCGAGGACCGCGAGGACGGCCGCGTACAGCTCGTTGGTGCCGGAGGGGACGCGGACGCCCACCCGGTCGCCGAGCCCGACGCCCGCGGCGTCGAGGGCGCGCCGGCGGCGTTCGACCTCGGCGGCCAGGGCCCGGTAGGTGAGGCGGGAGGTGCCGTCGTCCAGGGCGAGCTCGTCGGGGTGGGCCCGTACGGAGGCTTCGAAGACGTCGACGAGGGTGCGCACGGGGGCAGCCGGTCCGGCCGTGAACAGGGCGGACTTGCCGGGCTCACCGGGGGTGTCGGCCCCTGCGGTCCCGTCGTCGAGCAGAGTGAGTTCACCGTGCTCCGGTGTGGCTGCCATCGGCCCTCGCGTCTTCGCTCCCGGATGCGTCCGGGTCGCCGGCGGAGCCCAGGTCTGCCCGGGTTGTTCCGGTCCGGCGCCAAACAACCTGCCATTCTAGTGCGACATCAAGGATTTTCTCGTTGAACCCTTGGTGGCGTGTCCGGTAACGGACGGTGTCGGACGCCGCCGGTGGCCGTGGCGGGACGGATTCAGAGCGGGTCCACGTCCAGGAACGCGGCCAGGGCGGGTTCCGGGGCGCCGGGGCTGCCCGCGCTGCCGGGGAGGGTCTGTTCGGCCCAGATGACCTTGCCCTCGGGGGTGTAGCGGGTGCCCCAGTGTTCGCTGAGCTGCGCGACCAGGAACAGGCCGCGTCCCCCTTCGTCGGTGGTGGCCGCGTACCGAAGGTGGGGGGCGGTGCTGCTGCCGTCCCAGACCTCGCAGGTGAGGGTCTGGTCGTGCAGCAGCCGCACGCGTACGGGGGCGGTGCCGTGCCGCAGGGCGTTGGTGATCAGCTCGCTGAGGATCAGTTCGGTGGCGAAGGAGAGCTCTTCGAGGCCCCACTCGTCGAGCTTGCGGGCCGCGGCGCTCCGCATGACGCCGACCGCGCTCGGCTCGAACGGCACCTCCCACTGGGCGACCCGGTCCGGGCCGAGGGTCCGGGTCCGGGCGATGAGCAGGGCCACGTCGTCGGTGGGCCGGTCGGGCAGCAGCAGGTCGAGCACGGCCCGGCAGCTCTCGTGGGGATCGCGGTCGGGGTGGCTGAGCGCGCGGCGCAGCAGTTCCAGGCCCTCGGCGATGTCCCGGGTGCGTTCCTCGACCAGCCCGTCGGTGTACAGGACGAGCTGGCTGCCCTCGGCCAGTTTGAGCTCGGCGGTCTCGAAGGGCATGCCGCCCAGACCCAGCGGGGGCCCGGCCGGGAGTTCCACGATCTCCGTCGAGCCGTCGGGGGCCACGAGCAGGGGCGGCAGGTGTCCGGCGCGGGCCATGGTGCACTGCTGGGACACCGGGTCGTAGACGGCGTACAGGCAGGTCGCGCCGAGGACGCCGCCGTCGCCGTCGCCGCCGTCCCCGTCGTGGTCGATGCGCTGCACGAGGTCGTCCAGGCGGGCGAGGATCTCGTCGGGCGGCAGGTCGAGGGAGGAGAAGTTGTGGACGGCCGTGCGCAGCCGCCCCATGGTGGCGGCGGCGTGCAGGCCGTGCCCGACGACGTCCCCGACGACCAGGGCGACGCGGCTGCCGGGCAGCGGGATCACGTCGAACCAGTCGCCGCCGACCCCGGACTGCGCGGGCAGGTAGAAGTGGGCGACGTCCACGGCGCTCTGCTCGGGCAGGGCGCGGGGCAGCAGGCTGCGCTGGAGGGTCTCGGCGAGGGCGTGTTCCCGGGTGTAGCGGCGGGCGTTGTCCATGCTGACGGCCGCGCGGGCGACGAGTTCCTCCGCCAGCGACAGTTCGTCCTCGTCGAACGGCTCGGGTTTCTGCGAGCGCCAGAAGTTGACCACGCCGAGGACGACGCCCCGGGCCCGCAGCGGCGCGGCGATCAGGGAGTGGATTCCGTAGTCGATGATGGCCTGCGCGCGCGGCGGGTCCTGGGCGTGCCAGCCGGGCGCCTCGGTCAGGTCGGGGACCAGTTCCGCCCGGCCGGTGCCGTAGCCGCGCGCCTGGGGCGTGGACGGCAGGAAGTCGATCAGCCGGCCCCGGGGGTAGAGGGGGTGGTCGGTGCGGATGCCGCTGACGGCGGTGCGCCGCATGTCGGCGTCGGGACCGGGCTCGTCGCCGACGAGGACGGGATCGGCCAGGTCGACGGTGACGTAGTCGGCGAAGCGGGGGACGGCGACGGCGGCGAGTTCCTCGGCCGTCCGTACGACGTCCAGGCTGGTGCCGATGTCGCCGCCCGCGTCGTAGAGCAGTTTCAGGCGCCGCCGGGCCGTCTCGGCGCGGCTGGTCAGGATCTGCATCTCGGTGGAGTCGCGGATGGTGACGGCGGTGCCCTCGGGCCGGCCGCCGGGGTGGGTGAGCCGCTGGTTGACGACGAGCAGCCGGTCGCCGCTCTCGATCACCTCGTCGGTGGCGACCCGGGCGGACAGCAGCAGGTCGGCCATCCGCCGGTCCAGGCCGGGTACGTCGCCCAGGTGGCGGCCGTCGGCGTCGTCCGGGAGTCCGAGGAGACGTTTGGCCTCGTCGTTCGCCAGGAGCAGCCGTCCCTCGCCGTCGGTGATGAGCACCCCTTCGCGGACGGCGTGGAGCACCGCGTCGTGGTGCTCGTACATCCGGGTCATCTCCTGGGTGCCGAGCCCGTGGGTCTGGCGGCGCAGCCGTCTGCTGATCAGCCAGGTGCCGACGGTGGCCAGCGCCAGGCCGATGGCGATGGCCAGCAGGATGACGGGGAGCTGGCGGTCGACGACCCCCGTGACGTTCTTCACGGTCAGACCCGCCGACACCAGGCCGATGACCCGGCCGTCGGGCGCCGTGACCGGGACGATCGCCTGGATCTCCTTGCCGAGGGGGCCCTGCACGCTCTCGGTGTGGACCTGTCCGGCCAGGGAGGGTTCGATGGTGCCGACGAATCGTTTCCCGATGCGGTCGGGCTGGGGATGGCTGTAGCGGATCCCGTTGGTGTCCATGACGACGATGAAGTCGACCCCGGCGGCCTTGCGGGTTTCCTCGGCGAGCGGTTGCAGCAGCGCGGAGGGGTTCCGGGACTCGAGGGCCGCCTGGAGTCCGATGGAGTGCGCGAAGGTCTCCGCCACGGAGACCGACCTGTTGCGCGCCTCGCGGTCGATGTCGTGGCGCGACTGGAGGACGAGCGCCAGCAGCGATCCGGCGGCGAGCAACACCACGATCGCCACCTGGAGGATGAATACCTGTCCGGCGACGCTCCTGAACCGGTTGCCTAGCAGTGACCGCACCGACGTGCCCGGCACGGGTGGCAGAGAAAGGTCACGAACCCAGTTGTAGCACTTCCGGCCGCCCGGGGCGCCCGAACCGCGCGATCCGCGCCGAACCGGTCACCCGGGGTGGGCGGCCGGACTCGGCAGGGGGTCAGCGCGCGCTCGGGCCGGACGCGGCCGTCGTCGTCAGGGCGGTGCCCGCCGGGGACGTCACCGCCGGGACCGGGTCGGGCGACACCGGGGCGACCGGCGGCTGCGGGGCCTGCCCGGCGGGCGGGGTGCAGGTGACCTCGTCGCGCGGGGTGTAGTGGGTCCTGGTCTCCTCGCGCTTGACCTCGTGCCCGCCCTGGACGAACACCCGGCCGACGGAGACGTCGAAGCCTTCGAGGGGGGTCTGCACCTCGCAGGTGGGGCCGCTGCCCTCGATCTTCGCGGGCGGGGTGACCTGGGTGCGGGGCCCCTTGGTGGCGCGGATCTCGTCGTACTTCTTGGTACCGAGGAGGCTGATGGTCAGCGAGGTGTCGGTGGACTGTGCCTGTACGTAGAGGGCGTGCCCGGTGTCGTTGACCCAGCGCAGGTCGAGGGTGCCCCAGGCGACCGTGGCCTCGCGGCCCTCGGGGTAGCGCTCGATGTAGAAGGAGTGGGCGCCGTGCTCGACGGTCTTGACCCCGGCGAAGAACGCGGCGTTGTACATGGTGGTGGCCACGGCGGAGACGCCGCCGCCCGGGGACTTCACGTACCGGCCGTCGTTGATCATGATTCCGTCGACGAAGCCGTTCTCGGGGGTGCGCTCCCCGACCGTCCGGTTGAAGCTCCATTCCTCGCCGGGGAGGACGACGGAGCCGTTGATCAGCTCGACGGCGCGGCCGATGTTCGTGGTGCGGTACGGGGCGGAGGGGAACTCGACGGTGAACGAGGAGAGCTTCTCCTTGATCCCGAGACGCTGCGCCTCGGCGCTCGTCAGGTCCGGCTGGACGGCGACGGTGTCGACCTCGCCGCTGCGGGCGGCGCCCGTGCGGGTCAGCAGGGGCAGGACCGCCTTGCCGAGCGCCGCGTCCGTGACCTTCTGCCCGGTGCGGCCCTCGTCGGCGACGACGACGCGACCGTCGGCGCCGGTGGTGAGCGAGGCGTCCCGGGGGCTTTGGGTGGCCGCCCGGACGGGCCGGGCCACGGCCGGATCGGCGAGCAGGCCCTTGGAGTCGAGGGCCGGTACGAGGCGGCCCGCGTCGTCGGGGTTCATCTTCAGGTGGGCGCCGAGGACGGCCGTGCCGATGGGTATGCGGGAGCCGCCGACCGTGAGCGTGACGGGACCCGACATCGCGGGCTGCGCGAACTCGCGCAGGGCCCGTCCGGTCTCCTCGTCCCCGATCTTCGGGTGGGTGCGCTCGACCGGCATCACGACGGGGCCGCTGCCGGGTCGCAGGTAGCCGGCGCGGAGGGTGTCCAGGGCGCGGTCCTCGACCAGGTCGACGCCCTGGAGCGGGGCGACGGCCTTCGCTTCCCCCTTCTCAAAGGCGATCACCCCGTCGCGGACCTGCTGCCGGGTGTTCTCGTCCAGGCGCGCGAGGGCCGCCCGGGCGGTGCTCTCGTTCATCCGGGTCACGGGCTCCAGGTCCCGGCGCTCGCCGGAGTCGAAGAGCCGGCCGATGACGGCGGTGGGGGCGTAGCCGGAGCGGACGGCGGCGTCCACGGTGGCCCGGGTGTCCAGGGACAGCCCGAGGCCGCCGGGAGCGGCCTCCTCGACGCGGTCGCCGATCTTCATCGCGACGGGGGCGGCGGCGAGGGGGCCGAGGTTCCGGTCCAGGGTCCGCAGCGCCTGCTCACGGCTCATGCCGCCGATGTCCACGCCGCGGACGAAGGTGCCCCGGTCGACGTCCGAGCCGGTCACGAGGCCGGTCACGTAAAGGCCGCCGAACCCGAGCACGGCCGCGCCGCCCACCACCGAGAGGGCGATCCGCCAGTTGACCGTCCTGTTGCCCGCGCGTCCCATGCGTCTCCCTCCGGCACCGCCGATCGAGGGGCGGGCGTGGGCCGCGACAGCAGCCCATAGATGACCATTCCGGACATCCAGGATCACCCAAAAGGGTCAACAATGGGGCGAATGTAATGGTTGTCACGCGACCCGACACCCTCCGATGTCCGGAGAACCCGCCGGATCGACGTGGCGGCCCACGAGGACCCCGTCGCGCCGGTGAAGGGGCTGGGCCCGCTCTTCTGCGACCGCGTCGAGGACCGGCTCGTCGTCAGCGCCGCGGCCTGAGCCGCTTCGCACTCGGCGGCCACCCCCTGCTGCGCCACCTCACCACGGGCGAGGTCGCCGAGGGGATCGCGACGCCCTCCGCGGCGGGACCGACCGGAGCGACCGGCGCCGCTCCGGCCCGCGGGCGTGCCGGAGCGGCGGGGTGCCGGTGTGCCGGGCAACGGTCGTGTCAGGGCCGGGCCGGGAGCGGGGTCAGCAGGCGCTCGCGCAGGCGGGCGACGGTGGCGGGGGTGATGCCGACGGGGCCGGTGAGGTACGCGGAGGGGGAACCGTAGCGGGTCGCCAGGTCCGCGAGGACGAGGGACATGACGGCGGCGGGGGCGCGCCCGTACGAGGGCCAGCGCAGGGTGCGGCCGGGGTGCGCGGCCCGCCAGTCGGCGACGAGGCGTTCGGTGGCGAGCTCGGTGAGCGCGAAGTCGGCGAGGATCTCCTCCTGCGGGACGTCCAGGAGGGTGAGGACGAAGGCGGCGATGAGCCCGGTGCGGTCCTTGCCCGAGGCGCAGTGGAACACGGTGGGGCCGGGGCCGTCGGCGATGAGCTCGATGGCCTCCCGGATCTCCACGACGCCGTCCTCGGCCACCTCGGCGAACCGGTCGGCGAGGTAGCGCCAGGGGTCCGTGTCCGGGTCGATCTCGGCCTGGTCGTAGGGCCGGTGCTCGATGCTGTGGTTGGCGTACGTGAACAGGTGCGCCTCGGGTACGCGGCCGCGCCGCTCGATCTCCCACGGGTAGCGCAGGTCGATGACGGTCCGCACGCCCAGTCCGAGGAACTTCTCCCAGTCGGCGCCTTCGAGCTTCGCGAGGTTGTCGGACCGGTAGAGCACGCCGTTGACGACGGTCCGACCGTCGGCCGAGCGGTAGCCACCCAGGTCACGGAAGTTGTGCAGGCGGTCGAACGCGATGTGGCGGGACGGCGGGACTTCGTGCGGACGGGACAACCGGGACTCCTGGGTGCGGTGCGGTGAGGTGCGTCTTCGGCCGTGCCGGGGTGGCGCTCCGATGGCGCTTCGATGATGCTTCGGCCGGCCCAGGATGCCGGCCGACGTCCGGCGCCCGCCGGTCGGGTCGGTCAGGTCGGTCAGGTCGGTCAGGTCGGTCGGGTCGGTCGGGTCAGCGGTAGTAGCGACGACAGGCCCGCAGCATGCCCTCGGCGGAGAGGGTGAACACGTCGACGAACTCGCTCTGTTGGGGCGAGAGGCGCCCCATCACGACCACGCAGTCCCCGTCGGCCACGATCCGGTTGATGTGGTGGCGGACCCCGGCCGGTCGCGGACACTCGAGGTCGGTTCCGAGGGTGCCTGCGTGCAGGAGCGAGCCGTAGCCGTCGAGGTCGCCGGCGTCCAAGTAGTCGTAGGCGAGCCGCACGTGGTCGACCCCTGAGTCGGTGACGACGCGACTGGGCGGCACCTGCCCGACGTGCCGACTGGTCATGGGCAGTCCTTTCGTACGGCCGCACCCCCTCCGGGTGCCGACGGCTCCACCTTCCTCCGGATCCACAACTCGGTGCTATCCCTTGCCTATCACGCTTCACCACCACGCAATCTCCACACCATGGACAACCGGAGAGGTGTTCGGGGAGACTGGCCCCGCGCTCCACCCGTTCACTGGTGTGCCTCCAGCTGGGAGTCTCATGACCGTTTCGCCCGGCGGGGTTCCGCACACCCCGGACACGGTGGTGTTCCGCATCCTCGGACCGTTACAGGTGACCGGCCCCTTCGGGCCGGTCAGGATTCCCCCGGGGCGGCAGGAGGTCATTCTGGCCGCCCTGCTGCTTGAGGCGAACAGGGTCGTCAGCACCGACTACCTGGTCGATCTGATCTGGGACGACGAGCCGCCCGACACGGCACGCACGCAGGTGCAGATCTGCGTGTCACGGCTGCGCAAGCTGTTCTCCACGGCGCGGATCGCCGCCGCCATCACGACCCGACCGCCGGGTTACGCCCTCAAGACGGAGGGCGAGCTCGTCGACGCGGCGATCTTCAGCCGCCGGGTCGCGGAAGCGCGCGCCCTGGGCAAGCGGGGAGAGCGGGCCGGCGCGGTGGAACTACTGCTCGCGGCGGCCGAGTTGTGGCAGGGCGACTGCCTGAGCGGGGTGTCGAGCGAGACGCTGCGCAGCAAGGCCCTCCAGCTGGACGAGGAGCGGTTGACGGCCGCCGAGACCCGGATCGATCTCGAACTCGACCTGGGTCGCCATCACCAACTCGTCGGTGAGATTCAGTTGTTCGTGCGGGTCCACCCACTGCGGGAGCGACTGCGCGGGCAGCTGATGCTGGCCCTGTACCGCTCGGGCCGTCAGGCCGAGGCACTGGAGAGCTACCGGGTCGGGCGGGAACTCCTCGTGGAGGAGCTCGGGCTGGAGCCCGGTGGCGAGCTGCGGCAGCTGGAGCGGGCCATCCTCTCGGGCGACGTCCCGCCGGTGCCCTTTCCCGGGGCGACTCCCGGGAAGGGGTCGGACCCGGACGGCTCCGGGGACGCCGGGCACGCCCGTGGCGGCTCGGGCGGCTCGGGCGGCTCGGAAGGGTCCCGGGGCCACGGCGCGTCGGGCGGGTCGCAGGGGGCGGGGAGCCACGACAGCCCGGTCGGACTGGTCGCACCGGAGGCCTCGGGGAGCTACGGCCGGGGCGGCGGCTCGGCGTCGTCGGGCGTACCGGGCGACTCGGCTGCTGCGGATCATGCGGGTGTCGGTGCGCGGGGTCCGGGCCGGGACGCGCCCGGCGGCGGCGCGCCGACGGCGGGGCCGGACGCGGGCCGGCCCGACGGTGGCGTCTCGCGGTTCCCGGCCCTGCCGGGCCGGGGCGGCGGGGCGGACGCCCTCGGCGGCGCCCTGGTCGGCGCGCTCCTCGCCGGTCCCACGGGCCCCGGCGGCGGTGGCCGGCCTCGGGCGGGCGGTGACGGGGCTCCGGACGGCGGAGCCCACGGCGGCGGTGCGGGGGCGTCCGCGGGGTGGCCCGGCTGGGGCGGCGCGGGCGCCGCCGCCCCGCCGGAGGGCCCGTCCGGATCGGGCCGCGAAGGCGGCGCCTTCCCCGGCGGCGCCCCCGCGTCCGGCGTGAACGCCCGCGCGGCGGCCTTCCCCGGCGCCGGCTCCCGACCGGAGGGCCGTGCCGGGTCGGCTGCGGAATCGGGCGCCCCGGGTGTCGGGGCGCCGAACGGACACTGGGGCGCCGGCGTCGTCGGAGCTCCCGGCGACGGGGTGGAGAGACCCGGCGGGGCGTACGGGGGCTCCGCGCAGGCGGGTCCGTACCGTGAGGAGACGCCCCGTCAGCTACCGGCCGACACCTCGGACTTCGTCGGCGACGAGGAACGGATCCAGAACATCGAGCGGGCCCTGCTCGGCGACGGCTCCCGGCGGGCGGTCGGACTGGCCGTGATCGTCGGCAAGCCGGGCACCGGCAAGTCCACCCTGGCCACGCACATCGCGCACCGGCTCGGCGATTCCGCCTTCCCCGGCGGCCAGTTGTACTGCGACCTGCGCGGCACCGGCACCCCGGCGACCTCCGGCGAGGTCCTGGGACGGTTCCTGCGCGCGCTCGGCATCCCGGGCCCCGTGATCCCCGAATCGCAGGACGAGCGCGCCGAGATGTACCGGACGCTGCTGGCTTCCCGCCGGGTCCTGGTGGTGCTCGACGACGCCGGGTCGGAGAGTCAGATCCGACCGCTGTTGCCGGGGAGCAACAGTTGCGCCGTCCTGGTGACCAGTCGGGTCCGGCTCACGGGCCTGCCCGGCGCGCACCGGGTGGAGCTCGACGTGATGAGCACCGGGCACGCCGTGGAGCTGCTGGTACGGGTGATCGGCGCGGAGCGGGTGGCCCGCGAGGGCGTCGCCGCCGAGGCGCTGATCCGGACCGTGGGCGGGCTGCCGCTCGCGCTGCGGATCGTCGCGGCGCGGCTGGCGGCGCGCCCGCACTGGACGCTGGCGTCGATGGTGCACCGTCTCGCCAACGAGCGGCACCGGCTCGACGAGTTGACCCACGGCGAGATGACGATGCGGGCCAGCCTCTCCCTCACGCACGACGGGCTCGCCTCGGAGGACCGCCGGCTGTTTCGACTGCTGAGCCTCGCGAAGGGCCCGACGCTGCCGGGTTGGCTGGCGGGGCCGCTGCTCGACGATCCCCGGCCCTTCGCCTCCGATCTGCTGGAGCCGCTGGTCGACGTACAGATGCTGGACGTCGTCGGGATGGAGTCCACGGGCGGGTTCCGCTACCGCTTCCACGAGATCATCCGGGTCTTCGCCCGGGAGCAATTGGCCGCGCACCACGATCCGACCGACCAGCGAGCGGCGACGGCTCGGATGCTCGGCGGTTGGATGTCGCTTGCCGAGCAGGCCCACCGGCGCATCTACGGAGGGGACTTCACCGTCCTGCACGGCAGCGCGCCGCGCTGGGAGCCGCCGCAGGGGTGCGTGGACGAGCTGTTGGTGGATCCCCTGGAGTGGCTCGACAGCGAGCACGCCAACCTGGTGCAGGCCGTGGAGCACGCCGCCGGGGAAGGCATGGACGAGCTGTGCTGGGACCTGGCGACGACCCTGGCCACCCTGTTCGAGGGGCGGGGCTACTTCGACGACTGGGAGCGTACGCACCAACTGGCTCTGGAATGCGCCCGGTCGGCCGGCAATACCCGGGGCACCGCGGCCCTGCTCAGCTCGCTCGGCGTGCTCCATCTCGGGCGCAGCCAGAACGAGGAGTCCCGGGCCGCCCTGACGCAGGCGCTCGGGCTGTTCGAGGAGTTGGGCGAGCGGCAGGGGTTGGCGCTGTGCCACCGCGACCTGGCGTTGCTGGAGCGGATGCGGGGCAACGAGGACCACGCGCTGACGCTGTACGACCGGGCGTTGCGGGATTTCGACCTGGCCGGTGACGTGGTGGGGCGGGCCATCGTCCTCACGCAGAGCGCGCACATCTGGATGCGGCGCGGGCAGACGTCGGTCGCGCAGAGCCGGCTCGACGAGGCACTCGGCATCTACCGTTCGGTGGGGTACACGGGCGGGCAGGCACGCACGCTGCGGCGCGCGGGGCAGTTGCTCCAGGGGCAGGGCGAACACGAGCGGGCGGTGACGACCTTCACCGAGGTGCTGGAACTGTGCCGGGACAGCGGGGACGTCATCGGCGAGGGGCACCTGCTGCGGGACCTGGGCCACGCGCACGCCGAGATGGGCCGGTGCGAGGCGGCCCGCGGGTTCTACGCGCAGGCGCTGTCGGTGCGGGAGCAGATCATGGACCAGGGCGGCGCCGCGCTGGTACGCCTCGACCTGGCACGGCTTCTGGTGGCGAACGGGGGCGCCGGGGAGCGGTCGCGGTCCCGGGAGCTGCTGGAGAGTGCGGTGCGGGCCTTCCGCGACCGGCGGATGGAGCCCGAACTGGCGGAGGCCGAGAAGATGTTGGGCGTGGCGCCGGCGGCGGGCGGCTCGGCGGCCGGGGCCGCTCCCGGCCCGATCGGGGTCGCTCCCGGGGCCTTGCCGGGCCTGCTCCCCTCGATACCGGGGCCGGCCGTGGCCGTGGTGCGCGCGCCGGCGGCGGGGTCCGCCGCCGGGGTCTGACCGTCCACCGGGTCCCGTGGGGGCCGGGGCCCGGTCCCGACGTGCCCGTGCGGGGCGTCGGGCGGGGTCGGGGTCAGTCCCACGGGTTGGTGTTGGTGGAGGCGCCGGCCGCCGGGGTGGCCTGCGGGCCGGCGCCGAGGGTGGTGGCGGCGCTCGCACCGTCGGCGTGGGCGACCTGGGCGCCGAGGACGGCCGTTCCAGCGAGGGCGACGGTGACGAAGGCGGCGCGCAGGGCGTGGGAGACGGTCATGTCGGGTCCTTTCGTCGGTGCGCTCCGGGGGCTTCCGGGGCGCTTCCTTCTTTCTGGACACCAACGTAGGAACGGCCGGAATCCCCGGACCGGCCGTGCTCCTATCGCCGCGCTATCACGGGCCGCTCGTGACTGCCCGGAATGCCGATAGGGCCGGCGGGGCGGGCGCTGTTCGTGGGGTGATGCCAACGCGATAGCGCCCTACTGAGGATGGGGAACAGGAACCGGGCCGTCACCCCTGGCCCCGTCGTTCTCCCTCACCGTCCCCGGGAGCGCCCATGAACACCCGTACCAACACGGACACGAGCACGGACCGGCACCACGGCACCCCTGCGGCGCCCCCGCAGGAGACCTCCCGGGTGGGAGCCCTGATACGGGCCCACAGGCTGCGGATCGGGCTCACCCAGCGGGAGTTGGCCGACCTCTCGACGATCAGCGTGCGGGCCATCCGCGACCTGGAGCAGGGCAAGGCCAGACGGCCCCGCCCCGACACCGTGCGGCTGATGGCCGACGCCCTGCGGCTGGGGCAGCGGGCGCGGACCGCGCTGGAGACCGCCGCCCAGCAGGGCCGGGCCGGCGGAATGTGCTGGGCGCAGCCCCCGGCGCCGCCGACCGCGCTGCACGCGATGCCGGGTCGGGATGCCGAAACGGGCGTACTGGTGCGGGAGTTGACATCGGGTGCCGAACGGCTGGTGCACCTGGTGGGGCTCGGTGGGGTGGGCAAGACGCGGGTGGCCCTGGAGGTCGCCGAGCGGGTGCACGGCGCCGGGATGCCGGTGCTCTGGTACGGCTTCCCGGGTGCGTCGGCCGACTATCTGGCGCACGGCGAGGGGGACATGGCGGACCGGATGGCGGGTGCCGTGGCGGAGCTGTGCGGCATGCCGGCGACGGGCGGCGGGTTCGCGGTGGGGCCGGACGGGCCGGTGCTCGCGGGGGTCGGCGCGGCCGGATTCGGCGTGGCGGCGCTGGCCGAACTGGTGGGTGAGCAGAAGGTGTTGTTGGTTCTGGACGGGGCTCCCGCGACCCCGGCGCGGTACGACGGGCTGACCGGGCTGCTGCGGGCCTGCCCGGGGCTGCGCCTGTTGATCACCTCGGAGCAGCCGTGGGAGGTGCCGGGCGAGCGGATCTTCCTGCTGGCTCCGCTGGAGGTGCCGGCCGAGGGTGCGGTGGATGCCGGGTCCCCCGCGGTGCGGGTGTTCCTGGACCACGTACGGCGCGTGCGGCCGGAGTTCGCTCCGGGGCCGGTCGACGGGGAGCTGGTGGCCCGGCTGTGCCGCCGGCTCGACGGGCATCCGGGGGCCCTCGCCTCGGCGGCGTCCTGGCTGGTGGTGTGCGACCTGGCGACCCTCTGCCGGAGCCTGGACTCCGATCCGGTGGCGCTCCTCGACCACCTCGGGGGAGGTGCGGGCGCGGACCGCTTCCGGGTGGCCCTGAGCAACCGGTTGGGTCGGCTGTCGGCGGGGGCCCGTGAGCTGCTCGACGTCCTGTGCGCGCAGGTCCACGAGGTCGGGGCGGGCCGCGACGGCGCCGAGTTCGACCTGACCGGCATCACCGTGCTGACCGGCCGCAGCCTGCCGGAGTCGGGCCGAATGCTGCGGGAACTGCTCGTCGCCGGTGTCGTACGGGCCGCGCACGAGAGCGGCGGCTCACGCTTCAGGGTGCTGGGCCTGGTCCGGGCCGCGGTCCGCGAGCGCTCCGTGGCGGCGACCGCGCCCACGCCCTGGGCGGTCTCGTGAGGGAGCCCCGGGCCGCCACCCGGCGCGCCGTCGGCGGCGGTCCGCGGGAGCGGACCGCGCGGAGCCCGCACCCCCCTGCCCCTCACGGAACTCCGGCGGCCAACCGGGCCTCCTGCACATCGAGTTGATCGCGCCCGATGGCACGCGTCCCGCCGTCCCGAAGGACCGTGCCCGCCGTTCGTCCTGCCGCCCAACTGCTGCCGGAGTGCCGGAGCAACTGCCGCCCGTGGGGCGGACCGCCGGTTGGATGACGTAGGGCCGGACCACCGCCATCGGGCGGCCGGCTCCCCACCCCCGCCACCCCCTCGCGAGGAGCATCCGCATGTCCCCCACCGCGTCCGAACGCAGCAGCGCGCACGGGCCGGCCGCTGTGCGGCTGCCCCTGTCGGCGGCGCAGCGCGACATCTGGATGGCCCACGGGCTCGACGCCTCGGGCTGCCGCTACAACATCGGGGAGTACCGGGAGCTGGTCGGGCCGCTGGACACGGACCTGCTGGCCCGCGCCTGGCAGCAGCTCGCCCGGGAGGCGGACGTCCTGCGCGTCCGGGGTACCGGATCCGACGAGGACGGCGGCCTGTGGCAGCTCCTGCACGCGGAACCGGCGGGCCGCCGGCTGGAGTTCCACGACTTCGGGGGCGCCGCGGACCCCGTGGGGGCGGCCGGAGCGTGGATGGCCGAGGAGCTGGCCCGCCCCTTCGACCTGGCCGGTGACTGGCTGACCCGGCACGCCCTGCTCCGGGCGGGCACCACCGGGGGCGGTGAGCAGCGGTGGTTCTACTTCCACGCCTTCCACCACCTGGTGGTCGACGGCATGGGTGTGGCGCTGCTGGACCGGCGGCTGGTCGAGCTCTACGAGCGGGGGGCCGCGGGTGAGCCCTGGGGGCCGACCCCGTTCGGGACGCTCGCCGACGTGCTGGAGGAGGACGCGGCGCATCGGGCGTCGCCGGAGGCGGCGGCGGACCGGGCCCACTGGGCGGGGCACCTCGCGGAGCTGCCGCAGACCCCGCGCCTCGGGGAGGGCCGCTCGGGCCGTACGGCGCCGGGTGCGCTGCCCTTCGTACGGCGGACCGTGCTGCTGTCGCCGGACCGGGCGGAGCGGCTGCGGCAGGTGGCCCGGGCGCACCGGGCGCCGTGGACGATGCTGGTGATCGCGCTGGTCGGGGCGTACGTGCACCGGGTTTCCGGGAGTGCGGAGCCGGTGCTGGGGCTGCCGGTGACCGGTCGGCGCACGGATCTGGCGCGCCGCACGCCGGCGATGCTGTCGAACGTCATCCCGTTGCGGGTGCCCGTGCGGGCGCAGGGTTCGACGGGCGAGTTGCTGGCGACGGTGGTCTCCGAGGCACGGCAGGGGCTGGCGCGTCAGCGCACCCGGTACGAGGACATGTGCCGCGATCTGGGGCTCGGCAAGACGGACAGGCGGATCACGGCGCCGCTGGTGAACATCATGGCGTTCACCCCGGGGATGCGGTTCTGCGGTCTGCCGACGACTCAGCACAACATGAGCAACGGCCCGGTCGAGGACCTCGCGGTGGGGGTGTACGACCTCGGGCCGGAGGGCGGGCTGCGGATCGACTTCGACGCGGCGCCCGAGGTGTGCGACCTGGAGGCGGTGGCGGGGCACCAGGACCGTTTCCTGCGGTTCGTGGAGTCGGTGCTCGCCCAGCCCGATCGCCCGCTCGTGGAGCTGGAGTTGCTGGGTGCGGTGGAGCGGCGTCAGGTGTTGGAGGAGTGGACCGGGATCCGGGTGGAGACCGGCCGGGCCACCCTCGTCGACCGTTTCGAGGAGCAGGCCCGACTGCGGCCCACCGCCCGCGCGGTCGTGTTCGGCGGGCAGGAACTCTCCTACGCGGAACTCGACACCCGCGCCAACCGGCTCGCCCACCACCTCATCGCCCAGGGCCTGGGCCGCGGCGACCTCGCCGGAATCCTCCTCGACCGCGGCACCGACCTCGCCGTCACCCTGCTCGCCGTCACCAAGACCGGCGCCGGCTACGCACTCCTCGACCCCGAATTCCCCGACGAACGCCTCACCCGCACCGCCCTCGACGCCCGCGTCGCCGCCCTCGTCACCGACACCCACCACCACACGCGCCTCACCGGCCCCTGGCGGGTGGTGCGGGTGGATGCGGAGGCGGCGGTGATCGCGGCGGCGGGGGGCGGGAATCCCGGGGTGGAGTTGTCGTGGGAGGACGTGGCGTGCGTGATGTTCACGTCGGGGTCGACGGGCCGGCCGAAGGGGATCCTGTCCTCGCACCGCAACCTGGTCTCCACCCTCACCGCGCAGACCTACGCGAGCTTCGGCCCCGACGAAACCTTCCTCCAGTGCTCGCCCGTCTCCTGGGACGCCTTCAGCCTCGAATTCTGGGGAGCACTGCTCCACGGCGGAAGCACCGTTCTCCAACCGGGCCAACGCCCCGAGCCGGCGGTGCTTTCGGAGCTGGCGCAGAAGCACGGCGTGACGATGCTCCAGCTGTCGTCGAGCCTGTTCAACTACCTCACCGACGAGCACCCGGAGACCTTCACCTCCACCCGCATCGTCTACACCGGCGGTGAGCCCGCCTCCCCCGCCCACGTCCACCGCCTGCAACAGCTCCACCCGCACCTGACCATCACCAACGGCTACGGCCCCGCCGAATCCATGGGCTTCACCACCACCCACACCATCGAACCCACCCCCGACGTCCAAGGCCCCCTGTCCATCGGACGCCCGCTCACCAACAAGCACGCCTACGTGCTGGACGCCAGGCTGCGGCCCTCGCCGCCCGGTACGACCGGCGAGCTGTACCTGGCCGGCGACGGCATCGCCCACGGCTACCTCGCCCAACCCACCACCACCGCCACCCACTTCGTACCCAACCCCTACGGACCCCCCGGCAGCCGCCTCTACCGCACCGGCGACCAGGCCCACTGGGACACCCACGGCAACCTCCACTACACCGGCCGCACCGACACCCAGATCAAGATCCGCGGCTTCCGCATCGAACCCACCGAAATCGAAACCACCCTCACCACCCACCCGCGGATCACCCAGGCCACCCTGGTCCACTCGGACGGGCAGCTGACCGCGTACGTGACGGCGGCCCCGGGGAGCCCCGCGACCGCAAGCGCCCCGGCGCCGGACGGCCTGCGGGCCTGGCTGCGCGAACGGCTGCCGGAGCACATGGTCCCGGCCCGGTTCGTCGTACTGGACCGGCTGCCGCTGACCCCCAACGGGAAGATCGACAAGGCCGCCCTGCCGGAGGTCGGGCCCGCCCCGACCGAGGGGGGTCGGCAGCCGCGGAACGAGGCCGAGGAACTGGTGCGGAGCCTGGTGGCCGAGGTCCTGGGGGTCCGCACCCCGCTGTCCATGGACGACGACTTCTTCGAGCTCGGCGGCCACTCCCTGCTCGCCGCCCGCCTCACCCACCGCCTCGGTACCGCCCTCGGCGTCACCCTCACCCTCCGCGACGTCTTCCAGCACCCCACCCCCGCCGCCCTGACCCGGCGGATCGAGGCCGTCTCGACCCGACCCGCACTGCCCCCGCTCGCTCCCCACGGTCCGCGCCCCGAACGGCTGCCGCTGTCGTTCGCCCAGCAACGGCTCTGGCTGGTCGACGGGTTGGCCGGGGACGAGGGGAGGAGCGCCGCCTACAACGTCCCGATGGCGGTCCGCCTGGAGGGCGAGCCGGACGTCACCGCGCTGCGCGCCGCCTTCGAGGACCTCGCCGCCCGCCATGAGCCGCTGCGCACCCGCTTCGCCACCGCGGACGGGGCCCCGTACCAGGTCATCGATCCGAGCCCCGTCCATTCCTTCACCTCCCGCTCCGTCGCCGCCGACGCGCTCGACGCCGAACTCCTGGCCGAGGCCCGGTACTCCTTCGACCTGGCCACCGAACACCCCTTGCGGGTCAGCCTGTTGTGCGACGGTCCCGGGCAGTACACGCTGCTGGTCCTGCTGCACCACATCGCCACCGACGGCCGGTCCCTGCTCCCCCTGTTCGAGGACCTGTCCCTGGCCTACGCCGCACGCCGGGACGGGCGCGCGCCCGACTGGGCGCCGCTGCCGGCCGGGTACGCCGACTTCGCGCTCTGGCAGCGCACGGCCCTGACCGGCCCAGGCGCGGGAACCGGCCCGGGCGCGGGCCCGGCCGACGGCGCGGGCAACGGCGGGCCGGTTCTGGACGCCCAGCTCGCCCACTGGAGGACGGCGCTGGCCGGGCTCCCCGAGGAGCTGGGGCTGCTCCACGACCGGCCGCGTCCGCCGGTGGCCGGACAGCGCGGCGGGGTCGTGCGGGTGGACTTCGGCGCCGAGCTGTACCGGGGGGTCGTGGAGCTGGCGCGGGCCGAGCGGTGCACGCCGTTCATGGTGGTGCAGGCGGCCCTGGCGGCGACGCTGACCCGACTCGGGGCCGGTACGGACGTCCCGCTCGGGGCTCCGGTAGCGGGCCGCCCGTACGAGTCGCTGGACCCGCTGGTCGGGTTCTTCGTCAACACCCTGGTGCTACGGACCGACACCTCCGGGAACCCGGCGTTCCGTGAGCTGCTGGCCCGGGTGCGGGCCGCGGACCTGGATGCCTTCGCCCATCAGGAGGCGCCGTTCGACCTGGTCCTGGAGGCGGTCAATCCGGCGCGCTCGGCGGCCCGGCATCCCTTGTTCCAGGTGTGCCTGGCCGTGGAGTCCGGCCCCCGCCCCGCCCCCGACTTCCCCGGTCTGCGGGCCGGGCCGGCCGAGCCGCTGGCGACGGGGGCGGTCAAGTTCGACCTGGAGTTCCTGCTGCACGCCGAGGACGCGTCGGGGCTGACGGGCGCGGTGCTCTACAGCCGCGACCTGTACGAACACGCCACGGTGGAGCGGATGGCGGGCATGCTGCGGCGCACCCTGGAGCAGGTGGCCCGGGAGCCGCGGGTGCTGCTGTCGGAACTGGAGTTGCTGGACGCGGCGGAGCGGCGTCGGGTGCTGGTGGAGTGGAGCGGGGTCCGCGCCGGACGCCGGGACACCGGGGCGGCCCCGGAAACGGGGAGCGCTGGGGCGACCGCGCAGCCGGCGACCCTCGTCGACCGTTTCGAGGAGCAGGCCCGACTGCGGCCCACCGCCCGCGCGGTCGTGTTCGGCGGGCAGGAACTCTCCTACGCGGAACTCGACACCCGCGCCAACCGGCTCGCCCACCACCTCATCGCCCAGGGCCTGGGCCGCGGCGACCTCGCCGGAATCCTCCTCGACCGCGGCACCGACCTCGCCGTCACCCTGCTCGCCGTCACCAAGACCGGCGCCGGCTACGCACTCCTCGACCCCGAATTCCCCGACGAACGCCTCACCCGCACCGCCCTCGACGCCCGCGTCGCCGCCCTCGTCACCGACACCCACCACCACACGCGCCTCACCGGCCCCTGGCGGGTGACGACCCTGGATGCCGACGCGGAAGCGATCGCCGGCCTGCCTGCGGGCGCTCCGGGGGTCGCCCTGAACAGGGACGACGTGGCGTGCGTGATGTTCACGTCGGGGTCGACGGGCCGACCGAAGGGGATCCTGTCCTCGCACCGCAACCTGGTCTCCACCCTCACCGCGCAGACCTACGCGAGCTTCGGCCCCGACGAAACCTTCCTCCAGTGCTCGCCCGTCTCCTGGGACGCCTTCAGCCTCGAATTCTGGGGAGCACTGCTCCACGGCGGAAGCACCGTTCTCCAACCGGGCCAACGCCCCGACCCCGCCGTGATCGCGGCCCTCGCCCAGCAGCACCGCGTCACGATGCTCCAGCTGTCCTCCAGCCTCTTCAACTACCTCACCGACGAGCACCCGGAGACCTTCACCACCATCCGCACCGTCTACACCGGCGGCGAACCCGCCTCCCCCGCCCACGTCCACCGCCTGCAACAGCTCCACCCGCGCCTGACCATCACCAACGGCTACGGCCCCGCCGAATCCATGGGCTTCACCACCACCCACACCATCGAACCCACCCCCGACGTCCAAGGCCCCCTGTCCATCGGACGCCCGCTCACCAACAAGCACGCCTACGTGCTCGACGGGCACCTCAACCCCGTTCCCGCCGGCACCACCGGCGAGCTGTACCTGGCCGGCGACGGCATCGCCCACGGCTACCTCGCCCAACCCACCACCACCGCCACCCACTTCGTACCCAACCCCTACGGACCCCCCGGCAGCCGCCTCTACCGCACCGGCGACCAGGCCCACTGGGACACCCACGGCAACCTCCACTACACCGGCCGCACCGACACCCAGATCAAGATCCGCGGCTTCCGCATCGAACCCACCGAAATCGAAACCACCCTCACCACCCACCCGCGGATCACCCAGGCCACCCTCGCCACGCACCCCGACCACCACAACACTCCGCAGTTGACCGCCTACCTGGTCACCACCGAGCCCGCCCCGGCTCCGCAGGACGTCCGCCTCTGGCTGCGGACCCTGCTGCCCGACCACATGGTTCCGGCGTTCGTGGTCCTGCTGGACCGGCTGCCGCTGACCCCCAACGGCAAGATCGACAGGAGCGCCCTGCCGTCGCCCCGTACGGAGACCACGCCCGGCGGCCGGGAACCGCGCACCTCCCTGGAGGAGACGGTGCGCAACTCCTTCAGCGAGGCGCTGGGCACGCCGTCGCCCCTGTCGATCGACGACGACTTCTTCGACCACGGCGGCCACTCGCTGCTCGCCGCCCGCCTCACCCACCGCCTCGGTACCGCCCTCGGCGTCACCCTCACCCTCCGCGACGTCTTCCAGCACCCCACCCCCGCCGCCCTCGCCCAACACATCGGGACGCGGCTGCTGACCGCCCCTCCCGCACCCCGGCGCGCCAGGCCGGCCCTGCGCCGCCGCACCCCCGACCAGGAACGGAGTTCCTCATGAGCCACGACCAGCAGTCGGACTTCCAGCCCGCCCCCGACGACGTCGTCTGGGACCTGCCGGGCGAAGGCCCGCAACGCACCGCGCTGTTGGTGCTGCCCCACGCCGGCGGCAACGCCCACGCGTACGCGCAGTGGCGCGACCACCTCCCGCCGGACGTCCGGCTCCTCATCGGCCAGTACCCGGGCCGTGGCGCCCGCTTCGCCGAGGACCTGCCCCGGGACATCGGGGACCTGGCCGGACCGGTGGTGGCGGCCCTGCCGCCCGGGGTCGCCGACGACCTGGTGGTGCTGGGGCACAGCATGGGTTCGCTCGTCGCGTTCGAGGTCGTACGCAGCCTCCAGGCGGCGGGCCGTACGCCGCGGGCCCTGGTCGTATCGGCCTGCCGGGCTCCGTTCCTGGCCAACCCGTGCGCCGTCCACCCCGAACTGCTGGACGACGACGCCCTGGTGGCCGCGATCAAGGAGCGCGGCGGTACCGACGACGGCATTCTCGACGAGCCGGAGCTCCGCGAGATCATCCTGCCCTCGATCCGGGCGGACTTCGCCATCGACGACGTCTACCGGTGCGAGGAGTCCGCGGCCCGCGTGGAGTGCCCGGTGACGGTGATCGGCGGCGACGCCGACCCGGTCGCCCCCGCCGCCTCCCTGGACCGCTGGGCACGCATCACCGACCGCGGGTTCTCCTCGCACGTGCTGCCGGGCGGCCACTTCTACTTCCAGGAGCGGCTCCCCGAATTCTTCGCGGTGCTGGCCCCGGTGGTCGCCGGACACGCCCCGGCCGCCGCCTGACCCGGTCCGGCCGGGCTCCCCCTCACCCTTCCGCATTCCTCGGCATTCCTCCGCATCCCAAGGGACGACCCATGACCATCACGCACACCGAAGCGTCAACGGCCCCCACCACTGCCGTGGCCACCGGTACCGACACCGGCATCGACCCGGTCCGTGAGCCCGGCAAGCCCGTCGTCGTGCACACCCCGGCCGGCCTCGGCCTCGCCGCCTCCGTCGCGTGGCTGACCGAGCACCGTGCCGCGATCCAGGCCGAGTTGCTGCGCAGCGGCGCAGTCCTGCTGCGCGGGCTGCCCGTCGAGGACGCGGCCTCCTTCGCCGCCGCCCGGGACGCCCTGATCGAACGGCGCGCCGGCTACAAGGAGAAGGCCACCCCGCGCACCGACTTCGGCGAGGGCGTGTTCTCCTCCACCGACCTGCCCGCCGTGCAGCCGATCCGGCTGCACAACGAGAACAGCTACACCCTGGACTTCCCCGGCGTACTGCTGTTCGGCTGCGTGACCGCTCCCGAGGAGGGCGGCGCCACCACCGTCGGCGACATGCGCGAGGCCCTGCGGCTGCTGCCGCCGGAGTTGGTCCGGCGGTTCGAGCGGGCCGGCTGGCTCCTCGTACGGAACTACTCGGAACTGGCCGGGCTGCCCTGGTACAAGACCTTCGCGACCGAGGACAAGGCGGTGGCGCAGGCGTACTGCGAGGAGAACACGATCGGCTACGAGTGGACCGACGAGGGCGACTCGATGATCACCCGGCAGCGCCGTTCGGCGATCGTCACCCACCCGGTGACGGGCGAGCGGACCTGGTTCAACCACTTCGCCTTCTGGAACAGCCGCACCCTCGACCCCGACGTCCGCGAGGTGCTCCTCGACACGTACGGGGAGGACGGACTGCCGTTCAACACCTACCTGGGTGACGGCTCCCGGCTCACCGACGCCGAGGTCGACGCGGTCAACGCCGTCTACGACCGGGTGACCGTACGGGAGACCTGGCAGACGGGCGACCTGATGATCGTCGACAACATCCTGTGCGCGCACGGCCGCGAGGCCTACCGGGGCGACCGGAAGATCCTCGTCGCGATGGGCGAGCCGGTCGCGCTGGCCGACTGCGCGCCCGCCACCCAGCCCTCCACCACCGTCCACACCGGGGAGTGATCGTCGTGACCGCCGTACTTCCCGAGCGTTCCCGCACCCGCGCGGCCACCGGATCCGTACCGGACCTGCTGGAGCGGCTCGCCCAGGCCCCCGCCGGCCGGACCGCCGTCGTCGCCGGCGGGGAGGAGCTGACCTTCGGCGCGCTGCGCGCGCGGGCGATGCGGTTCGCCGACCGGCTGACCGCGCGGGGCATCGGCCCCGAGAGCGTGGTCGCGCTGTGCCTACCGCGCGGCGCGGACCTCGTGGTCGCGCTGATCGGCACCCTGACCGCGGGGGCCGCGTACCTGCCCGTGGATCCGAAGTTGCCTGCCGAGCGGCGGAGTTACCTCGTCGAGGACGCGCGCGCCGACCTGGTCGTCACGACCGGGGAGGGCGACGGGCCGGCGGGGGGCGTGCCGCACCTGCCGGTGGCCGAGCTGTCGGCCCCCGCGCCGGAGCGGCCGTACGCCCCGGTCGGCGTCGGCGCCGACACCCTCGCGTACGTCATCTACACCTCCGGCTCGACCGGCCGCCCCAAGGGCGTCGAGATCGGTCGGGCGGCCGTGTCCGCGTTGCTGGCCGAGCTGGAGGAGGCGGACATCGCGGTGACGGACGGCGGCCGGGTCGGCTGGAACGCCTCGCCGTCCTTCGACGCCTCCGTCCAGCAGTGGGTGCGGCTGTGCCGGGGCGACACCCTGGTGATGATCGACGAGGAGACCCGCGCGGACCCGGCGCTGCTGGCCCGCTTCGTGGACGAACAGGCCCTGACCGACCTCGACATCACCCCCTCGCACGCCGATCCGCTGCTGGACCTGATCAGCGCGGACGGCGGGCCGCGCCCGCTGACCCTGCTGGTCGGCGGGGAGGCCGTCAGCCCGGCGCTGTGGCGGCGCCTGGGCGCCCTGGGCGCGCGCGGGGTGCTGCGTACGGTCAACCTGTACGGGCCGACCGAGTGCACGGTGGACGCCACCGCCGGGTGGATCGGAGCCGACGCCGAGCCGCACATCGGCCGGGTGCTGCCGGGGCTGCGGATGCGGGTCCTGGACGCGGCGCTGAACCCGGTGCCGGAGGGCGGCAGCGGCGAGCTGTACCTGGCGGGGCCGCGCGTGGCCCGCGGCTACCGGGGGCGGCCGGCGCTGACGGCGGAACGGTTCGTCCCGGACCGGGCGACGGGCTCCGGCGACGACGCGGTCGGGACCGCGGTCTGGACCGCGGTCGGGGACGGCGGCGCTGCGCACGGGGACCCCGGTGCGCGCATGTACCGCACGGGCGACCTGGTCCGGGTGCTGCCCGGGGGCCGGCTGGCCTACCTCGGTCGCGCCGACGGGCAGATCAAGCTGCGCGGCCACCGGATCGAGCTCCGGGAGGTCGAGGCGGCGGTGACCGCGACGCCCGGGGTCGCCGAGGCGGTCGTCGTACTGCACCCGGAGGTGCACGGGGCCCCGGGCCTGGTGGCCTATCACCGGAGCACCGGGCCGGCCGTCGCCGAGGGGGACCTGCGGGCCCACCTGGGGTCGGTCCTGCCCGCCTACATGGTTCCGGCGGTGTTCGTGGCCCTGGACCAGTTCCCGACCACCGTCAACGGCAAGGTCGACCGGGCGGCGCTGCCCGCCCCGGTCACCGCCGCGCCCGTCCCCCCGACCGGGCCGGCCGACGACGGGCTGAGCGCCTCGCAGCAGCTGATCGCGAAGGTCTGGGCCACCGTGCTCGGCGCCCCGCGCATCGGTCCCGACGACAACTTCTTCAAGCTCGGGGGCCATTCGCTGCTCGCGATCAAGCTGGTCTCACGGGTCCGCGCCGAACTCGGCGTCGCCCTGCCCGTGAAGGCCGTCTACGCCAACCCGCGCCTGCGGGACCTGGCCGCCCACATCGACACGCTCGTGGCGGCCACCGCGGGCCAGGACCGTTGAGGACACCGAGGACATGACCCTGATCCCGTTGTCGTACGCGCAGCGCCGGCTGTGGTTCCTGGGCCGGCTGCACGGCCCGTCCGCCGCCTACAACGCGCCGGTCGTCCTGCACCTGGACGCCGACACCACCGCCGGCGCGTCGCCCGACGCGTCGCCCGGTTCGCGGTTCGACGCGCTGGCCGACGCGCTGGTCGACGTCGTGGAGCGGCACGAGGTGCTCCGTACGGTCCTGCCCGCCGGCGCAGACGCGGAGCCGTACCAGCGAGTGGTGCCGTCGGCCGACGTGCCCCGGCTGGTCGTCGAGGACTGCGCGGACGACACACGGGACGCCCGGGTCGCCGCCTTCGTCCGGGAGACGTTCGACATCACCTGCGAACCGCCGCTGCGCGCGCGGCTGTTCCGCTCGGACGACGGAAGCCGGGTCCTGGTCCTGCTGATCCACCACGTGGCGACCGACGGCTGGTCGGTGGGCCCGCTGCTGCGGGACCTGGCGCGGGCCCACCGGGCGCGGCTGGCCGGACGGGCTCCCGACTGGGAGCCGCTGCCCGTGCAGTACGCCGACTACGCGCTGTGGCAGCACGAGGTGCTCGGGGACCCCGAGGACCCCGACGGTGTGGCCGGGGAGCAACTGGCCTACTGGCGCGAGGCCCTGGAGGGCGCTCCGCCGGTGCTCGCCCTGCCCGCCGACCGGCCCCGTCCGGCCGAGCCCTCGGGGCGTGGCGGCGCGGTGACCGGCCGGCTCGACGCGCCGGCGCACGCCTCGCTCCTCGCGCTGGCCCGTGCCCGGCGCGCGACGGCGACGATGGTGGTGCGGGCGGCGCTCGCCGCGGCCCTGTCGGCGGCGGGAGCGGGTGAGGACGTGGTGATCGGCGCGCCCGTCGCGGGCCGCCCCGAGGAGGACCTGTACGAGCTGGTCGGCTTCTTCGTCAACTCCCTCGCACTGCGCACCGATCTGTCGGGCGCTCCGTCGGCGGCGGAGCTCGTGGACCGGGTCCGGGACGCGGACCTGGCGGCGTACGAGCACCAGGAACTCCCCTTCGACCTGCTGGTGGAGAAGCTGAGCCCGGAGCGGGCGCTGGGCCACCACCCGTTCTTCCAGACGATGTTGACCGTGGACGCGGACGCCGCCGGCAGCGCGTCGGTGGATCTGGGCGGGGGTCTCGTCGGGCTGCTCGCCGATGTCGGCCTGGGCACGGCCAAGTTCGACCTGACCTGGTACTGCGCGCAGCGGCACACCCCGGACGGGCGGCCGGACGGCATGGACGTCGCCCTCCAGTACGCGGGTGACCTCTTCGACGAGGACACGGCCCGACTGCTGCTGGAGCTGTTCGTACGGACGCTCGACGCCTTCGGGCGGGCTCCGGACGCCCCGCTCGGCGAAGCGGGGCCGGAGGCCGCCGAGGCGGCGCGGGCGCTGGCCGGGCGGCCGCACACCACCGCGGCGGCGCCCGCCCCGACGGCGGCCGGCTCCGGGGTGCGCCGGGAGGTCCTGGCGCCCCGGGAGGAGATCCTGTGCGGGCTGTTCGCCGAGGTGCTCGGCCGGCCGGAGCTCGACGCCGACGCCAACTTCTTCCGCAACGGCGGCCATTCGCTGCTCGCGAGCAAGCTCGTCAACCGGATCCGGGGCGCGCTCGGCCTGGATCCGGGCATCCGGGACCTGTTCCTGGCTCCGACGCCTGCCGCGTTGCACCGCCGGCTGGCCGGGCGCGTCGGGGCGTCCGCGGCCCGGCCCGCGCTGGTGGCGGTACCGGTCGGGGAGCGGCCTCGGCTGCTCCCGCTGTCCGCGGCGCAGCGTTCGCTGTGGCTGCTGGGCCGGATCGAGGGCCCGTCGGCGACGTACAACGCCCCGCTGGTGCTGCGGCTGGAGGGGGTTCCCGAGCCGGCGGCGCTGGGGGCCGCGCTGGGCGACGTACTGGCGCGGCACGAGGTGCTGCGCACGGTGTACGGGGAGGAGGGCGGGCAGCCGTACCAGCGGGTGCTGGACGTGCCCGGGCAGCTGCTGGAGGTCGCCGACTGCGCGCCGGAGGCGTTGGAGGACCTGATCGCGGGCTTCGGCCGGGAGACCTTCGACCTGGCGGCGCGGGTGCCGGTACGGGCCCGGCTGCTGCGACCCGGGAACGGCACCTCGGTACTGGTGCTGCTGCTCCACCACATCGCCACCGACGGTTGGTCCCTGGCGCCGCTGCTGCGTGACCTGACCGAGGCGTACGGGGCGCGCCGCGCGGGCAGGGCCCCGACCTGGCGGGCGCTGCCGGTGCAGTACGCCGACTACGCCCTGTGGCAACGGGAGCTGCTGGCCGATCCGGCGGCTCTGTTGACGCACTGGCGGGCGGCCCTGGAGGGGTTGCCCGCGCGGACCGCGCTGCCCGCGGACCGGCCGCGACCGGCCGAACCGTCGGGGCGGGCCGCGACGGTGTCGGCGGCGTTGGATCAGGACGCGCACCGGGCGCTGGCCGCACTGGCGCGGGAGCGTCGGGCCAGTCTGTTCATGGTGGTCCGCTCGGCTCTGGCGGCGGCGCTGTCCGCCGCGGGGGCGGGTGAGGACCTCGCGATCGGCACCCCGGCGGCCGGCCGCTCCGACGAGGACCTGCACGACCTCGTGGGTTGTTTCGTCAACTCCCTGGTGCTGCGCACCGACCTGTCGGGCGACCCCTGCGCGGCCGAGCTCGTCGAGCGGGTCCGGGACGCGGACCTGGCGGCCTTCGACCACCAGGACCTGCCCTTCGACGTGCTGGTGGAACAACTGGCCGACCCCGACCGTTCGCTCGGTGAACACCCTTTCTTCCAGGTGATGTTGACCGTCGAGCAGGCCGACACCGGCCGGGTGCGGCTCGGCGGGATCCCCGGCCGGGCGGGCAGTACCGATCTGGGCGCCGCCCGGTTCGACCTGTCCTTCCACTGCGCCGAGCGGCGCGCGCCCGACGGCGGCCCGGGCGGCCTGGACGTACTGGTGCAGTACGCGGGCGACCTGTACGAGCAGGACACGGCCCGGCTACTGCTGGAGCTGTTCGTCCGGGCGCTGCACGCCTTCGGGCAGGCTCCCGGGACCCGGCTCGGCGCCCTGGAGCTGCTGCGGGAGCCGGAGCGGCGGGCCCTGGAGCGGCGGCGGGCCGCGCTGGACCGGCACGAACGCGAGCGGCGCGCCGCCGCGGCCGTGGTCGGAGCCCGCCGTGCGGGCGCCCCGGCGCGGGTGGCGTCGCCGCGGGAGGAGATCCTGTGCGGGTTGTTCGCGCAGGTGCTGGGCCGCGAACGGATCGCTTCGGACGCCAACTTCTTCAAGGCGGGCGGGCATTCGTTGCTGGCGAGCCGGCTGATGAACCGGATCCGGGCGGTCCTCGGCGTGGAGGCGGGGATCCGCGACCTGTTCCTCGCCCCGACCCCGGAAGCCCTGCACCGACGCCTCGGCGAGGCCGCCGCGCACGGGCCCGGGCGCCCCGCACCGGTCGCCGTCGCGGACCGGCCCGAGCGGCTGCCGCTCTCGTACGCGCAGCGCCGGCTGTGGTTCGTCGACCAGCTGGAGGGACCGTCCGCGACCTACAACATCGCACTGGTACGGGAGTTGGAGCGGCCCCTGGACCCGGCGGCGCTCGCCGAGGCACTGGCCGACGTGGCGGCGCGGCACGAGGTACTGCGCACCGTGTACGGGGCCGAGGGCGGTGAACCGTACCAGCGGATCCTGGAGGGGGCGCGGCCCCAGCTGGAGCTGGGCCGTCCGGCGGACCTGGCGGCGGCCGTGGACGAGGCGGCCTCGGAGGTCTTCGACCTGACCCGGGACCTGCCGCTGCGGGCCCGACTCCTCCTCCCCGACGGCGAGGGCCCGCAGACCCTGGTGCTGCTCCTGCACCACATCGCGGCCGACGGCTGGTCCACCGGGCCGCTCCTCGCGGACCTGACCACCGCCTACGAGGCCCGGCTGGCCGGCGCCGCGCCCGACTGGGAGCCGCTGCCGGTGCAGTACGCCGACTACACCCTGTGGGAGCGGGCCGCGCTGGACGGCGAGGACGCCGCCGGGCACTGGCGTACGGCGCTGGCGGGACTGCCGCCGCTGATCGACCTGCCGACGCAGCGCCCCCGGCCCGCCGTCCCCTCGGGACGGGGCGCGGTGACCGGGTTCACCGTGGACGCGGACACGCACCGACGGCTGCTGCGGATCGCGCACGCCCGCGGCGCCACCCTGTTCATGGTGGTGCAGGCGGCGCTGGCCGCCGCGCTGGCCCGCACCGGGGCGGGCGAGGACCTCGCGATCGGCACGACGGTCGCGGGCCGCGGCGACGACGCCCTGTCCGACCTGGTCGGCTTCTTCGTGAACACCCTGGTGCTGCGCACCGACGTGACGGGCGACCCGGTGTTCGGCGACCTCGTGGACCGGGTCCGGGAGGCGGACCTGGCGGCGTACGCGCACCAGGACCTGCCCTTCGACCTGCTGGTGGAGGCCCTCAACCCGCACCGTTCCTCGGCGCACCACCCGCTGGTGCAGGTGATGCTCCAGGTGAACCCGGCGCCCGCCGGTCCGCCGACCGGCCCGCTCGCGGGCACGGAACGCCCGTTCGCCGCGCGGACCGCGAAGTCGGACCTCACCTTCGCCCTGACCGAGCGGGACGGGGGCGGGCTCTGCGGGGTGCTGGAGTACGCCACGGACCTGTACGAGCCCTCGGGCGCGGGCCGACTCGCGGCGCTGCTGGTGTCGGCGCTGGAGCTGTTCGCCGCCGGCCCGGACCTGCGGGTGTCGGACCTCGCGGCGCCGGCGGACCGGCGGGCCCCGCGTCCGCTCGTCGGGGGCTACCCGATCGACCTGGCCCGGGTCGAGGCGGTCCTGGCGGAACACCCGCGGGTGGGCGGCGCGCGGGTCCGGGTGGTGGCCGACCGGCTCCTCGCGGAGGTCACCGCGGCCGACGGGCCGGTGACGGAGGCCGAGCTGCAGACCTGGGCGGCGCAACGCCTGCCGGAGTACGCCGTCCCCGCGACGGTCCGGGTCCCGGGGGAACCGGCCGCCGCGGCGGCTGCCACGACCCCGGCCGCCGCCGCGGCGGCCGAGGACCCGGCGGCCCGCGCGCGGGCCGCCGCCCTGCTGCGGCTCTTCGCGGAGGTGCTGGGACGGCAGGTCGCACCGGACGACAACTTCTTCAAGTCCGGCGGTCACTCGCTGCTCGCGGTCCGCCTGGTGAACCGGGTCCGCGCGGAACTGGGTCACGAGCTCACCCTCCGCGACGTCTTCCGCCACCCCACCCCGGCCCGCCTGGCGACCCTCCTGTCCTCGACGCCCCCCGCCCCGGCCGCGACCCCGACCCTGCGACGCCGCACCCAGGCCGGCGCCCGCGTCCGGACCTGAGGAACCCGACGAGCCGGGCCCGGCCGGCCCCGCCCGGGTCGGCGGCCTGCCGGGTCCGATGTCGTGGGCGCCCGTGAAAGCGGGCGGCCACGACGCGTTTCCGGGGCGGGGCACGCCGCGTTTCCGAGGCGGGGGCACGACTCCCGTGCGTCCGACCGATGCGTGCGGAGCGGCAGTCGGGGGCGGCAGCCGGCCGTGGGCGGAGCTGCCGGAGGGACTGCCCGCCGGGGCGGGCCGGGGTGCCTAGCGTGGGGGCCACGGAGTCCGCTCCCGCTCCCGAAACCCTCGCCTGGAGGCCCCGCGATGCCCTCGACCGCCCCCACCGCCTCCGCCGTCCTGGACGGCGGCCCGGCGATCACTCCGGCACCCGGCGTACTCGACCGGATCGCCGCCCAGGACCCCGAGCGGACCGCGCTGGTGCACGGAGAGCGGCGGCTGACGTACGGGCAGCTGGCGTTCGCGGTGGCGGTGCGGGCCGACGAGCTCGCGGCCGGCGGGGCCGGTCCGGGGCGGCTGGTGGCCGTCCACCGGCCCCGGGGTGTCGACGCGATCGTGGGACTGCTCGCCGCCCTGCGGACCGGCGCCGCCTACCTGCCGCTGGATCCCGCGGCCCCGGCCGCCCGGAACGCGGCGATCCTCGCCGACTGCTCGGGCCGCGAACAGGAGCTGATGGAGGGGGAGTTCACACTTCCCGGCGCCCGGGTCCCGGAGGGCACCGCTTACGTGATCTACACCTCCGGGTCGACGGGCACCCCGAACGGCGTGGTCGTCGGGCACGGGGCGCTGGCCCGGTTCGTGGCGGGGGCGAGCGTCCGGTACGGGATCGGCGCCGAGGACCGCGTACTGCAGTTCGCCCCGCTGCACTTCGACGCGAGCGTGGAGGAGGTCTTCCTGACCCTCGGCTCGGGCGCCGCGCTCGTCCTGCGCGACGAGGACATGCTCGACGTCCCCGGACTGCTCGCCGGCTGCGCCGCGCACGGGGTGACGGTGCTCGACCTGCCGACCGCGTACTGGCACGAACTGGCCCACGCGCTGGCCACCGGCATCGCCGAACTGCCGCCCCGCCTACGGACGGTGGTCATCGGCGGGGAGGCCGCGCTCCCCGAGCGGGTCGCGCAGTGGTGCGCGGTGGTGGATCCGGAGCGGGTCCGGTTGTGGAACACGTACGGGCCGACGGAGGCCACCGTCGTGGCGACCGTCGCCGATCTGTCCCGGTACGCGGGCGGTCCGGTGCCGATCGGGGCGCCGCTGCCGGGAGTGCGCGCGGCCGTGGTCGACGGGGAGCTGTGGCTGCTGGGCGGGGCCCTCGCCGACGGCTACCTGGGCCGCCCCGAGCTGACCCGGGCCCGGTTCACGGCCCTGGGCACCGAGCGCGCGTACCGCACCGGGGACCTGGTCCACGTACGGCCGGACGGGCTGCTGGGGTTCCGGGGGCGGGCCGACGACGAGGTGAAGATCAACGGGCACCGGGTGGATCCGGCGTCCGTGGAGTCGGTGCTGACCGCGCACCCGGGGGTGCGCGAGGCGGCCGTGGTGGCGCGGGAAACGACGGACGGGGTGCGGTTGCTGGCTGCGTACGTGGTCGCCGACGACGGGGTGGAGGCCCGCGAGCTGCGCGAACGGGTCCGGGCGGAGCTGCCGGCCGCGGCCGTGCCGGGCACGGTGACGCTGGTGGAGGCGCTGCCCCGGACCTCGTCCGGGAAGATCGACCGCAAGGCGCTGCGGGGTGCGCCGGCCTCCGAACCCCGCTCCTCGGCCGGCCTGCTCGACGGGGTGGCGCCGCCGCCCGCCGAGGAGCGGGTACCGCTCTCGTACGCGCAGCGCCGGCTGTGGTTCCTGGCCTCGCTGGAGGGGCCCTCCGCGACGTACAACCTGCCGGTCGTGCTGCGCCTGGACGCCGTCCCGGACCGGGCCCTCCTGTCGGCGGCGCTCGCCGACGTGGTGGAGCGGCACGAGGTGCTGCGGACGGTGTACCCGGCCGTGGACGCGGAGCCGTACCAGCACGTGCTGTCCGCTCCGCCGGTGGAGCTCGACGTCAGGCCGTGCGGGACGGAGGAACTGGCCCGGTCGGTGGCCCTGTTCACCGCGACTACGTTCGATCTGGGCGCACAACTCCCGATCCGAGCACGCCTGTTCGTACCGGGTGACGGGTCCGCGACCCTGGCGTTGCTGACCCATCACATCGCCACCGACGGCTGGTCGGTGGGCCCGCTGCTGCGCGACCTGGCGCGGGCGTACGAGGCCCGCCGTGCGGGATCGGCGCCCGAGTGGGAGCCGCTGCCGGTGCAGTACGCCGACTACACCCTGTGGCAGCGGGAGTTGTTGGAGGATCCCGAGCCCCTGGTGGAGCACTGGCGGGCCGCCCTGGCCGGCATGCCGGGCGTACTGGACCTGCCGACGGACCGGCCCCGACCCGCCGAGCCCGGCGGCGGGGGCGCGACGATCGTCGCCCGGCTCGACGCGGACGCGCACCGTCGACTCGTGGCGCTGGCCGAGGAACGCGGCGCGAGCCTGCTCATGGTGGTGCAGCCCGCCCTCGCACTGGCCCTGGCGGCGACCGGCGCCGGAACGGACATCGCCATCGGCACCCCGGTGGCGGGCCGGGCCGACGAGGCCCTGAACGACCTGGTCGGCTTCTTCGTGAACACCCTGGTGCTGCGCACCGACGTATCGGGCGACGCCTCGTACGCGGAACTGGTGGACCGGGCGCGGGAGGCGGACCTGGCCGCGTACGCGCACCAGGAACTGCCCTTCGACCTGCTGGTGGAGCACCTGCGGCCGCAGCGGACCTCGGCCGTCAACCCGTTCTTCCAGGTGATGCTGACCGCCCAGGAGGCGGCCGACGCGGAATCGGGCGGCACCGAGGGCGTGGTGAGCGCCGGACCGCTGTCCGGCCGGTTCGTCGAACCGGGCCTGGAGGTGGCCAAGTTCGACCTCAGCGCCTCCTGCGTGGAGCGCGCGGACGGCGGGCTGGAGGTGTGGTGGCAGTACGCGGTGGACCTGTTCGACCGGGAGACCGCCCAGCTGCTGCTGGACCTGTTCGTACGAGCCCTCGCGCGGGCCGCCGCCGACCCCGACGCCCGGCCGGGCGCCCGCCCGCTGCCGACCGCGGAGGAGGCCGCGGTCCTGACCGGGCTCCGGGAGCGGCCGACCGTGACGGCACCCGGAACGGACCCCGCTCCCGCCACGCACTCCCCCGCCGAGCAGCTGCTGTGCGCGCTGTTCGGGGAGGTCATCGGGCTCGCGGGTCCGGTGGCGCCGGACGCCAACTTCTTCGCGGAGGGCGGCCATTCGATGATGGGGATCCGCCTGGTGAACCGCATCCGCGCGACGCTCGGGGTACAGGCGCGGATCCGCGACCTGTTCCTCGACCCGACGCCCGCCGGCCTCGCCCGACGGCTCCTCACCGAACCGGCTGCGGACACCGGGCCCGCCCCGACCACCAGGGGAGCGGAGTCGGCGCCCGCCCGGCACGACGGGCGACCCGGACCGGCCGCGGTGCCGGCCGCGCTCCGCCCCGAACGGATCCCGCTGTCGTACGCGCAACGCCGGCTGTGGTTCGTGGACCAGTTGGAGGGGCCGAGCCGCTCGTACAACATCCCCTTCGTGCTCCGACCGGACCGGCCGCTGGAGCCCGGGGCGCTCGCCGAGGCCCTGGCCGACGTCGCGGAGCGGCACGAGGTCCTGCGGACCGTGTACCCGGCGGTGGACGGGCAGCCCTACCAGCGGGTGTGCGCGGGAGCCCGGCCGGTGCTGGAGCGGATCACGGTGCCGCAGGACGCTCCGGCGGCGGGTCCTGCGGATGACGCGCAGGACCCGCCCGCCCACGCGCTGCGCGCCGCCGTCGACGCGGCGGCCGGTCACGTCTTCGACCTCGCGGCCGAACTGCCCTTCCGGGCCACGCTGATCGATCACGGCCGCGATCAGGTCCTGGTGGTGCTGGTCCACCACATCGCCGCCGACGGCTGGTCCGCCGGCCCGCTGCTCGACGACCTGACCACCGCCTACGAGGCCCGGCTGGCCGGGGCCGCCCCCGCCTGGGAGCCGCTGCCGGTGCAGTACGCCGACTACACCCTGTGGGAGCGGGCCGCGCTGGACGGCGAGGAAGCCGCCGGGCACATCGCCTTCTGGAAGGAGGCCCTCGCCGACGCGCCGCCCGTACTGGAGCTCACCGGAGCCCGGACCCGGCCCGCCGAGGCCTCCCACCGGGGCGCGGCGGCACCGCTGGCCGTGGACGCCGCCACGCACGCCCGGCTGGAGCGCCTGGCCCTGGACCACGGGACCACCCTGTTCACGGTCGTCCAGGCGGCCTTCGCCGCCACCCTCACCCGGCACGGCGCCGGTACCGACCTGCCGCTGGGCACGGTCGTGGCGGGTCGTGACGACGAGGCGCTCAACGACCTGGTCGGCTTCTTCGTCAACACGCTCGCCCTGCGCTGCGACACCTCCGGCGACCCCCGGTTCACGGAGCTGCTCGGTCGGGTCCGGGACACCGCCTACGCGGCCTACGCACACGCCGAGCTGCCCTTCGACCTGGTCGTGGAGCAGCTGAACCCGGTACGGTCCACCGCGCACCACCCCTTGGTGCAGGCGGTCGTCCAGGTCCAGCCGGCCGAGGCGGGCGCGCCCCGCGCGTCGGCCCTGGCCGGGACGGCGGTGGGTGCGGACTCCGGGTTCACCAAGTTCGACCTCACCCTGTCGCTGCGCGAGGCGCGCGGCACCGACGGTGCGCCGGGCGGGCTGGACGGCGTACTGGAGTACGCGACGGACCTGTACGACGCGGCCACGGCCGCCGTGCTGGCCGGGCACGTGGCGCGGACGCTGCGCGCCGTGGCCCGGGACCCGGAGCAGCGGATCGGGGACGTACGGCTGCTGTCCGCCGAGGAGGAGCACCGGCTGGTCGTCGAGTACAACGACACGGCCGCGCCGCGGGCGGCCTGCGGGCTGGTGCACGAGAGGTTCGCGGCGCAGGCCCGGCGCACGCCGCGGCGGACCGCCGTCTCGTACGGGGAGGAGACCCTGCGGTACGAGGAGCTGGACGCGCGTGCCAACGCGTTGGCGCACCGGCTGATCGAGGCGGGCGTGGGCCGGGACGGCGCGGTGGGGCTGCTGATGGAGCGCACCCCGCACCTGCTGGTCGCGGCGCTCGCGGTACTCAAGTGCGGGGCGACGTACGTGCCGTTGGACCCGCGGCTGCCGCAGGCACGCGTGGACATGGTGATGGAGGACGTGGGCGCGCGGGTGCTGCTCATCGGTGAGGCACAGGCCGGTCTTCCGACCATTCGGGCTCAACTCGGCGCCGGGGTGCGGGTGTTGTCGGCCGACACTCCGGTGTCGGGGCATCCGGTGACCGATCCGGGCGTGCGGGTCGGCGAGGACGCCTTGATGTACGTGATGTTCACCTCCGGCTCCACCGGCCGCCCCAAGGGCGTCGGGGTCACCCACCGCAACGTGGTCGATCTGGTCACCGACCGGTGCTGGGACCTGGCCAACCACCGCAGGATGCTCGTGCATTCGGCGATCGGCTTCGACGCCTCGACCTACGAGCTGTGGGTGCCGCTGTTGAACGGCGGCCAGTTGGTGATCGCCCCCGGGGACGGCACCGACGTCGCGGAGCTGGACCACGCGATCCGCAGCAACGAGGTCACCGCCGCGTACTTCACCATGGGCCTGTTCCACATCATGGCGGACGAGGGCCTGGACACCCTCAAGCTCCTCGACGAGGTGTGGACCGGCGGGGACGTGGCCTCCCCGAGCGCGCTCCAACGGGTGCTGGACCACTGCCCCGACACGGTGCTCGTCCACTCGTACGGGCCGACCGAGACCACCTTCGCCTCGCAC
Source organism: Streptomyces sp. NPDC001568 (assembly GCF_042893755.1). Taxonomy (NCBI): domain Bacteria; kingdom Bacillati; phylum Actinomycetota; class Actinomycetes; order Kitasatosporales; family Streptomycetaceae; genus Streptomyces; species Streptomyces sp. NPDC001568. The sequence continues at coordinate 77,893 of NZ_JBIAVF010000023.1, read as the reverse complement.
CAGCAGCGGTTCCCGCTGTCCGAGCGGGAGGTCCGCGGCGTGTACCTGGGCGCGGCCCTCGACAACACCCGCGCCCACGTCCTGGACGGGCGGCTGCGCCCGGTGCCCGTCGGGGTCGCCGGCGAGCTGTACCTGTCCGGTACGCAGGTGGCGCGCGGGTACGTCGGCCGGCCCGGACTGACGGCGGAACGGTTCCTGCCGGACCCGTTCGCGGCGGACGGCAGCCGCATGTACCGCACCGGGGACCTGGCGCACTGGACGCCCGGCGGCGAGTTGCGGTTCATCGGGCGGGCCGACGGCCAGGTCAAACTGCGCGGGTTCCGCATCGAGCCCGGTGAGATCGAGGACACCCTCGCCCGGCACCCGGGGGTCGGGCAGGTCGCCGTCACGGTCCGCGAGGACGGTCCGGGCGGCAAGCGGCTCGTGGCGTACGCCGTGCCCCGCGCGGGGCACACCCTGACCGGGCCGGGGCTGCTGCGCTGGGCGGCGGACGAACTGCCCGAGCACATGGTGCCCTCCGCGGCGGTGCTGCTCGACGCGATCCCGCTGACCGTCAACGGCAAGCCCGACCGGGCCGCGCTGCCGGCGCCCGCGCCGGCCGAGCGGGGCGGCGGGCGGGCGGCCCGCACCCCGCGCGAGGAGGTGCTGTGCTCGCTGTTCGCCGAGGTGCTGGGGCTGGAGCGGGTCGGCATCGACGACAACTTCTTCGCCCTGGGCGGGCATTCGCTGCTCGGCGTACGGTTGGTGAGCCGGATGCGGACCGTCCTGGGCCTGGAGCTCGGTGTCCGCGACCTGTTCCGCACGCCGACGGTCGCCGGGCTCCTCGGCGACGAACCCTCCGGCTTCGACCCGATGGGGGTGCTGCTGCCGCTGAACACCCGGGGCGCGGAGCGGCCGCTGTTCTGCCTCCACCCGGGGACGGGCGTCGGCTGGCCGTACGCCGGGCTGGCCCGTCACCTCGGCCCGGACCAACCGCTGTACGCGGTCCAGGCGCGGGCGCTGAGCGAACTGGGGCACTCCCCCGGGTCCGTCGAGGAGATGGTGGACGACTACCTGCCGCTGATCCGCGGGATCCAGCCGCACGGACCGTACCGCTTCCTCGGCTGGTCCTTCGGCGGCACGGTCGCCCACGCGCTGGCGGTACGCCTCGCCGAGCTCGGCGAACGCACCGACCTGCTGGCCATGATGGACGTGCACCTGCTGCCGACGGAGCCCGAGCGGCGCCGGATGACGCCGGCGCAGAAGCGGGACATGCTCGTCGGCGACGCCACCGACGAGCCCGAGGACGCCCCCTTCGACGTGGACGCGCTCATCGGGCTGGTGCGCCTGAAGGACCCGGTGCTCGGCGCCTTCTCCGACGCGGAGATCCGCTCGGTGATCGGCGCATCCATCAACCACGCCGAAATCATGAACCTGTACGCCCCGCGTCCGGTCGCCACGGATCTGCTCTTCTTGGCGGCCCTGGAGGACGGGGAAACGGAAAACACCCTCGCCCAGCATTGGATTCCCTATGTGGAGGGCCGGGTGGAGAATCATCTGATCGGTGTTCCACACACCAGGATGGGCGAACCGGAACCACTTGCGATGATCGGCCGCATTCTTTCCGAGAAATTGAGGAGTCTGTCATGACCAATCCTTTCGACGACACCGAAGGCACCTTCCGCGTCGTGGTCAACGCCGAGGGGCAGCACGCCCTGTGGCCTGTGTTCGCGCACATCCCGGCCGGCTGGGAGGCCGTGTGGGGCGAGGGCACCCGAGCGGACGCACTCGCCTGGGTCGAACACCACTGGACCGACATCCGGCCGCGGAGCCTGGTCGCCCAGTACTCCTGACCAAAAATCCGAACCGGAATCGAAATGGCCGTGCCCCGCACCGCGGGCACGGCCATTTCTCTTTACCCCGCCGGCCCGCTCCGGCGCCGCCGGTTCCGCTCGAATTCTCCGATACTGCCGCCACAACTTCCCCTCGCCCCTTCGACCGCTTTCTATATTCTCGGTATGCGACGACGGAATATGGACATCCTGCTGAGCGGCACGGCATCGGATTCCCACACCTGGAACCTGGTCTACCTCCAGCTCTTCCTGGAGGAGCTCGGGCACCGGGTCCACAACCTCGGCCCCTGCGTACCGGACGACCTGCTGACCGGAGCCTGCGCCACCGACGGGCCGGCCCGACCGGACCTCCTGGTCATCAGCAGCGTCAACGGCCACGGCTACCGCGACGGGCTGGGCGCCGTACGGGCCGTGCGGCGGGCCGGTCTGACCCTGCCGGTCGTCATCGGCGGCAAACTGGGCGTCGCCGGGGTCGCGGACCCCGAGCAGCGCGGACGCCTCCTGGACGCCGGCTGTGACGCCGTCTTCGACGACGGGAACGTGGCCGCCCTGCGGGACTACCTCACCACGCTCGCCGTCGGCCGGTCCGTCCCGCGGGCCGTGGCATGACCGGCGGCGCCGCCCTGCTGACCCCAGGGGTGCAGCGGGAGCCGGGCGCCCCGCAACCCGACGCCTCCTTCGGGGGCTTCGTGGCCCGCGCCGCCGCCGCCGGACAGCTCGTCGTGCAGCCCCGCATGGGGTTCGGCGATCCGCGCCGGATGCGGGCCGGGCTGGAACGCACGAAGAACGCCGTCGCCACCACCGTCGGCACCCTCACCATCGACAGCTACACCCGGGTCGGGGACGTCGCCGCGGCCCGGGCGGCGGTGGCCGAGGGCACCGCCCTCAACGGCTACCCGATCACCACCCACCCCGTCGAACTGACCCGGTCCCTGCTGGACGGGCTGGCCGGCCCGGGCTTCCCCGTCCAGGTCCGGCACGGCTCCTCCCGCCCCGAGGCCATCGTGCGGGCGCTGGCGGCAGCCGGGCTCGACGCCACCGAGGGGGGACCGGTCTCGTACTGCCTGCCCTACGGACGCACCCCGCTCGCCGAGTCCGTGGAGAACTGGGCCCGTTGCTGCGAACTCCTGGCCTCGCTGGTGCCCGCGCCCCGGGTCCCGCACCTGGAGAGCTTCGGCGGCTGCATGCTCGGCCAGCTCTGCCCGCCCGGGCTGCTGGTGGCGCTGAGCCTGCTGGAGGGGATGTTCTTCGTCCGCCACGGCATCAGCAGCGTCTCCCTCAGCTACGCCCAGCAGACCGACCCCGAACAGGACGCGGAGGCCGTCCGGGCGCTGCGCCGCCTCGCCGGCGAGTTCCTGCCGGCCCGGGTGGACCGGCACGTGGTGCTCTACACGTACATGGGCGTCTTCCCGCACACCGCCCGGGGCGCCACCCGGCTGCTGGAGGCCTCGGCGCGGCTCGCCGTACGGTCCGGGGCGCAGCGGCTGATCGTGAAGACGGCCGCCGAGGCGTACCGGATCCCGACGGTGCTGGAGAACGTACGGGCGCTGGAGACGGCCGCGGCGACGGCGGCCCTGCAAGAACGCCCCCGCTCCCCGCACAGCGGGCCGGGCGGGGGGCCGCCGGACCCCCGGTTCGACGGCATCGGGTTCGCGGGCGCCGACCTCTCGAACCGCTCCGACAGCTCCGACACCGACAGCGAGGTGTACCGGGAGGCCCGGGCCTTCGTGGAGGCGGTGCTGGAGCTGGACGAGGACCTCGGACGGGCCCTGCGGGCCGCGTTCGCGCGGGGCGTGCTGGACGTCCCGTACTGCCTGCACCCGGACAACGCGGGCCGCTCGCGCAGTTTCGTCGACGCGGGTGGACGGCTGCGCTGGTCCCGGACCGGCTCGATGCCGGCGACGCCCTGCCCGGCCCCCGGCGCGGGAGCGTCCGCCCCGGCCCTGACCTCGGACGGACTGCTCGCGGCCGTGCACGGGGTGGCCCGGCGCTACGACGCACCGCAGGACGGGGAGTGACCGGACCCCGGCCGGCGGGCACGCCGGCCACGACCGACCCGTCCCCGTACGGACCAATGACCCACAGACCGACAGGAGTCGACATGGAGCTTCGAACCCCTCCCCCGCTCGGCGAGCACCTCCGTTCGCCGCGCCTGCGCTCCGCGATGCTCGTACAACAGGAAGCCCTGTACGCGGCAAGGGAGTTCCTGCGCGGCGAGGACTTCGTGGAGCTGCTGCCGCCACTGATCGGCCCGGTGACCGATCCGGGCGGGCGCGGCGCGAAGGCCCTCGACGTGGACTACTACGGGCAGCCGTACAAGCTGATGACGAGCGCGATCCTCTACAAGCAGGCCTCGTTGAAGGGCTTTCCACGGCTGTTCTACATCGCCCCGAACGTCCGGGTGGAGCCGCCGGAGACGGCTTCCACGGGCCGGCACCTGGTGGAGTTCCACCAGATCGACGTGGAGCTGGCGGGCGGGACCCGCCGCGACGTCCAGGAGCTCGCCGCCGGGCTGCTGACGCACGTGGTGCGGCACGTGTGGACGGCGGTCCCCCAGGTGCTGCGCGAACTGGGGCGGGACGAGCTGGAGTTCGCCGAACTGCGGCAGGGCAAGTTCGATTCCCTGACGCACGCGGAGGCGGTGGCGAGGCTCTTGGCCGGGGGCCACGCGCAGAGCCCGGACGCGGAGATCGACTGGGCGGGCGAACGGATCCTCTCCCTGGAGGCCGACCGGCCGTTCTTCGTCAACGACTACCCGAAGGGCTCGCGCGGGTTCTACGACCGCGAGGACCGCGAACAGCCGGGTGTGCTGCGGAACTTCGACCTGATCGCGCACGGCGGGTTCGGCGAGCTGGTCAGCGGCAGCGAGCGGGAGAACGACTACGCGACGATCGTCACCCGGATGCGGGAGAGCGGCGAGAACCCGGCCAAGTACGCCTGGTACCTGGAGCTGGCCCGCGAGGGCATCGAGGCGAGCGCCGGCTTCGGGATGGGCCTCCAGCGCCTCGTCCGGTACCTGACCGGCCTGGACGCGCTGTGGCAGGTCAGCGCCTACCCGAAGCTGCCGGGGGTGATCGCCCCGTGAGCGGCGCCCTGGAAGCGGCCGGGTTCCCGGCGGACGCCGTACGCGCCCGGGCCCGGGCGGGCACGGCCGAGGCGTTCCCCGCCGCGGACGGCTACGGGACCCGCCTGTTCGGAGCCGCGCCCGTCCCGGCCGGCCGGGACGGCTGCGGCGGGCCGCGGGCGGCCGGCGTCGAGGACGGCTGCGACTGGCTGGACTCGCTGCGCCTCGCCCCGCCGGTGTTCATGCCCAGGCGGCTGGAGAAGCTGATCGACCTGGGCCGGGAGCCCTCGTACGAGGACGTGGACCTGCGCACCCAGGTGGGCGGCTTCGCCTCTCGACTGCCGCTCTACCTCTCGGCGTTCGGCTCCACCCGGGCGGGCAGCGGTGACCTCGGCGTGGCCGCCGCGCGACAGGCCGCACGGCTCGGCGTCCCGATGGTGATCGGCGAGAACATGGTGCCGGTGCACGGCTACGGCAGCCGGTCGGCGCTGCTGGAACGGGTCGCGGCGTACGCGGAGCACCTCGCGGACGGGGTCGGCGGGGTGGTGGTGCAGCAGTCCACCGAGGATGCCGACTCCGAGGTGTGGAACCTGCTCTACAGCGATCCGGGGTCCCGCCCCCTGCGGGATTCCGGGCGGCTCGGCTTCGAGCTGAAGACCGGCCAGGGCGCTAAGCCGGGCCTCGGCGGGATGACGGTGGTCGGCGCGGCCGAGGCCGAGCGGCTGGCCGGGCGGTTCGCCGTCCGGGACCTGCTGGGCGAACCCGCCGGACGCCGGCTGCGGTCCGCGACACCGGGGACCTTCACCGAGGAGATCCTGCGCCAGCAACTGCGGTTCATGCGGAACAACTTCCCGCTGGCCCGGACCTGGGTGAAGTTCCACCCGGGCCGTGACATCGCCCGGGCCGCCGCGACGGCCTGGGCGGCGGGCGCCGACGCGGTCACCGTCGACGGCGCCGAGGGCGGCACCGGCTGGGCGCCGCGGGTGTTCCTGGACGGGGCCGGTCTGCCCCTCGGGGAATGCCTGCGCAGGATCGAACGCCCCGCCGGCGCGGCCCTGTTGGCATCGGGCCGGATGTGGGAGGGCGGTCGCGCCGTACGGGCCCTCGCGTTGGGCGCGACGGCGGTGGGGCTGGGCCGGGCGGCCCTGCTCGCGGTGGACGAGGACCCCGACGAGGGCCTGGTCCGGCTGGTGGAGGCCCTCGCCCTGGAGGTGCGGCTGTTGATCAGCGCCGTCGGGCAGTACCGGCCCGCCGACCTGAGCCCCGAGGACCTGTGGTCGCCCGGCGACCCCGCACCGGTGGCCCCGCTCCCCGTCGGCGGGCCGGTGTGAGCGGCCGCCCGCCCGGGGCCCCGGCCGGTGGCGCGGCCCGCGCCGTGGCGCCGGGCCGATGGGGCGGAGTCGTACGGGCCCGGTTCCGGCTCGGCGACCTCCCCGGGGTCACCGTCCGCCCCGGGCCGGCCGGGCGGGTGGCGGGTCCCGCCGCCCGCCGGGCCCTCACCGAGGCCGGGCTCGGCCACCTCGGCGGGCACCTGGAGCTGCGTACGCGCGGGCCCGCGCCCCGGGCCGCCGACCTGGCGCGGGCCGGCCGCCGAGCCGTGGCCCGAGCCCTGGCGACCCGGCCCCGCCCCTGACCGCAAGCCCGCACGCACGCCGACGCATCACCCGGCACCCCGACCCGCACGCCCACGCAACACCCGGCACCCCGGCACCCCGACCCGCGCGGCCCGACCCGCGGCGCGTGAACCCCGTACCCCCGATGGACCCGTACTCCCTGATCGACCCGCAAGTCCCCTCCCCCGAACGCCTCGCAGAGAAGGTGCTCCATGGACACCCCCGTACCGCAGCCCGTCCGGCCCCCCGACCACGAGCGGGTGCAGTGGGGCCGCGTCAGTTCCCTCGTCGGCGGCCAGGCCGCCGTCCAGCTCGGTAGCTTCGCCCTGCTGATCGCCATGAACTGGACGGCGGTCGAGCTCGGCGGAACCCGAGCCGTGACGTTGCTGATGCTCGCCGCCACCGTGCCCCGCGCCCTCATGCTGATCTTCGGCGGGGCCGTCGCCGACACCCTCGGCCCCCGCTTCGTCCTGCTGCGCACCACCGCGGCCCGGGTGGCGCTGCTCGCCGTCGGGGCCGTGGTCACGGCCACCACCCAGGAGCTGTGGCCGCTGGTGGTGATCGCCCTGATCGAGGGGATCCTGCTGGGGCTGGCGGGCCCGGCGTCGGGCGTCCTGCTGCCCATGTTCGCCCGGGGCGACCAACTGGCCCGCGCCAACTCCCTGTACGCGATGGTGCTGCGCGTGGCGCCCATCCTGGGCGCCCCCGCCGGCGCGTTCCTGATCACCGTCGGGGAACTGTGGGTGGCGATGCTGGTCGGCGCGGTCACCGGCGCCGTCTGGCTCGGCTGCCTGCTGCACGTCACCCACGGGTTCGTCCGCCCGAAGCCGGAACCGGGGGTCTCCCTGGTCAAACGGTCCGGGGACGGGTTCCGGTTGCTGGCCCGGCACCCGCGGCTGCGGTGGATGTTCGTCGCCGCCCTCTGCCTGGACCTGGCGTTCAGCTGGCCGGCCGAGGTGGCGCTGCCGCTGCTGGTGTCCGAGCGCGGCTGGGGCGTGAGCGCGGTCGGCATCGTCCTCGCGGCGTTCAGCGTGGGCGCCCTGGGCTCCAGCGCGGTCGGCGCGGCGCTCGCGCACCGCATCCCCATGTTCGTACGGCTCGTGGTGACCGGTGTCGGCCTGGCGGCCGGGATCCTCGTGATGGCGCTGATGCCCTCGGTGCTCTCGCTGACGGCCGTCGCGGCCGGGGTCGGTCTGCTCTCCGGGCTCAACGGCCCGGCCATCGTCACCCTCTACCAGCAGTCCGCGCCGGAGGACCGGATGGGCGCCGCGATGTCCACCCTCTCCCTCGCCGGGATCGGCACCGCCCCGATCTCCATCGCCGTCTTCAGCTCGTTGTCGCTGGTCATCGGCGTCCAGACGACCTGGCTGGTGTGCGGTGCGATCGCCTTCGTCTCGCCGGTCGCCGCCGTCCTGGCCCTGCGCCACCCGGTGCACGCCGAGGAGCCGGCCGCGGAGCGGGCGCCCGTCGCGGCCTCGGTGTGAGGGGGACGCGATGGCCATCGCGACCGCCGACCACCGGCCGCTGGTTCCACGCCCGCTGACCGATCCCGGTCCCGTCCGGGCGGTGGTGGTGCCCGCGAGTCCGCAGCTGTGGCTCGTGGACACCAGCGCCTACCGGGCGCACGCCGCCCGGCACGCGCCGGGCACGCTGGACGCCCAGGAGCTCGCGCGGGCGGCCGAGTTCGCGCGGGCCGCCGACCGGGACGGCTACGTCTGCGCGCACGTCGCCCTGCGCCGGCTGCTCGGCGCCTACCTGGGCCTGACCCCGCGCGAGGTGACCGTCGAGCGGGCGCCCTGCTCGCACTGCGACGAACCGCACGGAAGGCCCGTACTGCCGGGCGGAGCCCTGCACTTCTCGCTCTCGCACTGCACCGGACTCAGCCTGTTGGCCTTCGCGGACGCGCCGGTCGGCGTGGACGTGGAGGAACTCGTCGCCCCGGGCGTGATCGCGGACACCGCCGACGTCCTGCACCCGAGGGAGGCGGCGGAACTCGCCGCACTGCCGGCCGCGCAGCGGTCGGCGGCCTTCACCCGGGTGTGGACCCGCAAGGAGGCCTACCTCAAGGGGCTGGGCGTGGGGCTGTCGGAGAACCCGGCCGCGGACTACGTGGGTTCGGGCCGGCACCCGGCCCAGCCGCCGGGCTGGTCCCTGACGGACGTACGTGTCCCTGAGGGGCACCGCGCGGCGGTGGCCCTGCGCCGATGACCGGCCGCGGGACCGGGTTGCGCGTCGAGCGCGCCGGTCGCGGCCGCTCGTCGGGCGCCGCGACCGGCCGCTCCCGGCCACGGCACCGGACCGTCCGGGCCACATGGGTAGGGCAGGATCCGTAGGAGGCCGTCTAGCCCCGGGGCAGGATCGTGGCGAGGACGGTCGGCAGGGGGTACCAGTCCGCCGAGGCGATGCTGGCGTGCCGGCCGGCCAGTAGGGCGACGCGGTCGCGGGCCTGGGCCTCGGTGGGGCGGACGCCGTCGATGGCGGGGGCGACGTCGTGTGCGGAGGTGGCGATCAGCAGGTAGTTGTTGCGGGCGTACCAACCGGTGTCGATGGAGCCGCCGACGTACGCGCTCGCGTCGCCGTCGAAGACGACGAACCACGGGCGGAGCGTGGTGTCGGCGTAGCGGCCTCGGGGGTCCCCCGCCTCGGCCCGGTGCACCGCCGGGAACGCCGCGGCCCGGCCGAGCCGGCCGGCGGCGGCCAGGGAGCGCAGGTGTTGGGCGTACTCGCGGTCCGTCCACAGCTTGTCGGCGCTGTTGCCCTCCTCCAGCGTGCCGGGGATCAGCTCGACGAGGAACTTCCCGGCCATGCCCGACCGGCTCGGCCAGGCGCCGGCGCGGGCGGCGGTGTCCAGGTCGGGGTGGCCGGCGGCGAGCTGCGCCGGCCGGTAGAGGGCGTCGCCCAGTTTGGAGTCGAGCAGGGCGTCGAGTTCGGCGGGGCCGCGCCCGAGGTTCGCGGCGAAGCCGTCCTTGAGCTCCAACTTCAGTACGACGGGCCGGTGTCCGGGGTGGGCGTCGTGCCAGCTGCGGATGTCGGAGAGGCAGCCCGCGAGGTTCTGGTTGCGGGACTTGGTGCGCAACTGGGCGGGACTGGTGGCGTTCTCACAGTTGTTGTCGTTGCCGAAGGGGTTGTCGTGCGCGACCCGCCACGAGCTGCCGAAGAAGTTGGTCCACACGTCGATCTCCAGCATCGCCGCCCCGGAGTCCAGGGCGTCGGCGAAGTAGGGGTACTTGGCCTTCTCGTACGCGTTGTGCACGCCGACGCCCGTGGAGCCGGCGAACGGCAGGTCGTCCGTCCCCTGCGGGGCGGCGGCTCCCGCCGGGGCCGTGCCCAGGACCAGGCCCAGGGCCGCGAGTGCGGCCACCGCGGCGCCCGTCATCCGATTCCGTATGCTCATGCCGTCGACTCCCTCGGTTACCGGCGCGTAAGTCGCCTGGAGAGTAAGGGAGTTCAATGACGTGCGGAAGGACGCCGGATGACCGGCCGAGGAAGGCGCGCGGCGGGCCGAGGAAGAAGGGTGCGGCTGTGAGGGCGGACACGTACCGATGCGGGAACCCGGCTCACCCCCGCACCCGTCGAACAGGGCGGCGGATCATCGACGAGGGCGGGAGCACCTGATGCCGGGCTGGACGACGGGGCGGACCGTACGGGTCCTCCTGCCGGCCGCCGTCTGCTGCGCCCTGGTGGCCGGCGGCTTCGCCCACCGGGTGGAGCTGAGCGCGCTGTTGGGGCCCGTCGCGCGGGGCGACGCGGCGCACGGCGGCTACGTACAGGATCCCGGGCTCGCGGACCGGGCGGGCGCGGACGTACGCGAGGCCCTGCGCGAGGAGCCCGCGGCCGGCGCCCGCCCGCTCGCCGCGACCGGACCGGACCGGGCCGCCGCGTGGCGGCCCTCCGACCCGCTGGAGGCCCGGCCCGTGCCGGCCGATCCGGCGATCGGGGCACTGTTCTCCCCCGGCTTCGACTGGGACGGCGACCACCACTGCTCCGGGAGCGTGCTCCACTCCCCGGGCGGCGATCTCGTCGTCACCGCCGCGCACTGCGTCCACCAGGGCGGCTTCCGCACCAACCTCGCCTTCGTCCCCGGCTACCGGGACGGCGTCGCCCCCTACGGCGTCTGGGTGCCCACCCGCGTCGAGGTCGACCCGCGCTGGATCCGCTCCTCGGACCCGGACCACGACGTCGCCTTCCTCCGGGTGCGCCGCGCGGGCGGCCCCGGGGCGCGACTGGAGGCGCTCACCGGCGCCATGACGCCCGGTTTCGGTCCCGAACTACCCGCGCCGGCCCGGCTGGTGGGCTACCCGAACGACTCCGAGGAGCCACTGGGCTGCGCCAACACGGCCGTCGCCGCCGGGCCCGCGCAGCTGCGGCTGGACTGCGCGGGCGTTCCCAACGGCAGCAGCGGCGGCCCCGTCCTGACCGGGGGCCGGACCCTGATCGGGGTGATCGGCGGCCTCGACGGCGGCGGGGACGAGCTGACCTCGTACAGCAGTTACCTCGGCGCGGACGCCCGCGCCCTGTACGAGCGCGTGACGACGGGCCCCGCGGGCTGACCGACGGGCCGACGGCCCTCAGGTCGCCGGTGGCGGCGGATGGTGGGGCGGGTAGGCGGGGGTCGCCGGGGTCGTCGGCAGGCGCCACTTCGACAGGACCCGGACCATCGTCGAGGGGCCGAGCAGCGCGTTGGGCGGGGTGGACAGCGACAGCACCCCGAAGAACCGGGACGAGAGCGCCGGATCGGCGTTGGCGCCGACCATGACCCGGGACATGTAGCGCTGGAGGACCCTCGTCGTCCGGTCGGGCGGCGGCCCCTGCGTCTGCGGGTAGCGCAGGTCCTCGCTGGTGGCGATCCGCCAGGCGACCGACGCCGTTTCCGCGGTGGCGCGCTGGATCCGGTGGGTGGCGCCCGCGATCTGCGCGGGGGTGAGCCCGGCGATGGCTCCTTGCAGGGCCTGCGCCGCGAGCGCGGCGACCGTCATCCCGTGCCCGTAGACCGGGTTGAACCGGCAGGCCGCGTCGCCGAGCACCAGGAATCCGTCGGGCCGGCGGTCCATGCGCTCGTAGTGCCGGCGCTCGTTGGCGGTGCCGCGGAAACCGGTGGGGTCGGACAGCGGGGTCGCGCCCCGGATCGCGTCGTGCAGGGCGGGGCTGCGCAGGCTCGCCGCGAAGTCGAGGAACTCCTCGGCCTTGGTGGAGGGGGCGTGTTCGCCGTTGCCTATGAGGGTCACCAGCCAGCGGTCCCCGCCCTGCGGCACGAGTACGCCGCCGCGCGGACTGTCCGGACGGCCCTGGACGTACATCCCGTGCCAGCGCCGCTCCGGACGCGGCGGGACCGCGTAGAGGCGGCTCGAGTAGCCGAGGTGCGAGTCGTAGCGCGTGACGGCCGGGCAGGGGTGGCCGACGGCCGCCAGCCAGGCCGGGGCCTTGGAGGTGCGGCCGGTGGCGTCGACGACGAGGCGGGCGGCCAGCGGTTCGCCGTCGCGCAGCGTCACCCCGGACACCGAGCGGCCGTCCTCCCCGGCGAGGAGCCCGCTCGCCGGGCGGCCGTCGAGGATCCGGATCCGCGGGTCGCGCAGCACGGCCCGTCGCACGCACCAGTCGATCAGCTCGCGGCTGCCGACCAGGACGGGGGCGCCGGGTACGGAACGGAACCAGTCGGCCGGGCTCAGCCACAGGAAGTCGCGCGGCGATTCCAGCAGGGCGCAGCCGCCCTCCCGCAGGGCGGCGGTGAGCCCCGGCAGCAGTCGCTCCATCACGTCCACGCCCCGCGACCACAGCACGTGCGCGTGCCGGGACTGCGGTACGCCGGGTCGGAACGCGGGCCCCTCGCGCGGCAGTTCGTCCCGCTCGACCACGGTCACGCGGGCGAACCGCTCGGCGAGCACCCGCGCCGCCAACAGCCCGGCGAGACCGGCCCCGAGGACCACGGCGTGGTCGTCCCGGGCTTCTGGGTGGTTGTCCGGAGTGTCGTCCATACCCCCGATTGTCGGGCGCGCCGCGCGCGGCGGTCAGACCCCGGCCCGGGGCGCCCGGAGGCGTCCGGGGGGCGCCAGGGGGCGCTCACCACCGCCCGCCCGCCCCACCGTCGGACGCGCCTCCGGGGGCCGACCCCGGCCCGGGGATCAGGTCGGTCCGGGGGTTGCCGCCGCGACCAGGACGTCGCCCGCCGCGACCCGGGTGTACAGGACCGTGCGCCCCGTACGCCGACGCAGGACCAGGCCCGCCGCCAGGAGGACCTTCAGCTGGCCGGCGACCGCCCCCAGGCTGTACCCGGTCAGCGCCACCAGCTGCGTCGTGGACTTCGGGCTCTCCAGCAGGACCAGCACCTTCGCCCGTACCGGTCCCAGCAACCCGACCAACGCCTGCGGGGCCGGCCGTGCGGCGCCCTGGGTGAGCTGGCCCGCGCACGGGTAGACCAGCGCGTGCCGACGCGTCCCGGTCCAGCTCACCCAGCCGTGTCCCGGTGTCACGGGGACGAAGACCAGGCCGGCCTCCCCCGACAGTTCGCGCGGTCGCCGCTGCTGGAGGTTGATCCGCAGCCGCCCCTCGCCCAGCCAGGCCATGTCCGGCCGCATCCCGGACAGGGCCTCCGCCAGGCCGCCCCGACCCAGGTGCCGGGTACGGACCAGGACGTCGGCCTCCGCGATCCGGCGGCGGCGCTCCCAGTCCGGGCGCACGGCCTCCGCCCACACCCACTCCAGCAGCTCCGCCGTCCTCGGGCCCAGCCCCCGGGCGCGGGCGAGCGCGTCGGGGAGCCCGGACGCGGCGCGCAGATCCGTACGCACCACCGCGTCCGGGGTCGCGCGTACGGAGGCCAGCTCCTCCTCGAACGTGCGCCCGTCGGGCGGCGGCGTGAGGTACCCCGCGATCCACAGCCGGCCGAAGGCGGCCCGTACCAGCTCCCCCGTCAGGGGTTCGGCGGCCAGATGGGCCCGGTAGTGCGGGAACCGGTCCTCCAGCCAGGCCCGCTCGGCGGGGTGCGTCGCGGTCCGCCGGTGCAGCGCCATCAGCGCCGCCGTGGTCTCCGCGAGCGCGGACACCACGAACCGGCTCCGCGCCAGCGCGTCCGCGTCGATCCGCCACCATCCCATGCGCCCCGCCTCCCGCTCCCCGCCCACCCACCACTGCCTCGCGCCAGTCTCCCCCGCGCCGGGCCGCCCACCTCACACGCCCGACCGGCGCCGGCCACGCGGCGCCTACGACGGGTCCCCGCCCCGGGCCGCCCTCGAACCCCGCCCCATCGTTCGCCCCCACGTTCCGCTCCCATGTTTCGCCCCCACCTTTCGCCCCCACGCGAAACACTGGGGTGGTCCGCCCACCCGCCCCGAGACTCCCCGCATGTCCCGCTCCTACCGCTCGCTCGCCCGTGTCCCCGAGTTCGTGCCCTTCTTCGCCGCCGCCGCGCTCCGCGTCGGCGCGGCCACCGTCGGCGGGCTCGCCCTCGGCGTGCTCGTGTACGACCGCACCCGCAGCCCGCTCCTCGCCGCCCTCGCCATGTTCGGCCCTTCCCTCGCCCAGGTGCTCGGCGCGACCCTGCTGCTGTCCGCCGCCGACCGGTTGCCCCCGCGGGCCGCCCTCGGCTCCCTGGCCGCGCTCGCCGCCGCCGGTACCGCCGTGCTCGCCGTCCCCGGACTGCCCTGGTGGGCGGTGTTCGCCGTGCTCCTGGGCCAGGGCCTCGCCGACTCCCTCGCGGGCGGCGTCCGGTACGGCCTGCTGACCGAGATCCTGCCCGCCGGCGATTACCTCGCCGGCCGGTCCCTGCTCGCCGTCTGCGCCGGCGTGACGCAGATCGCCGGGTTCGCCCTCGGCGGGCTGCTGCTCGCCGCGCTCTCCCCGCGCGGGGCCCTGCTGGTGGCCGCCGGGCTGGGGCTGGCCGCGGCGCTCACCGTCCGCCTCGGGCTGAGCCGCCGCCCCGCCCGGGCGGGCGGACGTCCCTCCGCCGCCGAGACCTGGCGGATCAACGTCCTGCTCCTCTCCGACCCGGCACGCCGTCACCTCTACCTGGCCCTGTGGGTACCGAACGGGCTCATCGTCGGCTGCGAGTCCCTGTTCGTCCCCTACGACCCCGCGCACGCCGGGCTGCTGTTCGGCTGCGCCGCCGCCGGCATGCTCGCCGGGGACACCGTCGCCGGCCGGTGGCTGCCCGCCCGCCTACGGATCCGGCTCGCGGCTCCGCTCCGGCTGCTGCTCGCCGCGCCCTACCCGGTGTTCCTGCTGGAGCCCGGCCCCGTCGTCGCCGCGGTCGCCGTCACCGTCGCCTCCGTCGGGTACTCGGCCGGGCTGCTCATGCAGGAGCGCCTCGTCCCGCTGCTCCCCGAAGGCACCCAGGGCCAGGCGCTCGGGCTGCACTCGGCCGGCATGCTGACGATGCAGGGCGTGTGCGCGGCGCTCGCCGGAGCCGTCGCCCAGTACACCTCGCCGGCCGTCGCGATCACCGCCCTGGCCGGCGCCTCGGTGGCGGTCACCCTGGCACTGGAGCCCGGGCTCCACCCCAGTAAGCTGCGGGTCCGTCCCCCGCACGCTCCTTCTCCCGTTGCCCGAGGTACCGCGCAGTGAGCTCCCCCGCACCCCCCTCCCCGGTGACGGTCGTCGGCCTCGGCGCCGACGGCTGGGCCGGGCTCACCGCCGCCGCGCGGTCCGCGCTGTCCTCGGCCGAGGTGCTGATCGGCGGACCGCGCCAACTGGACCTGCTGCCCGCCGACGCCTGCCCCGGTCTGCGCGTCGCCTGGCCGAGCCCGCTGCGACCGGCCGTGCCGAAGCTGACCGCCGAGCACGCGGGCCGCCGCATCGCCGTACTGGCCAGCGGGGACCCCATGTTCTACGGGATCGGCCGCGCGCTCAGTGAGGAACTGGGCCCGGAGCGGCTGCTGGTCCACCCCCACCCGTCCTCCGTGTCGTACGCCTGCGCCCGCCTGGGCTGGCCCGTGGAGGACACCGAGGTCGTCACCGTGGTCGGCCGTCCCGTGGCCCGGCTCACGGCCGCCCTCTTCGAGGGCCGACGGGTGCTCGTACTGAGCGCGGGCGCCGCCTCCCCGGGCGAGATCGCCGCGCTGCTGCGGGAGCGGGGCTTCGGTCCGAGCCGGATGCGGGTCCTGGAGCAGCTCGGTTCCGAACGGGAGGACCTCCGCGAGGGGACCGCCGAGCAGTGGGAGCACCCGCCCGGTGACGCCCTCAACGTGGTCGCCGTGGACTGCCGGCGCGACCCCGCGCACCCGGCCCCGCGACTGGGCGCGACCCCCGGCCTGCCGGACGCGGCCTACGAGCACGACGGGCAGCTCACCAAGCGGCACGTGCGCGCCGCGACCCTGTGCGCGCTGGCGCCGGCCCCCGGCGAGCTGCTGTGGGACATCGGCGGCGGCTCCGGTTCGATCGGGATCGAGTGGATGCGTACGCACCCGTCCTGCCGGGCGGTCGCGGTGGAGCGCGTACCGGAGCGGGCCGCCCGCATCACCCGCAACGCGAACGCCCTCGGCGTCCCGGGGCTGCGCGTGGTCACCGGCGCGGCGCCCGGGGCCCTGGACCGGCTGCCCGCGCCCGACGCGGTGTTCATCGGCGGCGGGCTGACCGCCCCGGGCCTGCTCGACGCGGCCTGGGACGCGCTGGCCCCCGGCGGCCGGCTCGTCGTCAACACGGTCACCCTGGAATCGGAGGCGGTCCTCACCGACCGCTACCGCCGGCACGGCGGTGACCTGGTGAAACTGGCCGTCGCGCACGCCGTGCCGGTCGGCGGCTTCACCGGCTGGCGCCAGGCGATGGCGGTCACCCAGTGGTCGGTGACGAAGCCCGCCACGAAGGCGGCGGACCCGGCCGACCCGGCGAACGACGCACCCCACGCGCCCCACGCGATCCGCACGAACGAGGCAGAGGTGGACCGGACATGACCGTGTACTTCATCGGAGCGGGCCCCGGAGCCGCCGACCTGATCACCGTGCGCGGTGCCCGGCGGCTGGCCGCCTCGCCCGTGTGCCTTTACGCGGGCAGTCTCGTACCGCGCGAGCTGCTCGCCGAATGCCCGGCGGACGCCCGGCTGGTGGACACCTCACAGCTGAACCTGGACGAGATCGTCGCCGAATTCGTACGGGCCCACGCCGCCGGCCAGGACGTGGCCCGGCTGCACTCGGGCGACCCGTCCGTGTTCAGCGCGGTCGCCGAGCAGATGCGGCGCCTGGACGCGGCGGGCATCCCCTACGAGGTCGTGCCCGGCGTACCCGCCTTCGCCGCCGCGGCGGCGGCGCTGAAGCGGGAGCTGACGGTGCCCACCGTCGGCCAGACGGTGATCCTGACCCGGATCGCCCAGCAGGCCACGCCGATGCCCCCCGGCGAGGACCTGGCCACGCTCGGCCGCAGCGGCGCACTGCTGGTGCTGCACCTGGCCACCCGGTACGCGGACCGCGTCGTCGAGGAACTGCTGCCGCACTACGGGGCGGACTGCCCGGCGGCGGTGGTCGCCATGGCCAGCCGCCCCGACGAGTTGGTGCTGCGCGGCACCCTCGCCGACATCGCCGGCCAGGTCAAGGAGGCGGGCCTGGTGCGCACAGCGGTGATCCTGGTGGGCCGCACGCTGGGCGCCGAGCAGTTCCGCGACAGCCACCTGTACTCCGCCGAGCGCGACCGGCATGCCTGCTGAACCGGCCTCCACTGCCGGCGAACCGCGATCTGCCGCGGCGGAACCGGCGCCCGCTCAGGGCCCGGCCCCGGCGCCGCTCGGGCACGTGCTGTTGCTGGGCGGTACGACGGAGGCCCGCCGCCTCGCGGAGGCGCTGGCGCGGCGGGCCCCGTACCGGGTGACGACCTCGCTGGCGGGCCGGGTCGCCGCGCCCGTGCTGCCGCCGGGCGAGGTCCGGATCGGTGGCTTCGGCGGGCCCGTCGGGCTGGCCGAGTGGATCGCCGCCCACGGCGTGACGCACCTGATCGACGCCACCCACCCGTTCGCGGAGCGGATGAGCTTCAACGCGGCCGCCGCGGCGCGGAGTTCGGGCCTACCGCTGCTCGCGTTGCGTCGCCCGGGTTGGACTCCGGGGCCCGGCGACGACTGGACCTTCACGGACTCCCTCGCCGGGGCCGCCGCCGCCCTGCCGTCGCTGGGCGGGCGCGCCTTCCTGACCACCGGCCGTACGGGCCTGCACGTGTTCGCGGAGCTCACCGAGACCTGGTTCCTGGTGCGTTCGGTGGATCCGCCGGCCGGAGCGGCGCCGCCGCGGCTCGAAGTGCTCCTGGCGCGGGGCCCGTTCGGTCTCGACGAGGAGCGGGAGCTGCTGGCCCGGCACCGCATCGAGGTGCTGGTGACGAAGGACAGCGGTGGATCGGCGACCGCCCCGAAGCTGACGGCCGCCCGCGAGGCCGGAATCCCGGTCCTCGTCGTACGCCGCCCCCCGGTCCCGTCGGGGGTCGCCGAAGCGGGTTCGGTCGAGGCCGCCCTGCGGTGGCTGGAGACCGGCGGGGGGCGGGCCGGGTCGGCCTGACGCCCGCCGCCCCGCCCCGCTCCACCGCACCCGGCGCTGACGCCCCGTGCGGCCCGTCAACCTCCGGGCCGGCTCAGGGGTAGCGGCGCGGCGTCCAGGTGACCCTCGATCCGTCGGCCCGTTCGGTGACCCGGGTCTGCGAGGAACCGATCAGCAGGATGGTGCGCATGTCGACCTCGGCGGGCTCCAGTTCGGCCAGCGTGACGATCCGCACCGACTGCTCCGGGCCGCCCACGTCCCGCGCGACGACCACCGGGGTCTGCGGCGGCCGCAGTTCCAGGAGCAGCTCCCGGGCCTGCGCCACCTGCCACGTGCGGCTGCGGGAGCCCGGGTTGTACAGGGCGAGCACCAGGTCGGCGGCGGCCGCGGCGCGCAGCCGCTCCGCGATGACCTCCCACGGCTTGAGCCGGTCGGACAGCGAGATGGTCGCGTAGTCGTGCCCGAGGGGGGCTCCGGCCGCGGCGGCCGCCGCGTTGGCGGCGGTCACCCCCGGCAGCACCCGTACGGGGACGTCCGCGTACTCGGGTTGCGCGGCCACCTCCAGGACGGCGGTGGCCATGGCGAAGACCCCCGGGTCACCACCGGAGACGACGGCCACCCGCCGGCCGCGCCGGGCGAGGTCGAGGGCGAACTCGGCGCGCTCGGACTCCACCTTGTTGTCGGAGCCGTGCCGGACCTGGCCCGGCTTGGCGGGAATCCGGTCGAGGTAGGTCGTGTACCCGACGAGCACCTCGGCGTCGGCCAGCGCCCGCCGGGTCTCGGCGGTGAGCCACAGCGGACCGGCCGGGCCGGTGCCGACGACGGCGACCTCGCCGGGGCCCGACGGCACGCTGCCCGGGTTGCCGATCCGGCTGGGCACGACGGCGACGGCGAAGTACGGCACCGACTCCGGGTCCGTGTCCGCCAGGAGGCCGGTGCGTTCGCCCTCCATGGTCGCGCGCTCCACGTAGCGGGCCTCGGCGAGCCGGCCGCTGTTCTCCATGGCCCGCCGGACCGCGGGGAAGGTCCGGCCGAGCTTCATCACGACGGCCGAGTCGGTGGCGGCGAGCCGGGCCGTCAGCTCCTCCTCCGACAGGGTGCCGGGCAGGATGGTCAGTACTTCCTCGCCCTCGACGAGGGGGGTGCCGAGGCGGGCGGCGGCGGCGCTCACCGAGGTGACGCCGGGGATCACCTCGGCCTCGTACCGGTCGGCGAGGCGCTTGTGCATGTGCATGTAGGACCCGTAGAAGAACGGGTCGCCCTCCGCGAGCACCGCGACGGTGCGGCCGGCGTCCAGATGGGCGGCGAGGCGGGCGGCGGAGGCCTCGTAGAACTCCTCCATCGCGCCCTGGTAGCCGCCGGGGTGGTCGGTGGTCTCGGTGGTGACCGGGTAGACCAGCGGTTCCTCGACGTGGTCGTCGCGCAGGTGCTTCGCGGCGATCGAGCGGGCGATGGAACGGCCGTGGCGGGCGCTGTGGTAGGCCACCACGTCGGCCCGGGCGATCACCTCGACGGCGCGCAGGGTCATCAGGGACGGGTCGCCGGGGCCGAGCCCGACGCCGTAGAGGCGCCCCTTGGCCGGTGCGGTGCTCATTCGGCCACGCTCGCGATGGCGTTGACGGCGGCGGCCGCGATGGCGCTGCCACCGCGTCGGCCCCGCACGATCAGGTGGTCGAGGCCCGAGGGGTGCGCGGCGAGGGCGTCCTTGGACTCGGCGGCGCCGATGAAGCCGACGGGCACGCCGATGACGGCGGCCGGGCGCGGAGCGCCCTCCTCGATCATCTCCAGCAGCCGGAACAGGGCGGTCGGCGCGTTGCCGACGGCGATCACGGACCCCTCCAACAGGCCCCGGTCACGCCAGACTTCGAGGGCGGCGGCGCTGCGCGTCGTGCCCATCCTGGCGGCGAGTTCCGGTACGGCCGGGTCGGAGAGGGTGCAGATCACCTCGTTGTCGGCGGGCAGCCGCTTGCGGGTGACCCCGCTGGCGACCATCTGGACGTCGCAGAGGATCGGCGCGCCGGCCTCCAGGGCGGCGCGGGCCCGCAGGACGACCTCGGGGGTCCAGCCGAGGTCCTGGGGGAGGTCGGTCATGCCGCAGGCGTGAATCATGCGCACCGCGACCTGGGCGACCGAGGCGGGCAGCCCGGAGAGGTCCGCCTCGGCGCGGATCGTGGCAAAGGACTGGCGGTAGATGGCCGCGCCGTCCTTCTCGTACTCGAACACGGTGTACTCGCTCATTTCTTCACTGTCTTCACTGCGGCGGTGAGATGGACGTACGAATGACGCTGCTGTTATTGCTGTTACTGCCGTTTGCCACGGTCGCCGTCGCCATGACTGCTGTCGCGCGCGGCCTTGAGTGCGGCCGCCAGAGCGTCACGACCGACCGGTACGGGGTCCCGTCCGTGGACGGAGAGCGCGTAGGCGTCCCCGGTGGCGACGAGATCCACCCAGGCGGCGCCGCGCGGATGCCCGCACCGACGCTCGCAGCCGGACCAGTGCACGGGCAGCGCTCCGGCCGACCCGGTCACGACCGCGCGCGCGTCGGCCCGTACGTCGGCCAGGGATTTGGCGCAACCGGGCCGCCCCGTACAGGCGGTGACGGACTGCCAGGGATCATCGGCGCCGATGACCAGACCGGCCGCCTCGATCAGGGCGGCCCGCTCGACGGGCTCCCGATCGACGGGCTCACCGGCGCTCGCCGGCGGCAGGACGACGGTCCGCCAGGGGGTGATCCGCAGGCCGCCGTCCCCGTGGGAGGCGACCTGTACGAGCACCTCCCACTGGGCGGTGTCGAAGCGGCCCAGGGGCGGCAGTACGCACAAGGCGGTCGACCCGCCCGCGCCGCTGCCCCAGGGGCGCGGCGGCGGCGCGTACGGCCACCGCACCTCGGCCACGGGGACGGCGTCGATCCCGGCGGCGACCAGGCGCCGCCCCAACTCCCTTTCGTCCAGCCCTTGTCGAGCGGGCAGCTCGGCCACGCGCCAGGCCCGGGTACCGGTGGAGTCGGCCGCGTCGAGGAAGTACTCGGCAGCCAGCAGCGCCGCCCGGGGCGCGTCGGCGGCGGCGACTTCGAGGGCCCCGTCCCCGGCGCCGAGACGGATCAGCGCCCGGCCCGCGGGCAGGGCGAGGGCGGTCACGTCGGGGTCGAGCGCGGCGACGTCCCCACGCCCGTCGTCGAGGGCGAACAGGAACCGCCCGGACAGGGCGGCCGCGCGGGCGCTCGCGCACAGCAGCCGGTCCAGTTCCCCGACCCACGGCGTGACGTCGGGCCGCCCGTCGTCGAAGACCCCGGACACCGGGGTGGCCACGATGTTGCGCACGCGTTCGTGGGTGGGCACGGGCAGCAGGCCGGCTGCCGTCAGCAGCTCGGCGAGTCCCGCACCGCAGGCCTGCGTCAGGCCCCTGAGCTGGATGTTCCCGCGCGAGGTGAGCTCCAGGTGCCCGTCCCCGAACCGATCGGCGGCGAGCCCGAGCACGGAGGCCTGCTCGACCGTGAGCAGGCCGCCGGGGATCCGGACGCGCGCCAGCAGCCCGTCGTCCGCCGCGTGCAGGCGCAGCGCGCCGGGGCAGGCGTCACCGCGGTCCCGTATGACGGGTTCGTCCCGCGATGCGACGGAAGGGGGCTGGGGCATGGCCGCGAGCATACCCACGATTCCCCACCCCCGACCTGTGTCCGTCACCACCCCCACCCCCCGGACCAGCCACAACCCACCCACCCACCGAACCCGGCCCCGGCACACTCGGCAGACCCGGGCGCCCCGGGTGCACCCACCCACCCCGCCGATTCCAGCCCCGCCGGCGTTTGAGGCGCGGGGCCCGGGGCGGCGCCCCGCCAACCCAACCGCACCGGCACGCCCCGGCCCCGCACGCCCCCACCCCCGAACCCCCCGCGGAGCAACACGTCACCCCCGCTCCCGGCCAGGGACCCGGCCGCCTAGGATGACCTTCCGACGGACCGTTCGGCCCGTCATCGCCGAGGACGGCGACATGGGAGGAAGCCCGGTGCGAATCCGGCGCGGTCCCGCCACTGTGAACCCCGCGGAGCGATCGGCGGGGTGAGTCAGGAACTCCCGCTGTCCTCACTGCCCGGGGCGCGGAAACCCCGAGGAAGGCCTGCCGCCGCATGATCCTGTTGCTGTCGACGTCCGACACCGATCTGCTGAGCGCCCGCGCGGCGAACGCGGCGGACGCCCCGGTCCCCTACCGGTTCGCGAACCCCTCCCGGCTCCCCCTGGACGACCTCCCCGGGCTCCTCGACGGCGTCGACCTGGTCGTCGTACGCCTCCTCGGCGGCCTGCGCGCCTGGCAGGAGGGCCTCGACCTGCTCCTGGCGCCCGACCAGACCCGCCCGGTGGTCGTGCTCACCGGCGAACAGGCCCCGGACGCGCAGCTGATGGAGGCGTCCACCGTCCCCATCGGCATCGCCGCCGAGGCGCACGGCTACCTCGCGCACGGCGGCCCGGCCAACCTGGACCAGCTCGCCCGCTTCCTGTCGGACACCGTCCTGCTGACGGGTCACGGCTTCGAGCCGCCCGCCGCCTCCGCGACCTGGGGCCCCCTGGAGCGCACCCCGGGCCGCACGACCGGTCCGGTCGTCGCCGTGCTGTACTACCGCGCGCACCAGATGAGCGGCAACACCGCCTTCGTGCACGCCCTGTGCGAGGCCGTCGAGGCCCACGACGCGCAGGTGCTGCCGCTGTACGTGTCCTCCCTGCGCACCCCCGAGCCGGAGCTGATCGCCGCCCTCCAGTCGGCGGACGCCGTCGTCACGACGGTCCTCGCGGCCGGCGGCACCCGCCCCGCGACCGCCTCCGCCGGCGGCGACGACGAGTCCTGGGACGCGGGCGCCCTCGCCTCGCTCGGCGTGCCGATCCTGCAGGCGCTGTGCCTGACCGGGTCGCGCGGCACGTGGGAGGAGAACGACGAGGGGCTGTCCCCGCTGGACGCCGCGACGCAGGTCGCCGTCCCCGAGTTCGACGGCCGGCTGATCACCGTCCCGTTCTCCTTCAAGGAGATCGACGAGGACGGCCTGCCCGCCTACGTCGCCGACCCGGAGCGCGCCGCCCGCGTCGCCGGGATCGCCGTGCGTCACGCCCGGCTGCGGCACATCGACCGCCGCGACAAGAAGATCGCCCTGGTCCTCTCCGCGTACCCCACCAAGCACTCCCGCATCGGCAACGCGGTCGGCCTGGACACCCCGGCCAGTGCCGTGGAGCTGCTGCGCACCCTGATCGCCGGCGGCTACGACTTCGGTCCGGCCGACGGCATCCCGGGGCTGGTCTCCGGCGATGGCGACGAGCTGATCCGCGCGCTGATCGAGGCGGGTGGCCACGACCAGGACTGGCTGACCGAGGAGCAGCTGGCCCGCAACCCGGTCCGCATCCCCGCCGCCGACTACCGGCGCTGGTTCGCGGAGCTGCCGGCCGAGCTGCGCGAGAGCGTGGAGCAGCACTGGGGCGAGGCCCCCGGCAACATGTTCGTCGACCACTCGGCGAACCCGGAGGGCGACATCGTCCTCGCGGCGCTGCGCCGCGGGAACCTGTTGATCCTGATCCAGCCGCCGCGCGGGTTCGGTGAGAACCCGATCGCGATCTACCACGACCCGGACCTGCCGCCGTCGCACCACTACCTGGCCGCGTACCGCTGGATCCAGGCCCGCGAGCAGGACGGCGGCTTCGGCGCCGACGCGATGATCCACCTGGGCAAGCACGGGAACCTGGAGTGGCTGCCGGGCAAGAACGCGGGCCTGTCCGCGTCCTGCGCGCCCGACGCCGCGCTCGGTGACCTGCCGCTGATCTACCCGTTCCTGGTCAACGACCCGGGCGAGGGCACGCAGGCCAAGCGCCGCGTGCACGCCACCCTGGTCGACCACCTGGTGCCGCCGATGGCGCGCGCGGAGTCGTACGGCGACATCGCCCGGCTGGAGCAGCACCTCGACGAGTACGCGCAGATCTCGGCGATGGACCCGTCGAAGCTGCCGGCCATCCGGGCGCAGATCTGGACCCTGATCCAGGCCGCGAAACTGGACCACGACCTGGGTCTGGAGGAGCGGCCGGACGACGACGGCTTCGACGACTTCCTGCTGCACGTCGACGGCTGGCTGTGCGAGGTCAAGGACGCGCAGATCCGTGACGGTCTGCACGTGCTGGGCGGGGCGCCGACCGGTACGGCCCGGGTGAACCTGGTCCTGGCGATCCTGCGCGCCCGCCAGATCTGGGGCGGTACGACGGCCCTGCCGGGTCTGCGCGAGGCGCTGGGTCTGGACGAGTCCGCGGCGACGCGCACCTCGGCCGACGCCGTCGAGGAGCAGGCCCGCACGCTGGTGCAGGCGATGGAGGACGCGGGTTGGTCCGCGGACGCCGTCGCCGGCGTCGCGGCGGGCCACTCCGCGGACGTGGCGGCCGTACTGGACTTCGCCGCGCGCGAGGTCGTGCCGCGCCTGGCGGGTACGACCGACGAGATCGCCCACGTCGTGTCGGCCCTGGACGGCTCCTTCGTGCCGGCCGGCCCGTCGGGCTCGCCGCTGCGCGGTCTGGTCAACGTCCTGCCGACGGGCCGCAACTTCTACTCGGTGGACCCGAAGGCGGTCCCGTCCCGCCTCGCGTGGGAGACGGGTCAGGCGCTCGCGGAGTCGTTGCTGACGCGCTACCGCACCGACAACGGCGAGTGGCCGGCCTCGGTCGGTCTGTCCCTGTGGGGCACCAGCGCGATGCGCACGGCCGGCGACGACATCGCCGAGGCCCTGTCGCTGCTGGGCGTGCGGCCGGTGTGGGACGAGGCCTCGCGCCGCGTCACCGGCATCGAGGCGATCCCGCTCGCCGAGCTGGGCCGCCCCCGCATCGACGTGACGCTGCGCATCTCGGGCTTCTTCCGCGACGCGTTCCCGCACGTCATCGGACTCCTGGACGACGCTGTACGGCTGGCGGCCTCGCTGGACGAGCCCGCCGAGTCGAACTTCGTACGCGCCCACGCCCAGGCCGACCTGGCCGAGCACGGTGACGAGCGCCGCGCGACGACCCGCATCTTCGGCTCCCGCCCGGGTACTTACGGCGCCGGCATCCTCCAGTTGATCGACTCCCGCGACTGGCGCACGGACGCCGACCTCGCGGAGGTCTACACGGTGTGGGGCGGGTACGCGTACGGCCGCGGCCTCGAAGGGCGTCCCGCGCGGGACGAGATGGAGACCGCGTACAAGCGGATCACGGTCGCGGCGAAGAACACGGACACCCGCGAGCACGACATCGCGGACTCCGACGACTACTTCCAGTACCACGGCGGCATGGTGGCCACGGTCCGCGCGCTGCGCGGCACGGCCCCGGAGGCGTACATCGGCGACTCCACCCGCCCTGAGACGGTCAAGACCCGCACCCTGGTGGAGGAGACCTCCCGCGTCTTCCGTGCCCGCGTCGTCAACCCCAAGTGGATCGAGGCGATGCGCCGCCACGGCTACAAGGGCGCCTTCGAGCTGGCGGCGACGGTCGACTACCTCTTCGGCTACGACGCCACCACCGGCGTGGTCGCCGACTGGATGTACGACAAGCTGACGGAGACCTACGTCCTGGACCCGACGAACCGCGCCTTCCTGGAGGAGGCCAACCCGTGGGCCCTGCACGGCATCGCCGAACGCCTGCTGGAGGCGGAGTCCCGCGGCATGTGGGAGAAGCCTGACCCGCAGATCCTGGAATCCCTGCGCCAGGTCTACCTGGACACCGAGGGCAACCTGGAGGGCGAGGCGGAGTAACGCCCGCCCGCGACGACGGATGCCCCCGCCCCCTCCTTGGGGGCGGGGGCATCCGTCATCCCGCCACCCCGCGGGCGGTGGGGGCCGGTTCGGCCACACCTTCGCGGTCTGGTCGAGAGCGACCGGGGGCGAGGGTTTCGACACCGCTCGGCCCCGCGAGCCGAGCCCCCTTCGCACCACCCACCGGATCGCGCCACCACATTTCAAGCCTGCCGCCGGCTTATTTCAGCCCAGTCCGTACATATCTACCAACCCTCACGCAAATCGAAAGATCTTTCCCGTAGCTTTCGCGCCTGGAGGGACGCTCGAATTCCGTAAAAGAATGATGGCGAAAGGTACGTTCTGCAACTCCAACCACAGGGATGGATGCACCATGAACAAGCCCAACTCCATGGAATTCGACTTCGACGACCTTCCCATGGACGTCTTCGAACTGACCGACAGCGGCCTCAGCATCGAGTCCCTGACGGCCGGGCACGGAATGACCGAGACAGGGGCCTCCAGCCCCTGCGGTTCCTCGGTTTCCGGGGTGTGCAGCGGTTGTTCGGTCTGATTCAGTCGACGCTGCCGCCGAAGTTCTTTTCGGCGGCAGCGCCGCATTCTGCGGCAGTTCTCGAAGAGAGATTGCCGACCAACGGGGACGATAGGAATTTCCTGTGACGGAGCCTTCGGGAGCCGACTCGATCCGTCAGCTGAACCCGACACCCATCCTCCGCACGGCGGGCGTACCGGTGTCGGCACTGGCAACCATGCGCGGCTCACAGTCCTGGGATCTGGTGCAACGAATCCTCGACCGCAGTGCCTCGATCACGGTCGAGCGGGGCGAGATCTCCGATCTGCTGCACACCGTGATCGGCGGGGTCGATCACGAGGACACGATGCTCCGACCCCGACTGGTGTCCCTGCGCAGAGACTTGTTCAAGGAACGCGTTCCGAAGCAGGCCTGGGCCGGCCCGGTCATCGCGTCACTCCCCCCGGAGCTTCGCGAGAAGGTCGTCCGGTTCACCGACGCCCTCACCATCCGCCGACACCTGACCTCACAACTCGACGACATCCTGCCCGCCGAGCAGCGTGCGCTGGAGCAGGGCCTCCGAAGTTCCCTGCGCGACGACAACTATCGGCACGCGCTGTCACTCGCCAGTCCCACCCTGGCGGAGGAACTGGAAAAGTGGTTGGCCGACTCCGGTGTGAAGATGCGGCCCCAGACGATCGCCCGGCTCGGCGAGTATCTGACGAGGGCAGCGACCCGGACCAGCCCGTACAGCACGTTCACGATCAGCGGGTTCGGCGCGTGGGTGCCCGAGGGCGCGGCCCTTCGGTTCCTCGACGGCGGGAAAGTGCGCAGCGTCGTCGATCTCAGCCCCATGGCTCTGCGGAACGTGAAGCAATTCCTGACGAAGAACTCCCGCCTTCTTCCCGCACATCTCGTCCGGGTCAATCCCAGCGCTACGCCGGATTCAGGTGCGATCAGTTTCGTCCACGGTTCCGGCGAACCGATCCATTCCCTGCCGTCGACCGCCACGGTCGCGGAATGCCTACGCATCGTGCGCGAAAGCAACCGCTGCTCGCTCGGAACCCTCTGGGAGAAACTGGAAATCGCCTCGGGGCGTCCGCCCGAGACGGTCCGCCCGTTCGTGTCACGGCTGCTGGAATCCGGGCTCCTCGAACTGCACCCGCCGGTTCCCGACCAGTCTCCGGATCCATTCGGTGAGCTGGCCTCGTGGATCGAGGTCGAGGACCCGGCCGGTTCGGCCGACCTTGTGACCGGCCTGCGCTCCGTGCGGGACGCGCTGCGCATCGTGCTCGACCCCACCGTGACGGGAGGCTCCCGGCGCCACCGGGCACATCTGCGTGCGGCACTCGACGCGCTGGGGCAGGAGCTCCGGCCCTGGTGGCAGGCCGATGCGATCCAGGACAAGGGTCTGTTCCATGAGAACGCCGTATATCCCGCGCCGGTGGCCGAATTGTCCACCGAGGCCTGGCGGCCCGCCCTGGACGACCTCGATGCCGTCAGGCAATGGCTGGGACTGTTCGATCCCGCGCTGCCCCTGCGCATCGTGCTGTCGGAACTGTGCCACCGGCGCTTCGGGCCGGGGACCGCGGTGCCGGTCCTGGACCTGCACCGCGCCGTACAGGAGGAGTTGGCCGAGCCCGCCCATCTGCCGGACGTGGACCTCCAGGCCTTCCTCAGACCGCGGTGGCCTTCCCTGCGCGCCACGCTGGCCGCCTGCGGACTGCCGCGCATCCGGGAACTGGGTCGCCTCGTCGACGAGGCGACCACCATGGTCACCGGCCCCGCCGGAACCGGGACGGCGGTCAGGATCGACCCGGACTCCCTCCGGGAGTTCGTCGCCGGACTCCCCCCGTGGGTCCAGGAGCCGTCCTCCATGACCTGTTACGTACAACTGCTCGCCGATGGCGCCGAACCGCGCCTGGTGATGAACGTGGCGAGCCCCGGTCACGGGCGGGCCACGGCGCGGCTCGCGGCGATCGCCGACCAGGCGGGGGTGCCCACGGTGCTGGCGGAGCGCCCGGAGGTCCCGCCCGGTGAAGCGGTGCCGGCAGAGTTCGACGCGGCCTTCGGCAGCGGGCTGAACGTGCGCCGGCCGAGCGTCCCCTACGAGATCGCCTATCCGAGCGCGGTCAGCGGACGACCCCGTGACCGACAGATCGACATGGGAGACCTGGTGGCCATCGCCGACCCGGTCGACGGGCTGCTGCGCCTGCATGCGCGACGCCTGGGGAAACAGGTGCACCCGCTCCATCTGGGACTGATCGGCGAGCCATTCGTTCCTCCCCTGGCCAGGCTGCTGATCAGTGGCTTCGCGGCGCACGCCGTCCTCGAACCCGGCGTCTCCTTCCTCTCCCTCCCCCACACCGGCACCGACCCGGAGACGTCCGCACCCGATGCGGGTGGGGTGACCTTCCAACCCCGCGTGGAAGTGGGCAGGGTCACCATCCGGCGCGCCCGCTGGCTCGTGGCGCCGGACCGGGTTCCCGTCCGCGTGAAGGGGGACACTCCGGGCGGCCGGCTGCTGCGGCTGGCCGATTGGACACGGCGGGCGGGGCTACCGGACAGGAGTTTCGTACGGGCCCTTCCGGCGCCGTCCGAGGAGGAGAGCGACGTGGCGCGCTGGGTGCTCCAGGGCGGACACAAACCCGTCTATGTGGACCTCGCTTCCCCCCTGCACGTCCGGACGCTCACCCGCCTCGTCGAAGGGTGCCGCGGAATGATGGTCTTCGAAGAGCCGCTCCCCGCTCCCGAGAGCGCACCGCGGGGGGACGACGGATCCGCGCGGGTGACCGAGTTCGTGGTCGAACTCACGCGGCGGCACGGTCAGGAGACGAAGGGTGGATGAAAGCCCCTGGGTCAGTGCCCACATCTTCCACCAGGGTGACACCGACCAATTGATCCTGGGCGTGCTCGGCCCCCTCACGGCCCGTCTGCGGGACACGGGACTGAGCGACGCGGACTTCTTCCTGCGCTACTGGGAAGGCGGCCCGCACGTACGACTGCGGGTCTCCGTACCCGCCGTCGAGAACCGCGGCCCGGTGCGTACGGCCATATCCACGGCCTGCGACGCATGGTTCCGTGATCACCCGTCGGTGCCCTACCTGGACCAGGAGCAGTACACACGGCAGGCCGGCGTACTCGCGGCCCGGGAGGGCATGACGGCCCACGCGACGCGCCTGTACCCCAATGATTCGGTCCGGTTCATCCCCTACCGCCGCGAGTACCGACGGTACGGAACGGGTGAGCACATGGCCGCCGTGGAACGCCACTTCGCCGAATCCAGCGGGATCGCCCTGTCGCTGCTCGAAGCCGGCGCGGGGCCGGAGGAACGGCAGACCGCCGCCTACTGCATGCTCCTGATCGCCTGGTTCACCGCCGTCGAGAGCGACCCGACCCGGGTGGAAGCAGAAGGGCCCGGGAATTGGGCCGAATGGATCCGGCCCGAGTTCGAGGGGCACTTCGACCGCCGACGCGCCACGCTCATCAGCCTCCTGCGATCGATGCGGCAGCTGGCCCTGCGCGTGGGGGACCTTCCCGAAGCGGGAAACCTGGCCCGTTGGGCACATTCGGTACGGCGGCTGGCCGGATCGGCGCCCGATCGTGCGCGGGTGCTCGACGCCTGCGCCCACCTGCTGTGCAACCGACTCGGGGTGCAGTTGGACCAGGAAGGCTACGTCAGACATCTCGCGGCGCGCGCCATGACCGCGACGGCGGAAACGCCCGGACCGGAAGGAGAGTGAGTGAACCCGATGCCGTGGTACAGCGTCCTCGTCCGCTACGACGACCCGATCAAGGACAGCCTGCTGCTCGACGCAGTACAGCCCCTCTTCGACCGACTTCAGGCATGTGGCGAGGCCTACTTCCGACCGCACTGGCGGCGCGGCCCGCACATTCGGCTGAATTTCCGTACGACGGACGAGCTCTTCTCGCAGGTGGTTCTGCCCACCACCCGGGAGGCCCTGGGAACGTTCCTGGCGGAACACCCCTCCACCACCCGGCTCGACCCTGCCGTCGTCCTTCCGATGCACCGCAGGCTGGCCGAACTGGAAAACGACACCGCACCGTTGGAGCCGTGGCTGCCCAACAACTCGATCCACGCCACGGCGTACCAGGAGCGGTCCGGCGCGCTCGGCTCGCGGGAACTGGCACGGATACTGACCGCGTTCGACGTCGCCACCACGCCGCTGGTGTTCTCGATGCTCGACCATGTCCGCCGGGGAGGACAGCGCCTGCGGCTGGCTTTCGATCTCATGATCGCCACGGCTCACGGCCTCTCCGGAATGAGCCCCGCGGGGTTCGTCTCCTTCAGGTCGCACTCCGAGGCGTTCATCACCAACGAGTCACAGAGCGGCTCGGACCGCTCCTCGGCAGGCCGACGCGCAGGCTGGGAGCGCCACTACGACCGTCACTCCGCGTCGCTGACGACCCGGCTGAGCCACATCCTGGCCACCCTGGACGGTGCGGGGAAAGCAGTTCCGTTCGTACGTGCGTGGGTGGATGCCCTGGAACCGTACGGCGTTCACGCACACGCGCTGGCCACCGCGGAGCAACCCCTCATCGATGCCGCCGGCGAGGATCCGTACGGAACCCTGGTGCCCGCCCGTAGTCCGTTCCACCGCACTCTCGGCGCCGACGAGGCGATCGCCCTGCTGCGGTCCCCCGCCTTCACCCGCTACCGGCTCATGCTCAACCTCACCTACCTGCACATGACCCGCCTCGGCATCAGCCCGGAAGAACGCTTCCTGCTGTGCCACCTTGCCGCGGCGGCGGCCGAGGACGTCTTCGGCTCCTCCTCGCAGGAGCTGGCACACGACCTGGTCAGGAGGGCGGCCGGGTGACCGCCACCGAAACCGTCGCCGTCGGCGAGGAACTGCTCTCCCTGCGGTCGGGTGTCCATCGCACAGAGGACGCAGGCGGCACGCACCACCTGGTGGCGTGGCCGCGCGTGCGGCGGCTCGGGCCCCTCGACCCCGACCTCCTGTCGGTTCTCGATCTTCTCGCGCGTCGGCCCGTGCTCCGTTCCGAGTTGACGGACCGGAGCGCCGGCGACGCCAGTGGCCGCCCGGGGCCGGTCGCTCGACTGCTGGACCTCCTGCTGGCGGACGGCTGGTTGCGCCGGACCACCTGTGCGGGCAACGGCCCCCTGTGGACCCTGTGCCCGGCGGGGACCCCGCTCCCCGAGGCGACCACGGCGCGCCCCGTCGAGGCCGTCCTGTCCCGCTTCGCCGTACTGCGTCACGACGGCAGCGACCTGCTCCTGGAATCGCCACGCTCCTCCTGCACCGTACGCGTCCACCCGCTCGGTCGGAGCGCGCTGTCCGGGGTGTTCGCCGCGGACGGTGCCTCCGGTCCGCTCGCCGACGCACTGTGGAAACACGGGTTCCTCGTGGCGGACGGCCGGAACCCGGAAGAGGACGAACTCCGGCTGCGCCAGTGGAGCCCGCACGAACTGTGGTTCCACACCCGCAGTCGGCTGGGCGGCCGTACCGACTCCGAGGACGGCTTCGGCGGAACGTGGTGGAGCCGTGGCGAGTTCGACGAGCCCTCCGAGCGGCACGGCCCTTTCCCCGGCCCGCGGCTCCCCCTGCACCGCCCGGATCTCAACGCACTGCGGGTCTCCGACCAACCGCTCACAGCTGTGCTCGAAGGAAGGCGGTCGCTGCGCACCCACGACGACACGGCGCCCCTGTCCGCGGAGCAGCTGGGGGAATTCCTCTACCGGTGCGCCGCCGTCCGCGAACCCTCGGAACCCGACGGCGCGCCGTCCCGGCCGTATCCCGCGGGTGGTGCGCGGTACGAACTCGAGATCTACCCCGTCGTACGACAGGTTAAGGGGCTATCAGCCGGGATGTACCACTACGACCCCTTCGACCATCAGCTGACGCTGGTGTCCGACCCCGGACCGGAGGTACGGCGCATGCTCGGTACGGCCGCCCGCATGGGGGGTATGGAGCAACCGCCGCAGGTCCTTCTGGTCATCTCCGCTCGATTCGGCCGGACCATGGCCAAGTACGAGTCCATGGCATACGCCCTCACCCTCAAACACGTCGGCGTCCTCACGCACGTGATGTACGCGGTGGCGACCTCCATGGGGCTCGCGCCCTGCGCCTTGGGCTCCGGGGATTCCGAGGCCTTCACGGCCGCGAGCGGACTCGACGCGTTCACCGAATCGAGCGTCGGGGAGTTCTTGCTGGGCAGCCGGGAGGTGACGGGAGCATGAGGTTGCGCATGCGGGACCACGTGTACGTCGCGCCGGTCGCGGACGGCGCGTTCGCCCTGACGCCGCGCGGGCCGGTCCGGTTCTCCGGCTCGTCCGTCCACCAATGGATCGAGCGCCTCGCGCCGCACCTGGACGGGACGCGCACGCTTGCCGAGCTGACCTCGGGAATGACCGAGCAGCGCCGCGCCTTGGTGGAGCAACTGGCACGGGCCATGCTCGACGGAGAACTCGCCGTCCGGGTGGACGAGCCGGCCGGGAGCCTTCCGTCCGAGAGACCGCGGTGCCTGCTGGCCGGTTCGGGCGCCCTGCACGAGGCCGCCGCGCGCGTGCTGGCGCACGCCGGTCTCGACGTGCGCGGGGGAACCGATCACGGACGGATACCGGACACCGTGGACGCCGTCGTGTACGTGGGCGACCGTCCGGATGCGGAGCTGATCCGCGTGTTGGCCGGGCAGTGCGCCGCGCTCGGCATTCCACTGACCTGCATGGCCGCGGCCGGAGACGCCGTTTGGCTGCTTCCCCCGGCGATTCCCGTCGCGGGCCGGAATGTGTGGGCAGCCGCGTGGTGGCGGGTGGAACCTCCCGGCGAGTGGCCGCCGAAGCCGTTCGCATCCGGTGACGAGGCGCCCCCGAGCGGCGCCGTCCTCACGGTCGCCGCGGCGCGGCTGGGCAGCGCCCTGTCCGGCTTCCTCGCCGGTTCCCGCGACAGGGACCCGGGCCCGCCCTCCCTGATCCGCATCGACCCGGTCACGCTCGGGTCCACCACGCACCCGTACGTCCCTCACCCCTTCGCGGTACCCGCCGCTCCGGGCACGCCGGAGGAACTTCTGGAGTCCGTCGCCCGGTGGCGAGCCGCCCCCGCGCTGACGGAGGAAGAGTTCTCGCAGCGAGCCGTCGCCGGCGTCGACCCCCTGACGGGTCTGCTGTCCGGGGTGTCGGAGGGCTC
This sequence comes from Streptomyces sp. NPDC001568, assembly GCF_042893755.1. NCBI lineage: Bacteria > Bacillati > Actinomycetota > Actinomycetes > Kitasatosporales > Streptomycetaceae > Streptomyces > Streptomyces sp. NPDC001568. The sequence continues at coordinate 44,525 of NZ_JBIAVF010000023.1, read as the reverse complement.
CCTCCCCCAACTGCCCTTGTGCGTGGCGCAGGCGACGGTCCGCGACCCGTGCGGGCTGCTCGGCGGCACCCCCCTCGTGGTCACGGGCACCGGACGCGACTTCACCGCGGCGCGGCTGGACGCCGCCCGACGCGGCTTCGCCGCCTACGCGGCCCTGACCTTCGATCCCCGTCGCACACGGGACGGCAACGTTCTGGGGTACGACATGGGCGACGGGAGCGCGTACCCGCTGGCGGCGGCGCTGGCCTTCCCTGCGCTCAGCGCCCGGTCCGGACGCCTTCGCCCACCGGCCGGCGTCGCCTCCGGGCTCAGCCTGCGGCAAGCTCTGGAGGAGGGACTGACCGGGAGCTGCCGGGAGTTCACGGTGGAGCGGTCTCTCGCAAGTACGAAGGCGTTCCCACGCGTCGCCGTCGAAGACGTCCCCGCGGCGGCGGACACCTACCGCCGGACGCTGGAGATGATCGGTGAACCCTGGTGGGTCCATGACATCACCGACGCCACGGGGATACCCGGCTACGTGTTCGGCACAGGTGACCGGACGGTGGCGTACACGAGCTCCCTCGTCCCCGACCACGCGCTGACCGACGGCTTGACCCAGTTGCTTCTGGACCACCAGGCACGGACCAACTCCAGTCCGCAGTGCGCCCCGGACCCCGTTCCCCCCTTCCCGCGCGGCCTCCGCGCAACCGGCCGTACGGCGTTCGTCCGGCCGGCGATCTCTCTGCGGGCCGCTGTGGCGAACCTGCGCCGGCTCGGCCTGAGGGCCGTGGCCGTTCCACTCGATCACGACCTGGAGGCAGACCTCCTCATGCCCCATCCCATGCATGTGGTGTTGATCCATGCGTAGGCGGACGACAGTGGCCGTGGTCGGTGAGGGCGCCCTGGCCAACGCCGTCCGGCAAGCCTTCCTGACCGGCGAGCGGGAGTTCACCCTTGTCCCCTCGGCACCGGACGGGCCCCTTCCGCCCGTTGATCTCGTCGTCGTCAGCAACGACGGCTGGGACACGCGTTCCTACGCGTCCGTGCGCGCCGAATGCGCGCGCCGGAGTGTGCCCTGGCTACCGGTCCGAGCGGAACTCGCCGCGCTGGTGATCGGCCCGCTCGAACGCGAGGGAGAGCAGGGATGTGGTCAGTGCGCCGAGCTGCGCCGAGGCCGGGCCCGTCAGGATCCGGAAGGCCACACCGCCGTCATGGGGCTGCACGCGCGCGAGCTGGCCGAACGGCCCTCCCCCGCCCTTTCTCCGCTCGCCGTCCAGGTCGCGGCGGCCATCGTCGCCGACATAGCGGGTGGTCCCCTCGCCGGGGAGGAGGGCCGGGCACGCCGCGCCCTGTTGCGCGTCGATCCCGACACCGCGGCCGTGTCCGTCCACCGGTTCCTGCCGGACCCCTGGTGCGACGTCTGTGGCCGCCTGCCCGACGACTCCCCGGAGCGGGGCAGGCTCGCGTTCGCCGCGCGTCCGAAGTCCGATCCGGGGAACTACCGGCTCGGTGAAATCGACCTGGACCACCTCGTCCGGACCTACGTGGACGAAGAAACGGGCCTGATCCGTTCCTTGCGAACAGGGTCGGACGGCGGGGTGGCAACCGCCGTGGCTCCCCTGGGCGTGCGCGGGAAGACCGGGGCCCCCGAGTACGGATTCGGTCGGAGCCGCAACTACCGGACCAGCCGAACGACCGCGATCCTGGAAGGGTTGGAACGGTACGGCGGCGGGCTCCCCGGTGGCGCGCGATCCACCGTCCGAGCCACCTACCGCGAGCTTGCCGACCAAGCCCTCGACCCCCGGAGCCTGGGGCTCCACCCCGAGGACCACTATCGTCGCCCGGGCTTCGGGCTCCGCCCCTTCGACGTCGACACTCCGTACGACTGGGTCTGGGGATACTCCTTCAAGCGACAGGGGCCCGTTCTGGTGCCCGAGTCATGTGCGTACTACCGGGCGCGACACCGCTCGGAGCCGGGGTTCGTCTACGAGATCTCCAACGGATGCGCGCTCGGCTCCGGCTTGGAGGAAGCGATCCTGCACGGCGTCCTCGAAGTGGTGGAACGCGACGCCTTCCTCCTCACCTGGTACGCACGCATGCCCGTACCGCGACTCGATCTCGCTTCCGCGTCCGACCGGCGCGTTCCCCTGCTGGCCGAGGCGATATCGGCGGACACGGGATATGAGGTCCGGGTCTTCGACACCACGCTCGAAGAGGGCGTGCCGGCCGTCTGGGCCATCGCCTTGGACACCGGCGAAAGACCCGGGTACCCGAGAGCGGTTTGCACCGCGGGGGCGCATCCGGATCCGGAGCGGGCGGTGGTGAACGCCCTCGCCGAACTCGGTCCGATGGTCACGTCCGGCGTCGCACGCTATCCCGGGGAGGCCGAGCGGGCCGCTCTCATGACGCGTGATCCCTGGCAGGTGAAGGAAATGGGAGACCACGAGCTGCTGTACGGGAATCCCGCCGCCTTCGACCGCCTCGATTTCCTCCTCACCGCGGACACACAGCGCGCTTTCGCCGACGCGTTCCCCGGCTCCCGGATCCGCAACCAGGACCTCGGCCTCGATTTGGAAGAACTCACGGGGCGGTACCTCTCATCCGGACTCGACGTCGTCGTGATCGACCAGACCACCCCCGAGCACGAGGTGGGCGGATATCGCTGCGTCAAGACGTTGATCCCCGGAACCCTCTCCATGACCTTCGGGCACGCGTACCGACGGGTTGACGGACTGTCCCGACTCCTCGAAATGCCACACCGGCTCGGACACCGGAACGCACCCCTGCTGCCGCATGAGATCAATCCCCATCCTCACCCGTTCCCGTAGGTCCCGGTTTCCCCGCAGGAGAATCGTGTACGTAATGATCGCCGTCTGGGACCTGTCCCACTCGGCTCAATCCGTCGAGAGCCTTCGTCCCTATCTCAGGGAAACGGCGATCGACTCCTTTCGCGACACCGAGGGAATGCGGCTGAAGGTGTGGTTCTCCCACCCCGAGCGTCACACCTGGGGAGCGGTCTACCTGTGGGACTCCATCGACGCGATGAAGCGCCGGCTGGGCGATCCGAAGAAGGCACTGGAGGTCATCGGGTACGCCCCCTCCATCAGCGTCTTCCCGGTGGAAGCGGTGGCCGAGGGGCCGGGCGCCCTGGAGGCGTTGGACCGCGTGGGCCTGGCATGGGAAGGCGTCCCGCTCGACTGAGGAGCTCATCCGATACCCCGTCCGCCGCCGGCCCCGCCGAAAGACGACTCGCTGTCACCTGATGCGGTGAACTCCCCCTTATCCCGGCCGCATCCGGGGTAGGGCCCTGCTGATCTCGTGCCGGGGGGACGGAACGCCGGCTCCCCGTACCCGTGGACGAAAGGCCGACCCCGTCGTGACGCAGCCGTTCCAACTGCCGGATTTCTACGTGCCCTATCCGGCGCGACTGAACCCCCACCTGGAGGACGCCAGGGTCCACACCAAGCAGTGGGCCCGCGCCTTCGGGATGCTGGAGGGTTCCGGCGTGTGGGAGGAGAAGGACCTCGACTCGCACGACTACGCCCTGCTCTGCTCGTACACCCACCCCGACTGCGATTCCGCCGCGCTCTCCCTGGTCACCGACTGGTACGTGTGGGTCTTCTTCTTCGACGACCACTTCCTGGAGATGTACAAGCGCTCCCAGGACCGCGCGGGCGCCAAGGCCTACCTGGACCGGCTCGCCGCCTTCATGCCGATGAACCTGGCCGACGGGTTCCCCGAGGCCACCAACCCGGTCGAGGCGGGCCTCGCCGACCTGTGGGCCCGTACCGTCCCGGCGATGTCGCTGGACTGGCGGGAACGGTTCTCCCTGTCGACGAAGAACCTCCTCGACGAGTCGATGTGGGAACTCGCCAACATCAACATCGGGCGGGTGGCGAACCCCCTCGAATACATCGAGATGCGCCGCAAGGTGGGCGGTGCCCCCTGGTCGGCGGGCCTGGTCGAGTACGTCTCCGCCGAGGTCCCGGCGCGCGTCGCGCACGCGCGGCCGCTCGGCGTGCTGCGCGACGCCTTCTCCGACGCCGTCCACATCAGGAACGACATCTTCTCCTACCAGCGCGAGGTCGCCGACGAGGGCGAACTCTCCAACGCCATCCTGGTGTTGGAGACCTTCCTCGACTGCACCACCCAGGAGGCGGCCGAAGCCTCCAACGACCTTCTCACCTCCCGGCTCCAGCAGTTCGAGGCGACCGCCCTCACCGAACTCCCCCAGCTCTTCGCCGACCGGGCGATGAACCCGGCCGAGATCGCCGCCGTGCTCGCGTACACCAAGGGGCTCCAGGACTGGCAGTCCGGCGGACACGAATGGCACATGGTCTCCAGCCGCTACATGAACAAGGAGGCCAAGCCCACCGCCCCGCTCACCCTCCCCTTCCTCCCCTCGGGTCCGGGCACCACCGCCCTGGACCTGGGGTCCCTCTTCACCCGCCGCTCGATGGAACTGCGCCGGCGCTCCTTCACGCACGTGCCGTTCCGGCCGACCGGCCCGTCCGTGATCCCGGACCTGTACATGCCGTTCCCGCTCTCCCTCAGCCCCCACCTGGACCACGCCCGTGAGGGCGCCGTGGCCTGGGCGCGGCGCATGGGGCTGCTGGACCCGCAGCCCGGCGATCCCGGCTCCACGATCTGGACCGAGGACGCGATGCGCGGCTACGACTTCGCGCTCTGCTCCGCCGGAATCGACCCCGATGCGACGCCCGAGGCGCTGCTCCTCAACGCGTGCTGGCTGACCTGGGGGACGTACGGGGACGACTACTACCCGGTGGTGTTCGGCCGGACGAAGGACCTCTCGGCGGCCAAGGCGACCACCGCCCGCCTCATCTCGATGATCCCCGTGGACCACGCCGAGCAGCCGCCGCCGGTCACGGCGATGGAACGTTCACTCGCCGACCTGTGGGTCCGTACGAGCACGGGCATGAGCCCGGAGGTGCGCACCGAGTTCCGGGCCACGCTGGTGAGCATGCTGGAGAGCTGGGTGTGGGAGGTCGGGAACCAGATCCAGAACCGCATCCCGGACCCGGTCGACTACGCGGAGATGCGCCGCAGCACGTTCGGCTCCCACCTGACGATGTACCTGTGCCGACTGGGCCAGGCGGGCCGGGGCATCCCCGACGAGATCTACGCCTGCGGCACCATCCGGTCCCTGGAGAACGCGGCGGCCGACGCCGCCTGCATGATCAACGACATCTTCTCCTACCAGAAGGAGCTGGAGGTCGAGGGCGAGGTCCACAACCACGTGCTCGTCACGCAGAACTTCTTCGACATCGGCTACCCCGAGGCCCTGCGGATCTGCCACTCGCTCATGACGCAGCGCATCGAGGAGTTCCAGCACATCGTGGCGAACCAGCTGCCGTTGCTCTACGAGGACTGGAAGCTCGACGCCGACGCCCGGGCCGGTCTCGACGCGTACGTCGGCGAGCTCCAGGACTGGCTGGCGGGGATCCTCAACTGGCACGAGAAGTGCCGCCGTTACCGCCAGGAGGATCTGCACCGACCGGCCGACGCACTGTCCACGGGAGTCCTGCGACCCGGCTTCGGCATGTCGGCGGCGCGGATCTCGCTACCGGCCTGAGTCCACGGACCGGACGACGGGGGCGGACCGCTCGACCGCCCCCGTCGCCGGGTCTCCACCGGGGTCAGAACTCGTCGGCCGTGTGCGGCAGTACGTCGGTGCGCAGGGCGGCGTCCAGCGCGGCCGCCGCGCCCGCCGTGCGTTCGGCGACCAGCCCGGCGGCCACGAGCTCGACCATCCGGGTGCCCCCGAGATAGCAGGCGGCCAACTCCCTGACGTCCAGGGCCAGATCCGCCTCCGCCCGCGCCGGTTCGTACGTCGCCCCGCCCGGGCCCGCCTTGAGCCGGAACCGTCCCGCGTTCGCGGGCCCGCGCACGTCGGCCACGTCCAGCACCAGTTCCACGGGCGCGGCCCAGTCCCGGGCGGTCAGGGCGGCCCGTACGTCGACCAGGCGCAGCCAGAGCGCGGGGAACTGGGCGGTGACCCTGACCTGGTCCCGGTCGGCGGCGAAGTGCAGGAGCGGGTCGTCGGCGGGGCGGCCCCAGGCGCGGACCCGGCCGGTCAGGTCCAGGGAGCTCACGCAGTCCCACAGGGCGGCGGCCACGGCCGGCGTGTCGGCCTCCAGTTCGTCGACGCGCACCAGTCCCGGGGCGCGGCCGGGCCCGGCGGCATCGTCCTGCGGCTTCGTGCGGAAGAGGACGTATCCCGCGACGGGTTCACCGGGGTCACCGAGGACGATGATCCGGGGCGGGCTCAACTCCTCGTCCTCCTCGTCCTGTTCGCACAGCCACTCCTCGTCCCAGCGCTGCGGGCTACGGGTCGGGCGACCGGCCCGCTCCGTACGGGCGACCTCGTGGCGGGGTCCGATCACGGCGAGGGCGTCCTGTGGTGCGACGAGGCGCAGCGGGCGCGGGTCGGGGGCGATGCGCAGGGCAAGCGGCCGGCTGGAGTCGATCTCGATGGTGAGGCCCTGGGTGGCGGCGCCGTAGCCGAAGCGTCCGTAGATGGCGGACTCGGAGGCCCACAGGGCGGCGAGCGGGCTGCCCGCCGCGGCGGCGCGGCGCAACTGCTCGTCCATGAGGGCGGTCAGGACGCCCCGGCGGCGGTGGGTGGGCGCCACGGACACGAAGGTGAGTCCGGGGCAGCCGAGTTCGCCGCCGGGGACGGAGAGCCGGAAGTCGTGGGCGGCCATGAAACCGACCAACGCCGCCCCGTCGTAGGCACCGAGGCGTGCGCAGCGGGTGAGCAGGGCGCGGTGCCGTTCGCGCCCTTCGGGCTCGGGGCGGTCGTGGAAGACCAGGTAGGCGAGCTCCTGGGCGCGGTCGATGTCGGCCTCGGGTACCTCGCGGATGTCCACCATGATCGTGAGACTAATCGGTCATCGTGGACCGGTCACCCCATAAGGGCCCCATTTACCGAAATGGCCAGTTCCAGCACCTACGGCGCGGCGGCGCTCCCGCCCGCACCCCCTTGCGCCCCGCGCCCGCGCCCCCTTCCGCCCGTACCCGCCCCCGCGCCGCGCACCGGTCAGCGGGCCGCGGGCCCCGTCCATCCCGTCGGCACGTGGCCGAGCCGGACGCGCTGCGGATGGTCGCCCACGGGGACGGACACCCGCTTGGTCCCGGTGGCGAAGTCGATGGCCGTGACGCGGTCGGCGCCGCTCTCCGAGATCACGCAGCCCTTGCCGTCGCCGTCGACCGTGGCCCAGTACGGCTTGGCGGCGGGCACCAGCGGTCCTTCCGCGAGGGTGGCACGGTCCACCACCGTGGCGTAGTCGTCCATGGTGCCCGCGATGCAGAGCTTGGATCCGTCCGGGCTCATGGACATTCCGTGGTGGCGGGAGTCGTTGACCCAGGTGGTCCGGTCGGTGCTCGTGGCCGGGTTCGTCGGGAGGGTTTTGAGGCGGGTGATCCGGTCGGTGGGTACGTCGTACTCCAGGAAGCCGTTGAAGAACGACACCTGGAAGTAGAACTTCGACTCGTCGGGGCTGAAGGCGACCGGGCGCACGGAGTCGGAGAGGTCGGAGCGGCCGAAGGCGTCGAGGCGTTCGCGCATGTCGATGACGCGGACGGTGCGGAAGGTCTGCGTGTCGACCACGGTGATCTTCCGGTCGCCCTTCGTCCAGTCCAGCCAGGGCGCGTCGAGGGCGGTGTTCACCTCGCCGATCGAGCTGTTCCACAGGAACCGGCCGTCTCGGGTGTAGGTGTTCTCGTGCGGCTTGTCGCCGGTGCGGAAGGAGCCGACCTGGCGTCCGGTGGCGATGTCCAGGACGTGCACGGTGTTGGCGGTGGAGGCGGAGACCGCGACGCGGGTGCCGTCGGGCGACACGGCCATGTGGTCGGATCGGTAACCCGCGACGGGGAAGCGCCAGTTGACGCGACCGGAGCGGACGTCGATGGACACGACGTCGGCGAAGCTCGGCCGGGAAACGACGACGGCGGAGCCGTCCGGGGTGGTGTACATGTCGTCGACGAACTGGTCGTGACCCTCGCCGGCGCTCGCGCGGATGCCGAGGAAGAAGGCCAGCTTCAGCGGGTTGAGGTGGATCTCCCACAGCCGGTCGGCCTTGTCGGGGATCACGTCGATCCGGCCGATCCTGGCGAGGTCGCCGGTGGAGGCGAGGACGTCGGCGGTCCCCTCCCAGTTGTTCCCGACGAAGAACACCTCGCGCAGGCCGTCGCCGGGGGCGGTCGGGGGCGCCGTCGCGGCCGAGGCCGGCGCGAGGGCGGTCAGCAGGGTCGCCGCGGCCACCACGGCCAGGGTCCGCAGGGGGCGCCGCATCGACAGCGCTCGCGGGTTTCGCGCGGTACGTGACATCCGGTCAACTCCGGTGCTCCGAGGGGACGGAGAGAATGCCTCCCCTTACCGGCCGGTAAGATAGGGGGAACGTCAAAAGGGCGCAACCCATCGGGTCGCGCCCTTCGTTCGCTTCCGGCCGTCACTCGCTCCGGCCGTCACTCACCGCTTCAAGCGACGGAGCCGATCCTGCCGATCACGGAGTTCGAGGTGTCGTGGTGGATCGGGATGTGCGCGCCGGTGAGGGCCGCGCCGGTGCCGCCGCGGCGGTTCGCGACGATCTCGGCGGCGATGGACAGCGCGGTCTCCTCCGGGGAGCGGGCGCCGAGGTCCAGGCCGATCGGGGAGCGCAGCCGGGCCAGTTCGAGCTCGGTCACGCCGACCTCGCGGAGCCGCTTGTTGCGGTCCTCGTGGGTGCGGCGGGAGCCCATGGCGCCGACGTAGGCGACGGGAAGCTTGAGGGCCAGTTCGAGGAGCGGGACGTCGAACTTGGCGTCGTGGGTGAGGACGCACAGCACGGTGCGGGCGTCGACGCCGCCCGCGTCGGCCTGGGCCTCCAGGTAGCGGTGCGGCCAGTCGACCACGATCTCGTCCGCCTCGGGGAAACGGTTCTTCGTGGCGAACACGGGCCGGGCGTCGCAGAGGGTCACGTGGTAGCCGAGGAACTTCCCGATCCGCACCAGGGCGGAGGCGAAGTCGATGGCACCGAAGACGATCATCCGCGGCGGCGGGACGCTGGACTCGACGAGCACCTTGAGGGGCTCTCCGCAGAGCCGGCCGTCGGCGCCGATCTCCAGCACGCCGGTCTTCCCGGCGTCCAGCATGGCGCGGGCCTCCTCGGCGAGGGTGCGGTCCAGTTCGGGGTGTCCCCCGAAGCCGCCCTCGTAGGAGCCGTCGGCGCGGACGGTGACGGCGCGGCCCATGAGCTCGGCCGGGCCTTCGGCGATCCGGGCCACCGCGGCCGCCTCGCCGCGGGCGGCGGCGGCCAGCGCGGCCGCCAGCACCGGGCGCAGCGGGGAACCCACGGGGACCGGGGTGACGAGGATGTCGATGATTCCGCCGCAGGTCAGCCCCACGGCGAAGGCGTCGTCGTCGCTGTACCCGAAACGCTCCTGGACGGTCTCGCCGTCTTCGAGCGCCTGCTGGCACAGCTCGTACACCGCACCCTCCACGCATCCACCGGAAACCGAACCGATCGCGGTGCCCTCGCCGTCGACGGCGAGCGCGGCTCCGGGCTGCCGGGGCGCGCTCCCGCCGACCGCCACGACCGTGGCGACGGCGAAGTCACGTCCCTGCTCGACCCACCGGTTCAGTTCTTCGGCGATGTCCAGCATGTGCGGCCTCCTCGGAGGGGTTCGTTTCCAGTATCGAATACGTGGAGGGTGCGGTACTTCGACCGATCGGACCTGATCGACCTGATCGGTCGCCGCCCCGGGCCGGGTCAGTGGACCCCGAGCCAGCCCTCGATCGGGTTGAGGGCGAAGAACACCAGGAAGATGCCCGTCAGGACCCACATGAAGGCACCGATCTCGCGGGCCTTGCCCTGCGCGACCTTGATGGCCACGTAGGAGATGACACCGGCCGCGACACCGGCGGTGATCTGGTAGGTGAACGGCATGATCACGACGGTCAGGAAGACCGGGATCGCGGTCGCGCTGTCGGCCCAGTCCACGTGGCGGGCGTTCTGCATCATCATCGCGCCGATGACGACCAGGGCCGCGGAGGCGACCTCGCCGGGGACCACCTGGGTGATCGGGGTGAAGAAGAGGCAGGCCGCGAAGAAGAGGCCGGTGACGACGGAGGCGAGACCCGTGCGGGCACCCTCACCGACGCCGGTGGCGGACTCGACGAACACGGTCTGGCCGGAGCCGCCCGCGACACCACCGATGGCGCCACCGGCGCCGTCGATGAACAGGGCCTTGGACAGGCCCGGCATGCGGCCCTTGTCGTCGGCCAGCTTGGCCTCGGTGCCGACGCCGATGATGGTGGCCATCGCGTCGAAGAAGCCGGCGAGCACCAGGGTGAAGACGATCATGCCGATCGTCATGATGCCGACGTCGCCCCAGCCACCGAACTCGACCTTGCCGAACAGCGAGAAGTCGGGCATCGAGACCGCGGAGCCCGAGAGCTCCGGCGGGCCGTTCTTCCAGGCCTTCGGGTCGATGTCGACGATGGCGTTCAGGATCGCGGCCAGGATGGTGCCGCCGACGATGCCGATCAGGATCGCGCCGGGGACCTTGCGGGCCTGGAGCATGAAGATGGCGAGCAGGGTGACGCAGAAGAGCAGGACGGGCCAGCCGGCGAGCTCACCGGCGGGGCCGAGGGTGACCGGCCCGCCGACCTGCGAGCCGTGTACGAAACCGGCCTTCACGAGGCCGATGAGGGCCACGAAGAGGCCGATGCCCATGGTGATGGCGTGCTTGAGCGCGAGGGGGATCGCGTTCATGATCATCTCTCGGAGGCCGGTGACGACCAGGAGACAGATCACGACGCCGTACATCACGCACATGCCCATGGCCTGCGGCCAGGTCATCTGCGGCGCCACCTGCGAGGCCAGCACGCCGGAGACGGAAAGTCCGGCGGCCAGTGCGAGCGGCACCTTGCCGACGAAGCCCATGAGGAGCGTGGTCAGGGCGGCCGCGAACGCGGTGGCCGTGATCAGCGCCGCCGGCGACATGGTGTTCCCGGCGACGTCCTTGCCGGAAAGGATCAGCGGGTTGAGCAGGAGGATGTACGCCATGGCCATGAAGGTCGTGATACCGCCACGAACCTCGTTGCCGACGTTGGATCCTCTGTGCGTTATGTGGAAATACCGGTCGAGCCAAGACCGCCCCGCGGGATTCAGAGTGCCGTCGCCGGCCTCTTCCGCGGTGGTCTTGGGCTCCACTGATGACTGGGTCATGGTGCCTAACTCCCAAGGTTCAAAGGGGCACCCGCATAAAGATTGGAGACACGGGATTTGGGAAACTGCGTTTGGCTGCACGACCCGGGGTGACGGCCCGAGGCGACGCGAATGTTCACTGCGTGTACTGCGGGTAGTGCGGGGGTGACCGCTGGTACTACGTGGGGGTTTCTGCAGGGGTACTGCCAGGTGCGAGGACCGCGAGCGGTGCGGTACTTCGTGCTCCGGGCGGCGGGACCGAAAGTGTGACGTTCCCTGTCCCGCCGCCCGGAAATCCGGGGGTGGGTCCGGGGGCCGAAGCCCCCGGACCACGCCGTCCTAGAGGGTGCCGGTGAGGGCTTCCGGACGGATCGGCGTCTTGTTGATCTCCAGACCGGTCGCCTGCCGGATCGCCGCGATGACGGCCGGGGTGGACGAGAGGGTCGGTGCCTCGCCCATGCCGCGCAGGCCGTACGGGGCCTTCGGGTCGGCGAGCTCCAGGACGTCGACCGGGATGGTCGGGGTGTCGAGGATGGTCGGGATCAGGTAGTCCGTGAAGGAGGGGTTGCGCACCTTCGCGGTCTTCGGGTCCACGATGATCTCTTCCATGATCGCGACGCCGAGGCCCTGGGTGGTGCCACCCTGGATCTGGCCGACCACGGAGAGCATGTTCAGCGCCTTGCCGACGTCCTGGGCGGTCGCCAGCTCGACGACCTTGACCAGGCCCAGCTCGGTGTCCACCTCGACGACCGCGCGGTGCGCGGCGAAGGTGTACTGGACGTGCCCGTTGCCCTGGCCGGTGACCAGGTCGAAGGGCTCGGTCGCCGCGTGACGGAACTCGAGTTCGAGGTCGATCGCGTCCTCGCCCTCCAGGATGTCGGCGATGTCCGCGAGGACCTCGCCGCCGTCGGTGACGACCTTGCCGCTTTCGAGGAGCAGCTCGGCCGTGGCCCACGCCGGGTGGTACGAGCCGTTCTTGCGACGGCCGATCTCCAGCAGGGCCTCGCGGACCGCCTCACAGGTGTTCTTCACGGCGCCACCGGTCATGTACGTCTGCCGCGAGGCGGACGTGGAACCGGCGGAGCCGACCTGCGTGTCGGCCGGGTGGATCGTCACCTGCGTGACGCCCAGCTCGGTACGGGCGATCTGCGTGTGGACGGTGATGCCGCCCTGGCCGACCTCCGCCATGGCCGTGTGGACCATCGCGACGGGCTCGCCGTTGATGACCTCCAGGCGCACGCGGGCGGTGGAGTAGTCGTCGAAGCCCTCGGAGAAGCCGACGTTCTTGATGCCGACCGCGTAGCCGATGCCGCGGACGACGCCCTCACCGTGGGTGGTGTTGGAGAGACCACCGGGCAGCGCGCGGACGTCCGCGCCCTCGCCGGCCGACTCCCACTGGCGCTCGGGCGGCAGCGGGCGGGCCTTGACCCGGCGCAGCAGCTCGGCGACGGGCGCCGGGGCGTCCACGACCTGGCCGGTCGGCATGATCGTGCCCTGCTCCATGGCGTTGAGCTGGCGGAACTCGACCGGGTCCATGCCCAGCTTCTCCGCGAGCTTGTCCATCTGGGCCTCGTAGGCGAAGCAGGCCTGGACGGCGCCGAAGCCGCGCATCGCGCCACACGGCGGGTTGTTCGTGTAGAGCGCGATCGCCTCGATGTCCACGTCCTCCAGGACGTACGGACCGACCGAGAGGGAGGAGGCGTTGCCCACGACCGCCGGGGAGGCGGACGCGTACGCGCCGCCGTCCAGGACGATCTTGCACTTCATGTGCGTGAGCTTGCCGTCCTTGGTGGCGCCGTGCTCGTAGTAGAGCTTCGCCGGGTGGCGGTGCACGTGGCCGAAGAAGGACTCGAAGCGGTTGTAGACGATCTTGACCGGCTTGTTCGTGGCCAGGGCCAGGAGGCAGGCGTGGATCTGCATCGAGATGTCCTCGCGACCACCGAAGGCACCGCCGACGCCCGAGAGCGTCATGCGGACCTTCTCCGGCGGCAGGCCCAGGACCGGGGCGATCTGCTGGAGGTCCGAGTGCAGCCACTGGGTGGCGACGTACAGCTCGACGCCGCCGTCCTCGGACGGCACGGCCAGGCCGGACTCCGGGCCGAGGAAGGCCTGGTCCTGCATGCCGAAGGTGTACTCGCCCTCGACGATGACGTCGGCGCGCTTGCGGGCCTCTTCCACGTTGCCGCGGATGATCGGCTGGCGGTGCACGATGTTCGGGTGCGGGACGTGACCGATGTGGTGGTCGTCGCGGCCCTCGTGGATCAGCGGCGCGCCCTCGGCGAGGGCGGAGGCCTCGTCCGTGACGAGCGGCAGCTCACGGTAGTCGATCTTGATCTTGGCGGCCGCGCGGCGGGCGGTCTCCGGGTGGTCGGCGGCCACGAGGGCGACCGGCTCACCGTGGTGACGTACTCGACCGTTGGCGAGAACCGGGGTGTCCTGGATCTCCAGGCCGTAGTTCTTCATCTCGGCCGGCAGGTCGTCGTACGTCAGCACCGAGTACACGCCGGGCATGGCGAGCGCCTCGGAGATGTCGATGGAGACGATCTCGGCGTGGGCGACGGTGCTGCGCAGCGTCTGGCCCCACAGCATGTCCTCGTGCCACATGTCCGAGGAGTACGCGAACTCGCCGGTGACCTTGAGGGTGCCGTCGGGACGGAGGATGGACTCGCCGATGCCGCCCTTGTTGTGCTTCTGGGTGACGTTCGTCGGCGTACCGGCGGGCACGGTGCGGGTGTTCTGAGCCATGGTCAGACCGCCTCTCCCTGACGGGCGGCCGCGAGGCGGACCGCGTCGAGGATCTTCTCGTAGCCCGTGCAGCGGCAGAGGTTGCCGGACAGGGCCTCACGGATGTCCTGGTCGGACGGGTCGGAGTTCTCCTCCAGCAGCGCGTCCGCCTGGACGAGCAGACCGGGGGTGCAGAAACCGCACTGGACGGCGCCGGCGTCGATGAACGCCTGCTGGATGTTGGAGAGCTCGATGCCCTCACCGGTCTGGGAGTCGCCGGGCTTGGCCGCCCAGCGCTTCGCCTCGTCGGTGGTCACGCCCTTGCTTCCGCAGCCACCGCCGGTGCCGCAGGCACCGCCGTGGCCGTGCTCCTCGCGCTGCTTGGCGAAGTCCGCCAGGCCCTCGACGGTCACGACGTCGCGACCCTCGACCTGACCGGCGGCCACCAGACAGGAACAGACCGGCACGCCGTCCAGACGGACGGTGCACGAACCGCACTCACCCTGCTCGCAGGCGTTCTTCGAGCCCGGCAGGCCCATGCGCTCGCGCAGGACGTAGAGGAGGGACTCGCCCTCCCACACGTCGTCGGCTTCCTGCTGACGACCGTTGACAGTGAAATTGACGCGCATGGTTACGCAGCCCCTTCGAGCGAGCGGCCGTTGGTGCCGCGGTACTGCTCCCACGTCCAGACGAGCTGGCGGCGAGCCATGATGCCGACCGCGTGGCGGCGGTACTTCGCCGTGCCGCGGACGTCGTCGATCGGGTTGGCCGCGCCGGAGGCGAGGTCACCGAACTGCTTGGCGATCGACGGCGTGATGACCTTGCCCGACTCCCAGAAACCGCCCTCTTCGAGCGCGGCGTTCAGGAACTCCTCGGCGGCCTTCGCCCGGATCGGGGTCGGCGCGGCCGACCCGATGCCGGTGCGGACCGTGCGGGAGTCGGGGTGCAGCGCCAGACCGAAGGCGCACACCGCGATGACCATCGCGTTGCGGGAGCCGACCTTCGAGTACTGCTGCGGCCCGGAGGCGTTCTTGATGTGGACCGTCTTGATGAGCTCGTCGGGAGCCAGCGCGTTGCGCTTGACGCCCGTGTAGAACTCGTCGATCGGGATCAGTCGCGCGCCGCGGACCGACTCGACCTCGACCTCCGCGCCTGCCGCGAGGAGGGCGGGGTGGGAGTCACCGGCCGGCGAGGCGCAACCGAGGTTGCCGCCGACACCGCCGCGGTTGCGGATCTGCGGGGACGCGACCGTGTGCGAGGCGAGCGCGAGACCCGGCAGCGTACCGCGCAGGTTCTCCATGATCTGGGTGTACGGGACGGAGGCGCCCAGCTTGGTGACCTCCTCGCCTACCTCCCACTCCCGCAGCAGACCGATGCGGTTGAGGTCGAGGAGGTACTCCGGACGGCGGTGGTCGAAATTGATCTCGACCATGATGTCGGTGCCACCCGCAATCGGCACAGCTGTGGGGTACTCGGCCTTAGCGGCGAGCGCCTCCTCCCAGCTGGCGGGGCGAAGGAAGTCCATGTGCGGCTCTCTTCTTCTTCATCGTGTCGTTCACTTCAAGCCAGGAGGCCGAAGGGCCCTCGACTGGTCGTTCACGTGCTGTTAATGCGGTGTGGAGTCAGTACACAAGCCACGCGTCCCTCGGGTGCAGTCACCGAAACCATGAAGGAGTTGGCTGGGGGCCTCCCTCGTCTTGTAGATTCGTATGAAAGGCAGGATGCGACGACCTGCCCGATTTCCAACGGCAACATCGAGACAGATCGGCGGCGACATCATGCGGCTGCGCGCACTGCTGGAAACCGAGGCGCTGGGGCTGCGGCTGCTGGGCGGCGAGGACGAACTCGACCGGACGGTCCGCGGGGTCATGACGACCGACCTACGGGATCCCAGCCGGTACCTGTCAGGAGGAGAACTCGTCCTCACCGGCCTGGCCTGGCGAAGAAATTCAGCCGATTCCGAGCCGTTCGTACGAATCCTCGCGAGCGCGGGCGTCGCGGGCCTCGCGGCGGGCGAGGCCGAGCTGGGCGACATCCCCGACGACCTGGTCTCAGCCTGTCGGCGCAACCGGCTCCCGCTGTTCGCGGTGAACGAGGACGTTGCATTCGCCACCATCACGGAGTACGTGGTGCGGCAGGTCTCCGGGGAGCGCGCGGGCGATCTCGCAGCGGTCGTGGACCGCCACCGGCGGCTGATGACATCGGGTCCGGCAGGAGGGGGACCCGATGTGGTGCTGGATCTGCTCACCACGGACCTCGATCTGCGGGCCTGGGTGCTCTCGCCCACGGGCCGGCAGATCGCCGGCGCCGGCGAGCCGCTGGCTCCGGGCGTCTGCGCGACGCTGGCGAGCGAACACCTCGCGGCGGTCCGGACCGGCCGCAGGGGCCCGCACCGGATGTCCATCCAGGGTATTACCTACTCGCTGTTCCCGATCAGGGGACACGGCCGGGGCCCGGGCCCCGCCGCCCGTGACGTGCGCGAGAGCGTGCTGTCGGACTGGCTGCTGGCCGTCGAGGCGGACGCGGGCGACTGGCCCGCCGAGCGGCTGGATCTGCTCCAGGGCGTCACCCAGCTGATCGCGGTCGAGCGCGACCGCCGCGACGCGGCCCGTACGGTGCGCCGCCGGCTGGCCCAGGAGGTGCTGGAGCTGGTGCAGACGGGCGCCGCGCCCGCCGAGATCGCGGCCCGCCTGCGGGTGGCGGCCCCGGTGCTGCTGCCCGGACTGGGCGGCGCCCCGCACTGGCAGGTCGTGGTGGCCAGGGTGGACTGGGACGGCGGGGACATCCCCGGCGGGCCGGTGGCCCAGTCGCTGCTGGAGGAGATCCTGGTCGACCCGTCGATCGCGGGCCCCGAGCCCTCCGACCGGATCGCGGTCGCCCATGCGGGTGACGAGGCCATCGCGCTCGTGCCGCTGCCCTCGCTGCCCGGAGAGCCCGGGGAGGAGAAGGGAGGCCCCGATTCCGCCCTGCACGCGGACGTGCTGCTGGCCTCCGTACGGGAACCCCTGGCGGCCGGTCTGGCCGACGACGGGCGGCTCACCCTCGGCGTCAGCGCCGCCGTGCACTCCGCCGAGGGGCTGCGCGGGGCGCTGGAGGAGGCCCGGCACGCCCGCCGGGTCGCCGCCGCCCGCCCGGGCCGGGTCTGCGCCGCCGGGCACCACGAGCTGGCCTCGCACGTGCTGCTGCTGCCGTTCGTCCCGGACGACGTGCGCCGGGCCTTCACGGCCCGCCTGCTGGACCCGCTGCGGGACTACGACCGCCGACACCGGGCGGAGCTCATCCCGACCCTGGAGGCGTTCTTGGACTGCGACGGCTCCTGGACGCGCTGCGCGACCCGACTGCACCTCCACGTCAACACGCTGCGCTACCGGGTCGGGCGAATCGAGCAGCTGACGGCGCGGGACCTGTCCCGGCTGGAGGACAAGCTCGACTTCTTCCTCGCACTGCGGATGAGCTGAGGAAAGACCGCCCCGCCCCACCCCCCGGGGGCGGCGCGCGGGGACGACCGTACGGGTCGGGCCCCCTGACGCGTCGTCCGGACTTTGTGAAAGAGTTCACCCGACCCCTTGGCCGATGCAGCCGATCCGTGCTCTCATTTCGCCCCAGGGCTCAACGACGTGCTGCTTGGTTGCTTCGGGGAGGGCAATGTGGCGGATACCGCCATGTCCGGTGCGGGATCCACGGGGGGCGACGACCCCCTCCAGCGAGCGATATGGCGGCTGCGTTCGCGCGGCTGTTGGACCGACGCGGCTGCCCTCCTGACGCCCCACGCGCACCACGCGGGGGCTGCCGTGCAACGCACCGCGCTCCTGGTGGAGCGGTGCCTGTTCACCGGCCAGGGATGGGCCGAGGCGGAGGACGCGCTGCGGGTCGCGGAGGCCGTGGCCCGGGACGACGACGAACGGGGCGCCGCCGCCTGCGAACGGGGCCAGCTGGCCTACGCCGCGACCGTGCTCGGGGTCCGCGACCGGGCCGACGAGGCCCGTTCGGCGCTCGGCCGCTCCGCGGCCCTGCTGTCCCCGTCCTCCCGGACCCGGCCGCTGCTGGACTTCCGTCGGGGGCTGGTCGCCGAGCACCTGGCGGACTCCCCGCAGGCGGCCCTGCCGGCCTACCGGCGGGCCCACGCCGGCGCGGTGGCCCACGGGGACACCCTGCTGCTGTCCTTCACCTGGCGGCACCTGGCCGCGCTGGCGCTGCGGGACGGGGAGGTCGCCGAGGCCCGCAAGGGCTTCGCGGAGTCCCTGCGGATCCGCGAGGAGCTGGGCTTCCTGGTCGGTACGGCCCCGGCGCTGGCGGCCCTGGCCGAGGCCGAGCCGGAGCCCGAGGCCGCCCGGCTGCGCGCGGAGGCCCGGCGCCTGTTCCACCTGCTGGGCGGCATCCCGACCTGGTTGGCGGACCAGCTGCACCCCTCGCCGGCGTAGCGCGTCGGGTCAGTGGGCGCCCGCGAAGTGCTCCCGTACGAGCGACTCCACCACCGGGAGGTCCCCCGCGATCAGGGCCTCCAGGAGCGCCGAGTGCTCGGCCGCGTCGGCGACGAGGTCGGCGCGGCGCACCCGGGGGGCTCCGGGCAGGGGCCACTGGGCGCGCCGGTGGAGTTCCTCGGTGAGCCGGACGAGTTCGGCGTTGTCCGCGAGGGACAGCACGGCCCGGTGGAAGGCCCGGTCGGCGGCCGCGTAGTCGGGCAGGTCGCCGGCGGCGGCCGCCTCGGCGGTGGCGAGGGCGTCGGAGCGCAGGGATTCCCAGGTCTCGACCGGGACGGTGCGGGCGAGTCGGAGCATCACGGGGACCTCCAGCAGGGCCCTGACCTCGGCCAGCTCCGCCAGGGTGCGGGGGGTGCGGGCCAGGACCCGGAACCCCCGGTTGGGCAGGCACTCGACCGCCCCCTCCAGCGCGAGCTGCTGCATCGCTTCCCGCACGGGGGTCGCGGAGACCCCGAACCGCTCGCCGAGGGCCGGCCCGGAGTAGATCTCCCCCGGCGCGAGCTCGCCGTCCACGAGGGCGGCCCGCAGGGCTTCCAGCACCTGCGCGCGCACCGAATGGCGCAGCACCTTCCGCGCGTTCCGCGCGCGGTCCGGGCTGTCGGCCGCCCGCGCGTGCTCCGCGCCCTCGGCCATCTCCGCCTGCTGCGTGTTCTGTACGGGAATCAGCGGGTTCGTCGGTACCGCGGAGCGGTCCGCTGCGTGCATTCGGTCCTCCTCCTGGTCTCGACCGGATCCGAGAATAAGCCAAGGTCGGCGGGGTGGAGCGGGCCGGGCGCGCCGAATCCGTCGAGGCCGCCGGAAATCGCGGCGGGCCGGGTGGACACACATACGGAAAGGTCGAGTAAGGTAAGGCTAACCTTCCAATGTTCGCGTGATTCGGTGGTCCGTCATGACCGGCTCGGCTGTTGACGCCCTGCTCCCGCCCGCACCCGCCCCGGCCGGCTCTCCGGTGGCGGACGCGTACGGGCGCCTGACGGCGGCCTACCCCGGACTGCGGATCACGGAGCACGACGCGCACGAACCCCTCCCTCGCGGTGTGGGATGGGTCGGCGCGGACGAGCTCGCGGCGGGCGGGGAGGCGGTCGACGCCTTCCTCGCCTGGGACCACGCCCAGGTGCTGCGCGACTACGGCACCCCGGGGCGTCCCGACGTGGTGGCCGGGTTCGGGCTGCACCGGTACGCCTGGCCCGCCGTCCTGCTGATCACGGTCCCCTGGTTCCTGGACCGCCGGGTACCCCGGCTGCCGGTGTCCGGGGTGGCGTACCACCGGACCCGCGGACAGATGTCCGTACGGGTCGAAACCTTCGCGTGCCTGCCGGACGATCCGGCGGCCACCCTCCCCGGGGCCCGTGTCGTGCCCGACGAGGAGTCACTGCGGAGCGAGGTGCGGGCAGCGGTGTCCCAGCACCTCACCCCACTGCTGGAAGGTTTCGGCCCGCGGACGCGGCGCGGCCGGCGGGCCCTGTGGGCGATGGCCACCGACGACCTCGTCGAGGGCCTGTGGTACCTCGGGCAGCTGCTGGGCGAGGAGGCGCGGGCCATGCGGGAGTTGGAGCTGCTGCTGCCCGGCTCGACCGCCCCGTACACGGGCGGGGCGGGGTTCCGCACGCTGCGCGGGCCCGACGGTCGGGAACTGACGACCCGGGACCGGGCCGGCTGCTGCTTCTTCTACACGATCCGACCGGAGGACACCTGTACGACCTGTCCGCGCACCTGCGACACGGACCGCGTCGCCCGGCTCGTGGCGGAGGCCGCCACCGACTGAACCCACCCGCAGGGATGAAGCGGATTCGAACTCAACCCCGTTGATACGAGCGGTAGTTCGATCCACAACACCCTATCCGACGGGCCCCGCCCCCCGATGGCGTCCACTTGCCCCGAAACCCGCGTGCACCACGGACCGGCTGCGTCACTATGGCGCCCGGAAAGCCGCATACGCGAGGCAAGGGACATCCGCATGAGACTGACCGACATATCGCTGGACTGGCTGCTGCCCGGCAGCCTGTTGATCCTGGGCGTACTTGCGGCAGTGGCGGTACTGGCCCGGGGCAAGCGGGAGAGCGAGAAGGCCGCGGCCGAGGACAGTTGGGAACGCAGCGAGGAGCGCAGACGGCGCAAGGAAGCCGTCTACGGGACCGCCTCGTACGTACTGCTCTTCTGCTGCGCGGCGGTCGCCGCCGCGCTCTCCTTCCACGGGCTCGTCGGCTTCGGCCGGCAGAACCTGAACCTGTCCGGAGGCTGGGAGTACCTGGTCCCCTTCGGCCTCGACGGCGCCGCGATGTTCTGTTCGGTGCTGGCCGTGCGCGAGGCCAGTCACGGCGACGCGGCGCTCGGGTCCCGCATGCTGGTCTGGCTGTTCGCGGGCGCGGCCGCCTGGTTCAACTGGGTGCACGCGCCCCGTGGCCTCGGCCACGACGGCGCACCGCAGTTCTTCGCCGGGATGTCGCTGTCGGCGGCCGTGCTCTTCGACCGCGCCCTCAAGCAGACGCGCCGGGCAGCGCTGCGCGAACAGGGCCTGATCCCGAGGCCGTTGCCGCAGATCCGGATGGTCCGCTGGCTGCGGGCCCCGCGCGAGACCTTCGGCGCGTGGTCGCTCATGCTGCTGGAGGGGGTCCGCACCCTCGACGAGGCCGTGGACGAGGTGCGCGAGGACAAGAAGGAGAAGGAACAGGACCGACACCGCAGGCGGGAGCAACACCGCCTGGACCGGGCCCACATCAAGGCGCTGGGCCGGCAGAACCGGGCGTTCGGCCGGGCCCGCGCCCGGCAGGTCGACATGCCGGGGTTGAACCCCGGAACGGGCTCCGCGCCGGTCGGCGCGGAGCCGGCCATATCGGAAGCGGGACAGCTGCCCCTGCGCCGCCGGCCCTCCCTTCAGGCCGTCAACGGAACCGAACCCCTTGATCCGTCCGGCGCCCGGACGGTCGACCTCACCGCCGAGGACGACACCCAGACCATTCCCCGGCTCGACTCACTGGAGCGCAAACTGAAGGACCTGGAACAGCAGTTCGGCTGATCCGAACCGTGCGCACGAAGCGGTGGGGCGGCTGCCCCGGGGAATCCCGGGGCAGCCGCCCCACCGTCGTGCGTCGCGGTCGCGGCTATCCGGCGCGCAGTTCGAACCAGACGACCTTGCCGCGCCCCAGCGCGAGCGGGTCCACGCCCCAGGCGTCGGCGAGCGCCTGTACCAGCACCAGCCCCCGGCCGTGCGTACCGTCGTCGGCGGACGGTACGTACGGGCGGGGGCGGCGGGCCGTGTAGTCGCGGACCTCGACCCGCAGCGTGGCGGCGGCCAGGCTCGCGGACACCTCCGCGCCGTGCTCGGTATGGACGAGCGCGTTCGTGACGAGTTCCGTGATCAGCAGTTCCGCGACGTCGGCCGCCTCGGCCCGGCACCGGTGGCGCAACAGTTCCCGCAGCGCCCGCCGGACCTCGCCTATGGCCTTCAGGTCGGCCCGGTCCACGCTCCGCCTGATCCGCACCGCGTCCGCCGCGCCGCCGCCGCCCCCGGCGGACGGTTCGCGCGGCACCGGCCGGCCCTTCTTCCACAGCTTTCCGGTATTCGCCCCCACCCGCACGGCGATGTACCTCCCCCGCATCCGCACTGCTCGAACTGGTCTACGGAAATGCATGCCCCCCGGGGCAATCCGCACTCCTGCGGCCTCAAGGGCGGGGTACGTTGCGCAGGTTGGATCGAGCCATCTGGATCATCCGGCCCACCCCGCCGTCCAGCACGATCTTGCTGGCGGACAGTGCGAAACCGGTCACCATCTCGGCGCTGATCCTCGGCGGAATCGACAGGGCGTTGGGGTCGGTCACCACGTCCACCAGAGCAGGGCCCTTGTGCCGGAAAGCGTCCTTCAGAGCCGCTGTGAGCTGCTTGGGCTTCTCGACACGGACCCCGTAGGCACCCGCCGCGCGGGCGATCGCGGCGAAGTCCGGGTTCCGGTTCGTGGTTCCGTACGAAGGCAGGCCGGAAACCAGCATCTCCAACTCGACCATTCCAAGGGCTGAGTTGTTGAAGAGGACCACTTTGACGGGCAGGTCGTACTGCACCAGGGTGAGGAAATCTCCCATCAGCATCGAGAAGCCACCGTCGCCCGACATCGAGACCACTTGACGGCTCCGGTCGGTGAACTGCGCCCCGATGGCCTGGGGAAGGGCATTGGCCATGGAGCCGTGGCTGAAGGATCCGATGATGCGCCGCTTTCCGTTCGGGGAAAGATAGCGCGCCGCCCACACGTTGCACATGCCGGTGTCGACAGTGAACACCGCATTGTCATCCGCGAGTTCATCCAGAATCGACGCCACGTACTCGGGATGGATCGGCGTGTGCTTCTCCACCTTGCGCGTGTAGGCCTTCACCACCCCCTCCAGGGCGTCCGCGTGCTTCTTCAGCATCCGGTCCAGGAAGCGGCGGTCCGTCTTGACCTTGACCCGGGTGTTCAGGGCGCGCAGGGTCTCCCGTACGTCTCCCCAGACCGCGAGGTCCAACTGGGAGCGGCGACCGAGGTGTTCGGGACGGATGTCCACCTGGACGATCTTCACGTCGTCGGGGAGGAAGGCGTTGTACGGGAAGTCCGTACCGAGCAGGATCAGCAGGTCGCACTCGTGCGTGGCCTCGTACGCCGCGCCGTAGCCGAGCAGCCCGCTCATGCCGACGTCGTACGGGTTGTCGTACTGGATCCACTCCTTGCCGCGCAGGGCGTGCCCGATCGGGGCCTTGACCCGGCCCGCGAACTCCATCACCTCGGCGTGCGCGCCGGCGGTGCCGCTGCCACAGAACAGGGTGACCCGGTCGGCCTCGTCGACGAGTCGGACCAGCTTCTCGATCTCCCCGTCACCGGGCCGCACCGTGGGCCGCGCGGTCACCAACGCGTGCTCCACCGCCTTCTCCGGCGCGGGCTGCGAGGCGATGTCACCGGGCAGCGCGACGACGCTGACGCCACTGCGGCCGATGGCGTGCTGCACGGCGGTCTGGAGCAACCGGGGCATCTGGCGCGGGTTGGAGATCAGCTCGCTGTAGTGGCTGCACTCGCGGAACAGCTGGTCGGGGTGGGTCTCCTGGAAGTAGCCGAGGCCGATCTCGCTGGAGGGGATGTGCGAGGCGAGCGCGAGGACGGGAGCCATGGAACGCTGGGCGTCGTACAGTCCGTTGATCAGGTGCAGGTTTCCGGGACCGCAGGAACCGGCGCAGGCGGCGAGCCTGCCCGTGATCTGCGCCTCGGCGCCCGCCGCGAAGGCGGCCGTCTCCTCGTGCCGGACCTGGATCCATTCGATGTCACCGGTCCGGCGGATGGCGTCGACGACGGGGTTGAGGCTGTCGCCGACGACTCCGTACATCCGCCGCACGCCCGCGCGCACGAGGATGTCCACGAACTGCTCCGCCACGTTCTGCTTGGCCATGAAGGGGGCGCCCTTTCCGGTTCGGCACTGCCGGGTGCGCCTCCCATCCACGCACGTTCCGTGCCGTTACGCCTCCCAGACCGCGGCGGCCGTCCGGTCGTCGGCGTACCCCTTGAGGCGGAGCTGGGTGTCGGCGAGGAACGCCGCGAGCCCGGGCGGTTCGCCCTGCGACCAGCGGGCCGCGAGTTCCGCCGGGAGCACGGCCTCCTCCCGCATGGGTTCGGCGAGGCCGCCGGAGCACAGCAGGAGCGTGTCGCCGGGCCGGGCGACGGAGGCCCGGAACCGGAAGCCGCCGGGGTCGGAGCCCGTGCCGGGTTCGGAGGGGGGTCCGGAATCGGGTTCCAGGTCCTGCCACTCGCCCGCCCGCAGGCGGAAGACCCCGCCCGGGCCGGCGCCGAAGCACACCCGGTTGGCGCACCGCGGGTCCAGGGGCAGCAGCAGGCCGCGCAGCCCGGCCGTGCAGGCCTCCTCGGGGAGCCCGAGCTCTGCGGCGCGGGCTCGGAGCCTTCCGTAGCCCCGGTCGGTGAGCCGTTGGAGCCCCGAGCGCAGGGCCTCGCGCCGCCCCGCCCGGATGTCGTCGGCCAGCCGCTCGCGGCTGCGCCCGACGGCGGCGGCGACCGTGTGGCACAGGCCGGCCGCCGCCTCCCTGGCGCCCGGGGCCGCCCGGTCCCCGCCGGCCAGGACCACCAGCACCAGGGCGTCCTCGCCGCTGCCGAAGCGGGCGGTCAGCAGGCTGTCCCGGCGCGCCTCGCCCCGGTAGCGGGCGGAGTCCCCGCGCAGCGAGGCGGCGCGCAGCGTGTAGGTCCCGTAGCGGGCCCCCTCCAGAACCGTGTCGGGGGTCAGGTCGTCCAAGGCCGCCGGGTCGGCCGCGGGCAGCGACCCCGGTTCGGCGGCGTAGGTCGGAGCCCGGTCCCCGAGGTGGCTGACGGTGGGCCGATCGGGGGGCGACGCGGCGGGCCCGGCGGTGGTGGGGGCGGAGCCGGGCGCGGGCGGCCCGCCGGGGGCGGGTGGGGGCGGCCCGGTCGGGACTCCGTCGAGCGCGGGCGGGCGGGCGACCGGAGCTCCTGTTCCCGTGCCCGGCTCCGGGGGGAGCCCGAGCCCGGCGGACCGCGCGGGCAGCGCCTGCGGCAACCCGACGTCGGCATCCCGTACGGGCGGATCCTGCGGGTACGCCGAGCCGGCGGGTCGGGCCGGCGGAGGCGGCGGGGCATCCGGCCCGGCGGGCCGGGCGGTCTGACGCTGCGGCAGCCCCGGCTCGGCGGGGCGGGCCGGGCCATGACTCGGCCCGGCCGGAGCGGGGGGCGCCTGCGGGTGATCCGGCCCGGCCGAAGCGGGTGCCTCCTGCGGGTACGCCGGGCCGGCGGATCGGGCCGAAGGCTTCGCCGGCCCCGGCTCGGCGGGGTCGGCCGGTCCTTGCCCCGGGCCCGCCGGTGGGGTGGGCGGAGTCCGCGGGAACTCCGGTCCGGCGGAACCGGGGGCCACGTCCTGGGGGGAATGCGCATCCGGCCCGGCGGACCGGGCGGCCTGCGTCCGCCCGAAATCCGCCCCGGCGGGGTGGACGGACGGAGCCTGCGGGAGGCGCGGCTCCGCCGGTCGGGGCGGCGGACCCTGACCGGCGGCGCGGGCCGGGGGCGCCCCCCAGAGCCAGGGCGGCAGTTCGGCGTCGGCGCCGTACGCGAGGTCCGGCTCGGGCCCCGCTCCGGGGCCGGGCGTGGCTCCCGGGTCGGGGACGGCCGGTGATTCGGCCCGCCGGGACGGCTCGTACGGCGCGGGTGGCTCGGTCGGCTCCGGCGGCACGGTGACGTCCCCCTGCGCGTACCCGGTCTCCCCCATCAGGCGGGGGTCACGCGGCGCCGGGAGCGGGGGCGGACCGGAGGAACCCCGGCGGGGACCGGGCAGCAGCGGCTCCGCCGACGGGGAACCCGAAGCAGCCGGAGCCGGACCGACCGGTTCCGTTGCCGACGGGGCTCCACCCGAGGGGACGTCAGACGACGGAACCCGTTCCGCCGGGGCCCCCGACAGCGGAATCGGCGGCGGTGCCGGAGCCCGCGACCCGGAAACCTGCCCGGGCGCGCCCTGCGCCGGCCCGTCGCCCCTCGACGAAGGAAACGGCACCGACGGCGCCCGCGGCGGGACGGGCGGTACGGGAACCCGCCCGGACGGCCCCGGCGGCGTCGACGACGGCGAGGCGGGAGCCTGCTGCGGCGGAATCGGCAGCGGCGGGGCCTGCGATCCGGAAGCCGGCGCGGAGGGCCCGTCCAGCGACCACTCCCCCGGCGGCGGCGCCTCGGCCGGGGCATCCGGTGCCACCGAGGTCCGTGACCGCGGGGGCGGAGCGGGCGGGAGCGGGGGCGGCGGCACCTCCGGCGCGGGTGGCTGTGACGGCGGAACCGGCACCGGCGCCGGCGCCGATGGGAGCCGCTGCGGCGACGCGCCCACCCGCGCGACGGTCTCCGGTGGCAGCGCAGGCCGCGACGGAACCGCGGGCGGCGGTTCGAGGACCGGCGGCAGGTCCGCAGCCGGTGTCGGCGGCCGGGACGGGGGTGGGGCGTGGGGGGGTGGGGTCGGGGGCGGTTCGGTCACCAGGTGGGACGCCGAGTCGAATCGGTGGTCCAGGGTGTCCCCCGGATCAGGTTCGGGCCCCGTTTCCGGAGCGTCGTAGAGCTTCTGCCACCAGTCCTCCGCGCCCTGCTGACTCATGCCCCCATTCTCGGCCCACCCGGGCGGCGGAAAACCCCGAACGCGCGAAAAGGGTCCACCGGGCCGCCGCCCGGTGGACCCCGCGCCCTCAACCCGTACGGGCTAGCGGACTTCGTACGCCCGGGTGACCGTCTGGGTGACCGTCGCGCCGTTCGCGTCGGCCAGTTCGACCTTCAGCGACACCGCCTTGCCGGCGGCTCCCGCGTGGTCGACGACGGCCGTCCACCGGCCGTCGCGTTCGGTGGTCCTCGCCGCCGTCCAGTGCTCGCCGTCGTACGAGTACGACAGCTTCGCCGACTTCAGCGCTCCCGGCGCGTAGCCCGCGTGCCCGGTGACGCCCAGTGCGATGCTCTGTCCGTTCGCCGCGGCGACCGTCTTCATCCCGTCGAGCGGGGCCGCGTACCTCGGGAAGAGGACGGGAAGGCCCTGCGAGGGGGCCGCCGGGTCGAGCTTCGAGGTGAAGCCCCAGGTCGTGCGCACCGCGGTGGAACGCTGCCAGGTGCGGGCCGGCGGGCCGATCTTCTCGATGAACTGGGTGAGTTCGTAGCGACCGGCCGCGGCCGGGACCTCGAACACCCCGAACGGGTAGGAGCTGTCTCCGATGACCTGGCCGTCGCGGACGAGTTGGAGGCCGCCTATGTCACCGAAGGAACCGGGCTGCGCGTAGTGCGCGGTGTCCCCCCACATGGCGGGGGCGAAGCCGATCAGGTTGCCCTGCCGCTCCGCGGCGAGCGTCTCCTTGCCCGCCGCGTCGCGGGATGCGACGGGACCGACCACGCCGTCGTACCAAGTCGCCTTCACCTTCGCGCCCTTGGCGTACGTCCGCTGCGCGCCGGTCATGAACTCGCCCCAGGGGAAGCTGCTGGAGAGCAGTTGCTCCCAGGTGGTGTCCCCGGCGGTGTAGTACTCGGTGCGCGTGCCCGGCGCCGCGACGGTCTCGAACCCGCCGAAGTACACGGCGCTGCCGATCGGCCGGTAGGCGCCCGACAGGTCGATGAAGTCGGCTGCCACGCCCATGGAGTTGTAGGTGGAGTCGACCTGTCCGAGCTCGCGGTCGCGCACCCGGTAGGTGCGGTCCGAGGTGATCTCGCCGCTCTCGGGGAAAGCGAGGCTGTAGAGGTAGGGGCTGTTCGCGGTGCCCTTCCATTCCAGCGTGACGGGACCCGCCGCGAGGCGGGCGAGCAGCGCGCGGCCCTCGGCGGTCTCGACGGTGAGGGTCGGCAGGGCGCCGCCGGCGTAGCCGGTGGAGGCGACCCAGCGGCCGGGGGTCTCCCGGTGGGCGAGGACGGCCCTGGCGCCCGCTTCCTTGGCGGCTCCCGCGACCTCGTGGAGGGCGCCGTCCGTGGCCTTCACCAGAACGATCGCGTCCTTGACGCCCGCCTTGGCGAGTTCGTCGGGGGTGCCGGAGCCCGCGTCGACGAGGCGGGCCCGGCCGGTTCCGTCGAGGTTGTCGCTGCCCGTGGAGGCGGTGATCGGGTGGAGCGTCGGGCCGCCGCTGACCTTCAGCGCGGAGATCAGCGGGGCGGCTGCCCGCCAGTATCCGCCGAACTCGAACTCCCCGTCCTTCGCGCGTCCTTCGACCGAGGCGTAGTAGCCGCGGATGGTCCGGCCGCCCATGGCGGTGCCCGCGTGCAGCCAGGTGTCGTCCCAACTGCGGGCGAAGCCGAGGGTGGTGCCGCGGGCCTCGACCGGCTTGTCGGCCGCGAGGGTCAGCCGGCCGGCCTTCCGGGCGTCCAGGACGATGGTCGTGTCCTTCTTCACCTCGGTCTGGGGGCGCCCCAGGTAGGTCAGGGAATCGATCAGTTCGGCGCCCGTGCCGGCGTCGGGGGTGCCGACGAACGCGGAGAGGAAGTAGGCGCCGGGGCGGACCCGGTAGACCTGGTCGACGGAGCCCTCGTTGAAGCGGCGCTCGCCGGAGGCGTCGTCGGTGCCGATGACGTCCAGCGAGGAGGGGCCCCCGGCGGGCCGGCCCGCGCGGTCGATCAGTTTGACGCGCAGGGTGACGGTCTCGGGTTCGACGTACAGGGAGAAGGGGGTGGAGACGCGCACGCCGCCCGCCGTGGCGACGACGCGACCGGTGACGTCCCCGTACTGGGAGCGCTCCAGCTTCGCCGCCGGGTCGAGGTGGAGCGGCACCTTGACGGTGGCTCCGGCGGGGACGGTGACCGTGCGCCGGTCGAGGCGGGCGACCTGGGAGCGGACGGCGGAGCCGTCGTTGCCGGTGACCTTCTCGACGCCGAGGTTCAGGGTGACGGGCCGGGTACCGGTGTTGGTGTACGGGACCTCGACGCCGGTGCGGTCGCTGCGGTCCTGCGGCCAGTTGTACGTTCCGCCCTGCACGGCGGGGGTGCCGATGACGGTGGCGTCGAGGGCGGCCTTCACGTCGAGGCGACCGCCTCCGGTCTCCCGTACGTCCCCGGGGACGGCGGTGTTCGCGGAGCCGACGAGGGCGGCCTTGACCTGCTGCGCGCTCCACTCGGGATGGCGTTGCTTGACGATGGCGGCGGCCCCGGCGACGTGCGGGGTGGCCATCGAGGTCCCGGACATGGACTGGTAGGCGTACACGCCTCGGCCGCCCGCGGCGGCGGCGGAGATCCCGACGCCGGGGGCGGCGATCTCCGGCTTGAGGGTGTGGGCGAGTCCGGCGGGGCCCCGGCTGGAGAAGCCGGCGGTGGTGTCGTCGCGGTCGACGGCGCCCACGGTCAGCACGCCGGGGGCGCAGCCCGGTGAGGAGACCGTGTTGTTGCCGGGACCGGAGTTGCCGGCGGCGACGACGAACAGGGTTCCCTGCTGCGAGAGTTGCTCGGCCGCGGCGGCGAGCGGATCGTCGCAGGCCGTCTGCGAGGGGTCGCCGAGGCTCATGGAGACCACGTCGGCCTTGCTCGCCGCCGCCCACTCCATGCCGGCGATGATCCATGAATCGAGCCCGTAGCCCTGGTCGTTGAGGACCTTGCCGCTGAGCAGTTCGGCGCCGGGCGCGACGCCCTTCTTGGCGCCGCCGCTCTCGGCGCCGGATCCGCCGACGGTGGAAATGGTGTGGGTGCCGTGGCCCTGCCGGTCGGCGTCCGTGTCGGAGTCGGTGAAGTTCTTCGACTCGGAGACGCGGCCCTTGAGGTCGGGGTGGTCGAGGTCGGTGCCGGTGTCGAGGACGGCGACCTTGGTGCCGGCGCCGTCGAGTCCGGCGGCCCAGGCGGCGGGGGCGTTCACCTGGCGGGTGGAGCGTTCCAGGTTCGCCCGGACCTTGCCGTCGAGCCACAGCTTCTTCAGTCCGCCCGCGGCCCGGGAGGCGCCGGCGGCGGATACGTCGGCCCAGAACTCGGCGGCCCGCTGCTTGTCGGCGGCGAGGGCGACGGCCCCGATGGAGCCGAGGACCAGGGACCGGTCGGCGCCGCGCGGCGCGGGCGGGGTGTTGCGGGCGACGCCGACGGAGCCGTCGTACACGGCGATCAGCGGCAGCTTCTTGCTGTGGGCGTCGTCGTAGCCCTGCCGGATCAGGCCGGTGACGTTGAAGAGCTCCTCGTCGACCCGGCCCGCGGCGAGCGCCTTGACCGCGCTCTCGGGGTAGACGTAGACGTCCTTGCCGCTCTGGCGGGTCTGGACGACCGGCATGCGGCCGTCGTCCCGGGGCATCGCGGTGGCGGCGGTGCGTCCGGTGGCGTCCGTGGAGACCAGGACGCGGTCCCCGGTGACGAGGGTGACGGTGACGGGCGCCGCGGGCCGCTGGCCCGCCGCCCCGCTCCCGACCAGTGGTCTCGGTCCCGGCGGTCCGTCGATCGGCAGTGCCGCGGACGGGCCGACTGCGGTGACGGCGAGGACGGCCGCTGTGGCCACCCCGACTGCCGTTCGCGATATCGGGCGCATCGCTCTCCCCAGGTGATTTCCGGCCAACTGCTCTCTTGCACGGCATAGCTGACGTACACGTGGCTTCTGGCCGGTGGATGGTGGTGCTGCGGTGGCGACACCTTGGCAGAGGGGCGGGAGGTGCGGCGATGATGTCGGCGGCGGGTTTGTGCCGTGGCCGCTTCCCGCCAGGAACGGCACTGATAGTGGGGTGGACGGGTTGCTGGGTGCGATAGGTCTGGACGAGGGGCAGGAGTCGGCGTACCGCGCGCTGGTGGCACTCGGCGCGGCGGAGGTGCCCGATCTCGCGCACCGGCTGACGCTGCCGGTGCCGCAGACCGAGCGGGCGCTGCGGCACCTGGAGCGCCAGGGGCTGGCCGCCCAGTCCTCGGCGCGGCCCGGACGGTGGGTGGCGGCGCCGCCCGGGGTGGCGCTGGGCGCGCTCCTGACCCAGCAGCGGCACGAGCTGGAGCAGGCGGAGCTGGCGGCGGTACTGCTCGCGGAGGAGTACCGGGCCGAGGCGGGCGAGATGGCCGTGCACGACCTGGTGGAGGTGGTGACGGGGGCCGGCGCGGTGGCGCACCGCTTCCACCAGCTCCAGTTGGGGGCGACGGAGGAGGTGTGCGCGCTCGTCAGTGGCCGCCCCCAGGTCGTGACGGGCACGGAGAACGAGGCCGAGGAACGGGCCTCCGTGCGCGGCGTGGAGTACCGGGTCGTGATCGAACGCCAGGTACTGACGCTGCCGACGGGCATCCGGGAGGCGTCGACGGCCCTGGCGCGCGGCGAACGCATCCGGGTGACGGGCGAGGTCCCGACGAAGCTGGTGATCGCCGACCGGACGCTGGCGATGGTCCCGCTGACCGCAGGGGGCGCGGAGCCGGCGGCCCTCGTCGTCCACGCCTCGGGGCTGCTGGAATCCCTGCTCGGCCTGTTCGAGGCGGTGTGGCGGGAGTCGCTGCCGCTGCGGCTGGGTTCGACGGGCTACGCGGAGGAGGGGGACGGCGGCCCCGACACCACCGACCTGGAGATCCTCTCCCTCCTCCTGGCCGGTATGACGGACGCGAGCGTCGCCAAGCACCTGGAACTGGGGCTGCGGACCGTGCAGCGGCGGGTGAAGGGCCTCATGGAGCTGGCGGGCGTCACGACCCGGCTCCA
This sequence comes from Streptomyces sp. NPDC001568, assembly GCF_042893755.1. Lineage (NCBI taxonomy): Bacteria > Bacillati > Actinomycetota > Actinomycetes > Kitasatosporales > Streptomycetaceae > Streptomyces > Streptomyces sp. NPDC001568. The sequence goes on along the minus strand of NZ_JBIAVF010000023.1, from coordinate 13,030 downwards.
GCTCGGCTGGCACGCCCACGAACGGGGCTGGGTGGCCCGATAGCCCCCCGTCGGTCACCCTGAGCAGATGGAGCTGCCTCAGCTGGTCCTGGTGGGGCTGGTGCTCCTGCTCGGGGTGCTCGGGGTGATGGTCCCGGGCGTCCCGGGAACCTGGCTGGTCTGGGCCGGCGTGCTGTGGTGGGCGTTGCACGTGCGGTCGGGGCCGGCGTGGGTGCTCCTCGCCTCGGCGACGGGCCTGCTGTTGGTGGTGCAGGTCGTGAAGTGGCTGCTGCCGCCCCGGCGGATCCAGGGCCTGGGCGTCACGCCGGCGATGGCGGCCTGCGCGGGCGGCGGCGCGGTGCTGGGCTTCATCGTCGTCCCGGTGGTGGGTGCGGTGCCCGGTTTCATGGGCGGCGTCTACCTGTACGAACGCCGCCGGCTCGGTACGCACGGGGCGGCGTGGGCGGCCACCCGCACCGTGATGCGGGCCGCGGGAACGAGCGTCCTGCTGGAACTCCTCGCCTGCCTCCTGATCACAGCCGCCTGGCTCACCGCCACCCTGACGTAACCCCGCCTACGGAGCCGGTCCGCCGCTGGACCAACGGGCCCGAGCCCCTGCCCCTCCACCCCGAACCCCACGCCTCGAACACCGACGGGGCCGGAACAGGGCGGGGCTGCGCGCAGGTCGGGGTCGGGGACGGGGTGGGGTGTCGTCAGGGACTAAAACGTGATTTGTTGGCGCCCACTCCCGCCCCACCGACGCAGCCCGGGACAGGGCGCCATAAATCATGCCCGTCCCGGACGACACCCCACCCCGTCCCCGACCCCGACCCCACCCGCCCCCACCAGCCGCCGGGGCCCACACGTGAAACCCCGGCCAGGGGAGGGTCAGGCCCGACCGTTGCGCTTCGCCGCGTAGTTGGCTCGGCCCTCCGCCGATTTCAGCCGCCAGTCGCGGCGGATCTCCGACCGCAGCCGCGCGTCCGTCTTCGCCACGATGCGCTGGTTCTCGCGCAGCAGCTTGCGGTAGCTCTCCAGCCGCCGCTCCGACAGCGCCCCCGACTCCAGTGCGGCCAGCACCCCGCACCCCGGCTCCGCCTCATGCGCGCAGTCGTGGAAGCGACATCCGGCGGCGTAGTCCTCGATCTCCGAGAAGACCTGCCCGACCCCCACCTCCGCGTCGAACAGCCCGACGCCCCGCAGCCCGGGGGTGTCGATGAGGACGCCCCCGCCCGGCAGGACGAGCAGGTTGCGGGTGGTCGTGGTGTGCCGGCCTTTGCCGTCGATGTCACGCGTGGCCTGGACCTCCATGACCTCCGCGCCGAGCAGCGCGTTCGCCAGCGTGGACTTGCCCGCGCCGGAAACGCCCAGCAGCACGCTCGTGCCCTCGGCGACGATCGCGCCGAGCACGTCGGTGCCGTCCCCGTTGAGCGAGGAGACGGTGAGCACCTGAACCCCCGGCGCGGCGGTTTCCACGTCCTCGACCAGGTGGGCGAGGGTCACCGGGTCCGGGACCAGGTCGGCCTTGGTGAGGACGACCAACGGCTGCGCCCCGGACTCCCACGCCAGCGCGAGGAAGCGCTCGACGCGGCCCAGGTCGAGTTCGACGGCCAGCGACACCGCGATGACCGCGTGGTCGACGTTGGCGGCGAGGATCTGCCCCTCGGAGCGCTGCGAGGACGTGGAGCGCACGAACGCGGTCCGGCGCGGCAGGTACGCCTTCACGTAGCGCGGGTTTCCGGCCGCCTCGACGGCGGCCCAGTCGCCGGTGCAGATGACCCGGAGCGGGTCGTGGGGGGTGACGAAGGCGGTGTCGGCGCGGACGGTGCCGTCCGCGGTGACGACGTCGCACTGGCCGCGGTCGACCCGGACGACGCGACCGGGGACGAGTCCCTGGGCGGCGTACGGGGCGAAGGCGGCGGCCCAGGCGTCGTCCCACCCGAAGGGGGTGAGGGCGTGCGCGAGGGAGGCCTGCGGGAAAGAAGAGGAAGTCAAGGGGAACCCTTCACAGGGTGGCCCCGGCAGCGTGCGCTCGTCGGCGCGCGAAAGTGGTGTGAGGTCAGCCGGAGACCACGGAGGTGACATTGATGGTCTTCTGAGTGCGGGCAGGGCCCTGCGCCATGACGGTCATCAATGAACTCACCTCCGGATCGACTACACGCTGCGGTTCCGCACCGGTCGGCGGGAACGGGTTCACGGTAACAAGCGCCCCGCCGACCCCGCCACCTCTTTATCCGCGGATCGCGGACCCCACCCCGCGCCCCACCCGCCCCCGCGCCGCCCCCTCGGTCGCGCCCCCGGTCGCGCCCCCCGGATCGCCGTCTCCACGACGGCCGGCCCGCATGTCCGGGATCCGCAAGCGGCGGCGCCGAGGCGGACGCACGGCCAGTGGGCGATGATCACGCCGAGGGCGAAGGTGAACGAAACGGTGGGGAAGGCGAACCCCGCGGTCGAGAACTCCGCCATCGCCTCCCCCTTCCGTCTCCCGGCATCCGTGGATGCCGCCCCCCGTTGACAGAACCGAGTGTGCCCCGGCCGATCCGGTGGCCGCATTGCCGGATCCCGGCAGTCTTTACGCGTCCTTGATGCCGGGTGGCGGCGCAGCGGCGATGTCCGTTTCTTTCAAGACGCCGGCCGTCGCAACTGCCTAGCCTGCTGCCATGACTCCACGACTCGACATGATCGGCATCGTCGTCTCCGACATGGCCGCCTCCCTCGCCTTCTACCGTCGTCTCGGTCTGGACGTACCGGCCGGCTCCGAGGAGCAACCGCACGTCGAGACCGCCCTCCCCGGGGGGCCGCGGATCGCCTGGGACACGGAGGAGTCCATCCGCGGCATCGACCCCTCCTGGACCCGCCCGGCCGGCGGCAACCGGGTGGAACTGGCCTTCCTGTGCGATTCCCCGGCCGAGGTGGACGCGCTGTACGCCGAGCTGACCGGCGCGGGCCACGAGGGACACATGAAGCCCTGGGACGCGTTCTGGGGGCAGCGCTACGCGGTGGTGCTCGACCCGGACGGCTCCGGGATCTCGCTGTTCGCCCCCTCGGACCCCTCCGACCCGGCCGCGCCCTCCGACCCGGCCGCGTAGGCCCCCGGGGTCGTTCCGGCCAGCGCCCGCACCTCCCGGGCGAGGTGGGCCTGGTCGGCGTACCCGGTCAGGGCGGCCACCCGTGCCGGGGGCAGGCCGCGCCGGACCAGGGTCAGGGCCCGTTGGAGGCGCAGCACCCGGCCGAGGGTGCGGGGGCCGTACCCGAAGGCGTCGAGGGAGCGCCGGCGCAGCTGCCGTTCCCCCAGGCCGACCGCCCCGGCGATCCCGGCGACCGATTCCCCGGCCCGGAGGCGGGCCGTCACCTCGGCGACGAGGGGATCGGGGGGCCCGACGGCCGCGGCCCGGACCCGGGCCAGCTCCTCGAGGCCCGTACGGGGGTCCTCGTACGCCCCGATCCGTTCGGTGAGGCGGCGCACCTCGGCGCCGGGCCACAGCCCGGCCAGCTCGACCCGCCGGTCGCGCAGCTCGTGGGCCGGTACCCCGAGCAGTGCGGGCGCGGTGCCGGGGGCCAGGCGCAGTCCGGCGAAGGCGTCACCGGGGACCTCCCCGGCGGGGTGCGGTCCGGTGTCGGGCCCGGCGACCAGGAGGCGGCCGCCGACCCACAGCAGGTCCATGCAGCCGTCGGGCACCACCACGGAACCGGCCCCGCGGGCCCGCCACACGACGGCTCCGGGCACGACCGCGGACGGCGTCTCCTCGTACATACCGCCAGGTTAGCCGGCCCGCGCCGGGCCTCAGTGCTTGCGGAGCCGGGAGGTGTAGTCCTCCGGCGGCAGGAACTTGGACCAGCGTTCGGGGAACTCGGAGGGCATGCCGGCGTCCTCGTCGTCCTCGGACTCCCCCTCGGCCAGGGCCCGCCAGGCGGCGGCCCGGGCGACCAACTGGGCGGCCTCCGCCTCGCGGACCCGCTCGTTGGCCTCCCGGGCCGCGGCGGTGGCCACCGAGGGCCAGACGCGGTCGATCGCGGCGTTGACGGCCGCTCCGACGAGCACGGCGAACGCGGAGATGCCGATCCACAGCAGGATCGCCACGGGCGCGGCGAGCGACCCGTAGATCGTGGGCCCCTCCACGGTGTTGGTCAGGTAGATCCGCAGCAGGAAGGACCCCAGCACCCACATCGCGAGGGCGACGAGCGCGCCCGGCACGTCCTCGATCCACGGCGAGCGCACCGGGACGGAGACGTGGTAGAGGGTGGTCAGGAAGGCGATGGAGAGCAGGGTGACCGTCGGCCAGTACAGCACCGCGATGACCTCCGTGCTCCAGGGCAGCAGCCGGACGACGGCGTCGGGTCCGACGACCATCAGCGGCAGCACGATCGCGCCGATCAACAGGGCGATGATGTAGAGGAGGAAGGCGAGGAGCCGGGTCTTGACGATGCCGCGGTGCCCGTCGAGGCCGTACATGACGGTGATGGTGTCGATGAAGACGTTGACGGCGCGCGATCCCGACCACAGGGCGAAGGCGAAACCGAGGGAGATCAGGTCGGGCCGGCCACGGCTGGTGACGTCGTCGAGCATGGGTTTGGCGACGTCGTTGACGCCCCGGTCGGACAGGATCGTGCCGACCGCGCGCAGGATGTTCTCCTCGATGCTCTGCACGGACTGGGTGTCGGTCCAGCCGTCGACGTAACCGAGCAGACCGAGCAGACCGAGGAAGAGCGGCGGCAGCGACAGCAGTGTGAAGAAGGCCGCTTCGGCGGCCAGTCCGAGGATCCGGTACTCGATGCACGAGTTGACGGTGTCCTTCAGCAGCAGCCAGGCCATCTTCCGCTTCGAGACGTTGCGATAGAGGGCGCGGGCCCGGTGGAGCCGTCCTGGGATCCGCTCGGGTGTTTCTTTTGCTGGCTGCACGTCCTTACGGTATCCGCATGGCAGCCACCACCCACACAGTCAGCAACCAGGCCCCGCCCCTGGTGGGCCACGAGGTCTACCTCGGCGACCGGGCCCTCACGGAGGGCGTGGAACGGCACCTCGCCGACGCGGCCCCCGAACTCCTCGACGAGGTAAGGGAGGAGCTCACGACGCTCGGGCGCGCCGCGGGCTCCGCCCAGGCGCAGGACTGGGGGACGCGGGCGAACGAATGTCCGCCGAAGTTGCGGACGCACGACCGGTACGGGAACCGGATCGACGAGGTGGAGTTCCACCCCGCCTGGCACCGGCTGCTCGGCCACGCGGTGACCTCGGGGCTCACCGACGCATGGGGCCGGCCCGCGGGACACCTGCGTCGCGCGGCCGGGTTCTTCGTGTGGTCGCAGGCCGAGGCGGGGCACGGCTGCCCGGTCTCGATGACGCACGCCGCGGTCCCGGCGCTGCGCACGGATCCGGAGCTGGCCGCCGAATGGGAGCCGCGGCTGACCTCGCACGTGTACGAGGAGGGCCTGCGCCCGGCGGCGCGCAAGGGCGGCGTGCTCTTCGGGATGGGAATGACGGAGAAGCAGGGGGGCAGCGACGTACGGGCGAACACGACGGCGGCGGTGCCGCTCGACGCCTCCGGGGAGTACCTCCTGACGGGCCACAAGTGGTTCTGCTCGGCGCCCATGTCCGACGGGTTCCTGGTCCTGGCGCAGGCGCCGGGCGGGCTGACCTGCTTCCTGGTGCCCCGGGTGCTGCCGGACGACACCCGCAACGTGTTCGCGATCCAGCGGCTGAAGGACAAGCTGGGGAACCGGTCGAACGCGTCGAGCGAGGTCGAGTTCGACGGGACCTGGGCGCGGCGGGTGGGCGAGGAGGGCCGGGGGGTGCGCACGATCATCGAGATGGTCGCGGCGACCCGGCTGGACTGCGTGATCGGCTCGGCGTCCCTGATGCGACAGGCCCTGTCCCAGGCCGTCCACCACGCGGAGCACCGCTCTGCTTTCGGAGCACCGCTCGTCGACCAGCCGCTGATGCGCAACGTGCTCGCCGACCTCGCCCTGGAGTCCGAGGCGGCGACCGTGTTGACCCTGCGCCTGGCAGCGGCGTACGACGCCGACACCGAGCAGGAGAAGGCGTTCCTGCGCCTCGCGGTGCCCGCCGCGAAGTACTGGGTGACCAAGCGGTGTACGCCGATGGTCGCCGAGGCCCTGGAGTGTTTGGGCGGCAACGGCTACGTGGAGGAATCCGGACTGCCGCGGCTGTTGCGCGAGTCCCCCCTCAACTCGATCTGGGAGGGCTCCGGCAACGTGCAGGCCCTGGACGTGCTGCGGGCCCTGCAGCGGGAGCCGATGGCCCTGAACGCGTTCCTCCAGGAGGTCGGGCTCGCCCGGGGCGCCGACCACCGGCTGGACGCCGCGATCAAGAATCTGCTCACCGAGCTGGCCGACCTCGACGGCATCGAGGCCCGGGCCCGTCGGGTCGTGGAGCGGATGGCCCTGGTGTTGCAGGGGTCCCTGCTGGTCAGGTGGGCTCCGCCGGAGGTGGCGGACGCGTTCTGCGCCTCGCGGCTCGGCGGGGACTGGGGCGCGGCCTTCGGGACGCTGCCGCACAGCCTGGACCTGGCGTCGGTGGTGGAGCGGGCGCGGATCGCGCTCTGACGGGCGCCGCCCCGGTCGCGGGGATGCGGCCGGGAGCCGCCGGCACGGGCGCGGACCACGGGCTGGGAGCGGTCCCCAAACCGCGCAGCACCGGGATCCGGGCCCGTGGAGGTGGGATCGGGGGTGGCGCCGCGCCGACTCGGCACCACCCCTGATCCGAGAAGCCCCGAGGAAGGAGCTGTCACGCCGCTCGGCGGCGTGCCGATAGTTTCGGTCGGGTGACAGGGGCTTGGCGAGAGTTGCATACCGTTGCAACCCTCGGTTCGGAAGGCGCCCGCCGCACGTGCCCGGGGAAGGCCACGTGCGCGGGTCGGGCGGCTCCCGCAGTACGTCCTGTTCAGCACGGGGAGGTTCCGGTGGCCAACACCGCAGGCGGCACGGTCGACGTGGCACGCATCTCGGCCATGGACGCGCGTGACGCCGCGCGCCTGCTGAAGGGGGTGCGGGCCGCCGCGCTGGCCGGGGAACGCCCGCCCGCCGCCCCGCGCCCTGAGATCGCCGAATCCTGGAGGCGGATGCTGGCCGGCGGGGTGCACCCCGACCGGGACGCCCGCTCGCGCGTGCTGTCCGCCGCCGAGACGGAGGAGCGGCGGCAGGCCTCGCCGCTGCGCGATCTCCTGCCGGTGCTCCGCGAGGGGTTGCTCCCCGCGCTGGACGAGGCCCTGCACATCATGGTCGTCGCCGACGCGGACGGCCGGCTGCTGTGGCGGGAGGGGCACGCCTCGATCCTGCGCAAGGCGGACCGGCTCGGGTTCGCGGTGGGGGCCGACTGGGCAGAGGCGGTCGTCGGGACCAACGGGGTGGGCACCGCGCTGGTGGTCCGGCGTCCGGTGCAGGTCTTCTCCGCCGAGCACTTCGTCTCCAGCCACCACGACTGGACCTGCGCGGGCGCCCCCGTACGCGATCCCCGGGACGGGCAGCTGCTGGGCGTCGTCGACGTGAGCGGGCCGCTGGCCACCATGCACCCGGCCACCCTGGCGTGGGTCGGCTCCGTGGCCCGCCTCGCCGAGCGCGAGCTGCGGGTCCGGCACCTGGAGTCGCTGGAGCGGCTGAGGGCGGTCGCGGCCCCGCTACTGGCCCGGCTGCCCGGCCGGGCGCTCGCCGTGGACCCGCACGGCTGGACGGCCGCGGTCGTGGGCCTCGCGCCGGCGGACCGGATACCGCTGCCCAAGGCCCTCGGCCCGGGCCGCGTGTGGCTGCCACAGCTGGGCGACTGCGTGGCGGAGCCGCTGCCCGGCGGCTGGCTGCTGCGGATCGCGGAGCCGCGCGCGGCCGCCGCCCCGGTGAGCCGCGTCGTGCTGGACCTGAGCCGGCCGCGTTCCTGGTCGGCGACCGTGTACGGGGCCGCCGGCAGCTGGTCCCAGGAGCTGAGCCCGCGCCACGCGGAGCTGCTGTTCCTGCTGGCGGAGACCCCGCGCGGGCGCTCGGCGGCGGAACTGGCGGCGGAACTGTTCGGGGATCCCACGCGCACGGTGACGGTCCGGGCCGAGCTCTCGCGGGTCCGCCGCCACCTCGCGGGGGTGCTCACGCACCGGCCGTACCGTTTCGCGGAGGACGTGGAGGTGGAGCTGGTCCGACCGCGGGATCCGGCGGAGCTGCTCCCCCACTCCACCGCGCCCGCCGTGGTCCGGGCCCGGCAGGGCGGCGCCGGCGGCTGGGGCACCCCGGTGGGTCCGGCGGGGGATGTGGTTCCCTGAACGGCATGAGCACCATCACCCTGACCACCTGGTCCCTCGAAATGACCGCGCCCGGTGACCTGGTCCCGGCGGCCGTGCCCGGCCCCGAGGTCCGCGTCGAGCGGGCGGAGGTCCCCTCGCCCGAGTTCAGCCGCTTCCTGTACGCCTCGGTGGGCGGCGACATCCACTGGACGGACCGGCTGTCGCTGACCCGTGCGCAGTGGGTGGAGCAGTTGGAGCGGCCCGGCGTGGAGACGTGGGTCGCGTACGAGCGGGGCACCCCGGCGGGGTACGTCGAGCTGGATCCGCAGCCCGACGGCGTGGTGGAGATCATGTACTTCGGGTTGCTGCCCGACTTCCGGGGCCGCCGCATCGGCGGGCACCTGCTGACGGTCGGGGTGGCCCGCGCCTGGGACCTCGCGTCCCGCTGGCCTGACCGGGAGCCCACGCGGCGCGTCTGGGTGCACACCTGTAGCCAGGACGGCCCGACCGCGATGGACAACTACCAGCGGCGCGGCTTCAAGGTCTTCCGCACCGAGACCGAGGAGAAGCAGGACGGCCCCACCCCGGGCCCCTGGCCCGGCGCGTAACCGTCCGGCACCGGCGGCCGGGACGCACGCCTCGGGCCGCCGCCTCCTCCGCGACACCCCCCGCAGGCCCTGACCGGCCTGCCGGACCGGCCGGACCGCCCCCCGGCCCACCGGCCGGACCCGCCCGCCGTGACTCCCCCGGCCGGGCCGGAAACAGCCGCTCCGCGGGCCCCTCCCGCCCCCGCCGCCGGCGGCCGTGGAGCACCCCGGGACGTGACCCCGGTCACCGCATCCCACGATTCGGGACGAGTTCGTCCGCATGATGGACAGTAGTGGACTCCTCCAATCGGTGCATGACACGCTTCCGCCATGAATGGAGCTGGAATTGCCTTGGTGAGTCGGCGGCACGTCGACCTCGGCCGCATGTCCAGCGCCATCTGTCCGGCGAGCTGACGGAACCAGCCACCGCCGCGCGTCGACGTCGTCCCCACTGAAGCGGACGCGTCGACCACGTAAGCCCCCTGAAGGCCGAAGACCGCACCTGCCTGCCGGCAAACCCGGCCGAAGGCGGCATTTCGGCCACACCTGCTCAGCGTCGCCGGTCTGACAGGGGCGCACCGTCACCTCCCCTGCCCTTGCCCTGAGCCGCCGAAGAAGGACGTACCGCCATGGCCGCCACCCCCGAAACGCCCGCAGCCGCCCCCGCAGCCGCAGCGCGCCGCAAGACCGGCCGTCACCGCGGCGAGGGTCAGTGGGCCGTCGGACACCACACGCCCCTCAACGGCAACGAGCAGTTCAAGAAGGACGACGACGGTCTCAACGTGCGGACGCGCATTGAGACGATCTACTCCAAGGCCGGCTTCGACTCGATCGACCCCAACGACCTGCGCGGCCGCATGCGCTGGTGGGGCCTCTACACCCAGCGCAAGCCCGGGATCGACGGCGGCAAGACCGCGATCCTGGAGCCGGAGGAGCTGGACGACAAGTACTTCATGCTGCGCGTGCGAATCGACGGCGGCCGGCTGACCACCGAGCAGCTGCGCGTCATCGGCGAGATCTCCGAGGAGTTCGCGCGCGGCACCGCGGACCTCACCGACCGCCAGAACGTGCAGTACCACTGGATCCGGATCGAGGACGTCCCCGAGATCTGGCGCCGCCTGGAGGCCGTCGGCCTGTCCACCACCGAGGCCTGCGGTGACACGCCCCGCGTCATCCTCGGTTCGCCCGTGGCCGGCATCGCCCAGGACGAGATCATCGACGGCACGCCCGCCATCGACGAGATCTACCGCCGCATCGTCGGCAACCCCGACTTCTCGAACCTGCCCCGCAAGTTCAAGTCCGCGATCTCCGGTTCGCCGCTGCTCGACGTGGCGCACGAGATCAACGACATCGCCTTCGTCGGCGTGAACCACCCCGAGCACGGCCCCGGCTTCGACGTCTGGGTCGGCGGCGGCCTCTCCACCAACCCCAAGCTCGGTGTGCGCCTGGGCACCTGGGTCTCGCTGGACGAGGTCCCGGACGTCTACGAGGGCGTCATCTCGATCTTCCGCGACTACGGCTACCGCCGGCTGCGCAACCGCGCCCGCCTGAAGTTCCTCGTCGCCGACTGGGGTCCGGCCAAGTTCCGCCAGGTCCTCCAGGACGAGTACCTCAAGCGCGAGCTGACGGATGGCCCCGCGCCCGAGCAGCCCTCCGGCCAGTGGCGCGACCACGTCGGCGTCCACCAGCAGAACGACGGCCGCTTCTACGTCGGCTTCGCGCCCCGCGTGGGCCGCGTGGACGGCGCCACCCTGACCAAGATCGCGGACGTGGCCGAGCAGCACGGTTCGGGCCGGCTGCGCACCACCGCCGAGCAGAAGATGGTGGTCCTCGACATCGAGGCCGACCAGGTCGACTCGGTGGTCGCCGCCCTGGAGTCGCTCGATCTGCGGGTCAAGCCCTCCCCGTTCCGGCGCGGCACCATGGCGTGCACCGGCATCGAGTTCTGCAAGCTGGCCATCGTCGAGACGAAGGCGCGCGGCGCCTCGCTGATCGACGAACTGGAGCGCCGCCTGCCGGACTTCGCCGAGCCGCTCACCATCAACATCAACGGCTGCCCGAACGCCTGCGCCCGCATCCAGGTCGCGGACATCGGCCTCAAGGGCCAGCTCGTCCTGGACGACGACGGCAACCAGGTGGAGGGCTACCAGGTCCACCTGGGCGGCGCGCTCGGCCTGGAGGCCGGCTTCGGCCGCAAGGTCCGCGGCCTCAAGGTCACTTCGGCGGGTCTGCCCGACTACGTCGAGCGGGTCGTCACGCGCTTCCAGGAGCAGCGCGAGGACGGCGAGCGCTTCGCCGCCTGGGTCACCCGCGCCGACGACGAGGCCCTGTCATGAGCGAGCGCGCGGCCCCGTTCTACTGCCCGTACTGCGGTGACGAGGACCTGTTCCCCAACGAGACCGGTCACGGCGCGTGGGAATGCAGGGCCTGCAACCGAGCCTTCCAGCTGAAGTACCTCGGGCTGCTGTCCCGGGGTGTTCAGTCCAACACCGCTGGAGGGGACGAGATATGACGACGGTTCAGGAAACGTCGAACCTGAAGGAACTGGCCGAGCGGGCGGGCCGGGAACTGGAGGACGCCTCCGCACTGGACATCCTGCGCTGGGCGGCCGACACCTTCGGTGAGAAGTTCGCCGTCACCTCCTCCATGGAGGACGCGGTGGTCGCCCACCTCGCCTCCCGGGTCCGCCCCGGCGTGGACGTGGTGTTCCTCGACACGGGTTACCACTTCGAGGAGACCATCGGGACGCGGGACGCGGTGGAGGCGGTGATGGACGTCAACGTCATCACGCTCACCCCGCGGCAGAGCGTCGCGGAGCAGGACGCCGAGTACGGTCCGCGGCTGCACGACCGGGATCCGGACCGCTGCTGCGCGCTGCGGAAGGTCAAGCCCCTGGAAGAGGGCCTGACCGGGTACGCGGCGTGGGCGACGGGGTTGCGTCGTGACGAGTCCCCGACCCGGGCGAACACCCCGGTGGTCGGGTGGGACGAGAAGCGGCGCAAGGTCAAGGTCTCGCCGATCGCCCGCTGGACGCAGGAGGACGTGGAGGCCTACGTCGCCGAGCACGGCGTACTCACCAACCCGCTGCTGATGGACGGCTACGCCTCGGTCGGTTGTGCCCCGTGCACCCGTCGGGTCGCGGAGGGCGAGGACGCCCGGTCGGGCCGGTGGGCGGGTCTGGGCAAGACCGAGTGCGGGTTGCACGGCTGATGACGGACACCACGAACACCACGAACACCATGAACACCACGGAACCGATGGAGAAGGACCGGATGAGCGTGAGCGACCAGGGCGCCACCGTGTGGCTGACCGGGCTGCCCAGCGCGGGGAAGACCACCATCGCCCTCGCGTTGGCCGAGCGGCTGCGCGGGGAGGGTCACCGGGTGGAGGTCCTCGACGGTGACGAGATCCGCGAGTTCCTCTCCGCCGGTCTGGGGTTCTCCCGGGAGGACCGGCACACCAACGTGCAGCGGATCGGCTTCGTCGCCGAGCTGTTGGCGAGCAACGGGGTGAAGGCGCTCGTGCCGGTGATCGCTCCGTTCGCGGACAGTCGTGAGGCCGTCCGCAAGCGGCACGCCGTCGAGGGCACCGCGTATCTGGAGGTCCATGTGGCCACTCCGGTCGAGGTGTGCTCCGAGCGTGATGTGAAGGGCCTGTACGCCAAGCAGGCGGCGGGCGAGATCTCCGGTCTGACCGGGGTCGACGACCCGTACGAGGCCCCGCGGTCCCCGGACCTCCGTATCGAGTCGCACACGCAGACCGTGCGGGAGTCGGCTTCGGCCCTGCACGCGCTGCTCACCGAGAGGGGTCTGGCATGACCACCGCCGCGCACCTGCACACCGATTCCGGCTCCGACGCGCCCTACGCGCTGTCGCACCTGGACGCCCTCGAATCCGAGGCCGTGCACATCTTCCGCGAGGTCGCGGGGGAGTTCGAGAAGCCGGTGGTCCTGTTCTCCGGCGGCAAGGACTCCATCGTCATGCTGCACCTGGCGTTGAAGGCGTTCGCGCCGGCGCCGGTGCCGTTCACGCTCCTGCACGTCGACACCGGGCACAACTTCCCCGAGGTCCTGGAGTACCGCGACCGCACCGTCGAACAGCACGGACTGCGGCTGCACGTCGCCTCCGTCCAGGACTACATCGACGCCGGGAAGCTCCGCGAACGCCCCGACGGCACCCGCAACCCGCTGCAAACCCTGCCCCTCACCGAGGCCATCCAGCAGCTCGGCTTCGACGCCGTGTTCGG
>NZ_JBIAVF010000022.1:0-181824 GCF_042893755.1 Streptomyces sp. NPDC001568 | reverse complement strand
TCGTCGGCCCCGTCGGTGATGCCCTTCAAGGTGGTGGCGAGCGCGTCCCGGTCGGCCGCGCCGGCGGCGACGGTGACCGTACGTACCTCCGCACCGCGCTCGGCGAGCGTACGCAGCACACCGGCGGCGGCGTCCCCGGCCGACCCGGCCAGGGCCTCGGGCACGACGACCAGCCAGAGCCCGGACAGCCGGTGGTTGGTCGGATCGTCAGCCTGGGACTTCCAGGTGACCCGGTAGCGCCAGCCGTCGACCGTGGACTCCTCACGGCTCTGCCGCCGCCAGGAGGAGAGACCCGGCAGGACGGTCCCCAGCGATTGGATGGCCTCGGGCGTGTCGAAGGCCAGCGCTTCGGCGAGCGCCGAGACGTCCTCACGTTCGACGGCATCCCAGAACCGGGCGTCGACCGCACTTTCCGCAGCCTGCTCGCCCGCTTCGACGGGGGCGGCCTCGGGCCAGAAACGCTGCGACTGGAAGGCATAGGTGGGCAGGTCCACGCGCCGGGCACCCGTACCGGCGAACACCGCGTCCCAGTCGACGGTCACACCACGGACGTACGCCTCACCGAGAGACAGCCAGAACCGCTCCAAACCACCCTCGTTGCGGCGCAGCGAGCCCAGGACCGCTGCTTCGCGGCCCGTGTCCTCCACGGTCTCCTGCATCCCGACGGTCAGCACCGGGTGAGGACTGGACTCGATGAACACACCGAAACCCTGATCCAGGAGCGTGCGGGTCACATCCTCCAGCTCGACGGTCTGCCGGAGGTTGCGGAACCAGTACCCGGCATCCAACTCCGGTCCGTTCACCCACTCCCCCGTGACCGTCGACAGGAACGGCACCCGCGCGGCCCCAGGAACGATCGGCGCGAGCAACTCGGCCAGCTCGTCCTTCAACAGATCGACCTGCGCCGAGTGCGACGCGTAATCCACCGCGATCCGCCTGGCACGAATGCCATCGGTCTCGCAGGCGGCCAGGAGTTCCTCCAGCGCCTCGACCTCACCCGACACCACCACCGAGGACGGGCCGTTGACAGCAGCGACAGAGATCCGCGCCTCACCCCACCGGGCGATCCGCTCACGAACCTCGACGGCGGACAGGGGTACCGAGACCATGCCGCCCAGACCGGCCAGCACCCGACCGATCGCCTGACTGCGCAAAGCAACAACCCGGGCCGCATCCTCCAACGACAGGATCCCCGCCACACACGCGGCAGCGATCTCACCCTGCGAATGACCGATCACCGCACCCGGACGCACACCCGCCGCCCGCCACACCTCGGCGAGGGAGACCATGACCGAGAACAACGCCGGCTGGACCACATCCACCCGCTCGAGGGACGGCGCGCCGTCGACGGCGCGGAGCACGTCCACCAACGACCAGTCCGTGAACGGCTCCAACGCCTTCGCACACGCATCGATCCGCTCCGCGAACACCGCGGACGAGTCCAACAGACCCGCCGCCATCCCCACCCACTGCGAACCCTGACCCGGGAACACGAACGCGGTCCTGCCACCGATCACCGAACCGGTCACCACACCAGCGGCCATCACACCCGACGCCACCGCACCCACACCCGCCACGTGATCACCCAGCACCACCGCCCGGTGATCCAAACCCGCACGCGAGGACACCAACGACCAACCCACATCCACCGGACCCACACCCACCGCACCCGGCAACCACCCCGCCAGACGCTCAGCCTGCGCCCGCAACGCCATCGCACTCTTGCCCGACAACACCCACGGCACCACCGGCAAACCCACACCCGAACCAGGCTCCGGCGCCTCCACCTCCGGCGCCTGCTCCACGATCACGTGCGCGTTCGTCCCACTGAACCCGAACGACGACACACCCGCACGACGCGGGTGGTCCGTCTCGGGCCACGTCGTCCGCTCCGTGAGCAGCTCGACCGCGCCGGACTGCCAGTCCACGTGGGGCGAGGGCTCGTCGACGTGCAGGGTGCGGGGCAGGACCCCGTGCCGCATGGCCAGCACCATCTTGATCACGCCGGCCACGCCCGCCGCGGCCTGGGTGTGCCCGATGTTCGACTTCACCGAGCCCAGGAAGAGCGGCTGCCCTTCGGGGCGGTCCTGACCGTACGTCGCCATCAGGGCCTGGGCTTCGATCGGGTCGCCGAGCGAGGTGCCCGTGCCGTGGGCCTCCACCACGTCGACCTGATCGGTGGAGAGCCGCGCGTTGGCGAGGGCCTGTCGGATGACGCGCTGCTGCGACGGGCCGTTCGGGGCCGTCAGGCCGTTGCTCGCGCCGTCCTGGTTGATCGCGGAGCCACGGACCACGGCGAGCACCGGGCGTCCGTTCTTCCGCGCGTCGGAGAGTCGTTCCAGGAGCAGGACGCCCACTCCTTCCGCCGGGCCGAAGCCGTCGGCGCCCGCAGCGAAGGCCTTGCAGCGGCCGTCCGTGGACAGTCCGCGCTGCTTGCTGAACTCCACGAAGAGTCCGGGCGTGGACATGACGTGGACGCCGCCGGCGACGGCCATGGAGCACTCCCCCGCCCGCAGGGCCCGCACCGCGAGGTGGAGGGCGACGAGGGAGGCCGAGCAGGCCGTGTCGACGGTGACCGCCGGGCCTTCGAGGCCGAAGGAGTAGGAGAGCCGGCCCGACAGCACGCTGGAGGCGTTGCCGGTGCCGAGGTGGCCCGCGTAGTCCTCGCTCGCTTCGAGCAGTGGGGTGAGGTAGTCGGAGCCGTTCATACCGACGAAGACGCCGCTGCGGCTGCCGCGCAGGGTGTGCGGGTCGATGCCGGCCCGCTCGAACGCCTCCCAGGAGGTTTCCAGGAGCAGGCGCTGCTGCGGGTCCATCGCCATGGCCTCGCGCGGTGAGATTCCGAAGAAGTCGGCGTCGAACGCGGAGGCACCGCCGAGGAACCCGCCTTCTCGGGTGGTCGAGGTCCCCTGCTCGTCGGGGTCGTCGGAGAACAGGTGGTCCAGGTCCCAGCCCCGGTCGGTGGGGAACGCCGTGAGGGCGTCGCCGCCGGCGGCGAGCAGGTCCCAGAGTTCCTCGGGCGAGCGGACGCCGCCGGGGAAGCGGCAGCTCATGGCCGTGATGGCGACGGGCTCGTGGGCCTGACTCTCGATGTCCCGCAGACGTCCGTACGCCTCGTCGAGATCCGTCGTGACCTTCTTGAGGTATTCGCGGAGCTTTGCTTCGTTCGCCACTGGCGCTTCACCTATTCGCGTGATCGAGACCGTGGAGGGACGGCTCAAGAATTCAAGGGAGTTCCGGGGAGGCCGGACGGATCCGGGGAGTTCCGGGGAGATCGAGTGAGTTCGAGTGAGTTCGAGTCAGATCAGGGGGCTGGGGGATCCCGAGGATATTTGAGGAATATCGGCAAGCCCGGGGCCGTACCGCCGAAACAGGGGTTCCGGCGGTACGGCCTGGGGCCGGTTGGGGTTCAGCCCTGGCCGAACTTCTTGTCGATGAGCGCGAACAGCTCGTCGTCGCTCGCGTCCTCGATCTCTCCGGCGCCCGCCTCGTCGTCCGTCCCGCGGGCCTCGTTCCACTGGGCCAGCAGGGTCTGGAGACGCACCGCGACCCGTGCGTGGGCCGCGTCGTCGCCGGCCGCCGCCGCGAGTTCCGTCGCGTCCAGCGAGGAGAAGGTGCTTTCGAGGCGGTCGAGTTCCTCCAGGACGGAGAGCTTGCGACCGCTCGTCCCCTCGGGGGCGAGCTCACCCAGTACCTGCCGGGCGAGTGCGGCCGGGGTCGGGTAGTCGTAGATCAAGGTGGCCGGCAGCCGGAGCCCGGCGGCCGCGCCGAGCCGGTTGCGCAGCTCGACCGCGGTCAGCGAGTCGAATCCCAACTCCTTGAACGCCTGCTCCTCCCCGATCTGTTCGGCCGACCGGTACCCGAGTACGGCGACGACCTGCTCGCGCACCAGGTCCAGTACGGCCCGCTCCCGCTCGGCGGGCGCCAGCCCGGCGAGCCGCTGCGCCGGCGACGGCTCCCCCGCCCCGTCGGCGGTGGTCGCGGGCGCGCCGTCCGCGTGGGACGCGACGGACGTCGTCGTCGCCCGGCGCCGCTGCCGGACGGGCGTCCGGACCAGGCCGCGGAACATCGGCAGGATCCCGCCGTCCGCGGCCCGGGCCCGCAGGGTCGGGAGGTCGACGGCCACGGGCAGCAGGACCGGCTCGCCGTCCGCCGCGAGGGCGGCGTCGAAGAGCGCGAGGCCTTCCTCAGCCGACAGCGGCGCGACACCGCCGCGCGCGGCCCGTCCCCGCTCCGCGTCGGTGAGCCGGCCCGCCATGCCGCGCTCCTCGGCCCACATGCCCCACACCAGGGACAGCGCGGCGAGCCCGCCGGCCCGGCGGTGCCGGGCGAGCGCGTCCAGGAAGACGTTCGCCGCTCCGTAGTTGGCCTGACCCGCGCCACCGAGGGTGCCGGCGGCGGCCGAGAAGAGGATGAACGCAGACAGGTCGAGGTGACGGGTCAACTCGTGCAGGTTCAGCGCCCCGTCGACCTTGGGCCGCATCACCCGGTCGACGCGCTCGGGAGTCAGCAGGTCCACGACTCCGTCGTCCAGGACGGCCGCCGTGTGGATGACCGCCGTCAACGGACGCTCGGCCGGTACGGAGTCCAGAAGCGCGGCCAGCGCGTCCCGATCGGCGACGTCGCACGCGGCCCAGGTGACCCGCGCCCCCAACGCAGTGAGCCGCGTCGTGAGTTCGACCGCCGTCTCCGTGTCGCCGCCCCGGCGGCCGGTGAGCAGCAGGTGTCGTACGCCGTGTTCGGTGACCAGGTGGCGGGTCAGGAGACCGGCGAGCCCGCCGCCGGCTCCGGTGACCAGGACCGTACCGCGGGTGTCGATGCGGCTCTTCGTGTCGTCCCCGGCCGTCGCGTCGCCGGCGGCGTCCATCCGGGCCAGCCGCGGCACGTACAGCATGCCGTCGCGTACGGCGAGTTCGGGCTCGTCGCTCGTGAGGGCGGCCGCGAGGGCCCGCCCGGAGGCGTCGCTCTCGTCGAGGTCGACGAGCACGAACCGGTCGGGGTGCTCGGTCTGCGCCGCGCGCAGCAGACCCCACACCGGGGTGCGGGCGAGGTCGCCCGCCTCGGTGTCGGTGTGCGCGGCCACGGCTCCCCGGGTGACGAAGGCGAGGCGCGTACCGGCGAAGCGGCCGTTGTCCAGCCAGCCCTGCACGGTGGCGAGCGCCCGGTGCGTCACCTCGTGCACCTCGTCCGCCGTCGGGTGGACCGGGGTGCGGCCGGCGCTCGCCATGAACGGCACGATCACGGTGTCGGGTGCCGCCCGGCGCCCGGCGGTGACGGCCTCGTCCAGCGCCGCCAGGTCCTCGTACGTCGCGACGGGGACCCCGGCGCCGCCCAGGGCGGCGGCGAGGAGGGCGTGGGCCGCCTCGTCTGCGGCGGTGTCGCCGATGACCGCGAGGGTCGTGGCGCCCGCACGGGCCGGCGCCGTCGTCCGCACCCATTCGAGGCGGAACAGCGAGTCGTGGACCCCGTCGGGGGCTGCCACCGCGAACCGCTCGACGTCGAGCTCCCGGGTCACCAGCGCCGCGACGGACGCGACGGGCACGCCCTGTTCGTCGGCCAGTTCGACGGACACGGTGTCCGCGACGCCGCCCGGGATGATCCGCAGGCGCATCGTGCCGGTGGCGTCCACGCCCGTCGTGTGAAGCCGTACTCCGCGCCATGCGAGCGGTTCGCGGAGGGTGGCGGTGGCAGTGACGGCCAGGGCCTGCACCGCCGTGTCGAGGAGAGCGGGGTGGAGGGTGAACCCGGTTGCCGAGGAGCGCAGTTGGTCGGAGAGATCGACCTGTGCGAATACCTCTTCGCCGCGCACCCAGATCCCGCTCAGGGTCCTGAGCTCCGGCCCGTGGTGGAGTCCGGCGACCGCGAGGCGCTCGTGCACGTCCTCGACGGAGACCTCCACGGCGTCGGCGGGCGGCCACTCCTCGGTACCGGCCGTGGTGACACCGCCCCCGGCCGCGAAGTCGGCTTCGGACTCGGCCTCGGTGAGGAGACCCGTGGCGTGGCGGGACCAGGTCCCGCCGTGCGCCGCGGAGCCGTCCGCCGCCTCGGGCCGGCTGTGCACCTGGACGGTGCGACGTCCGGCGCCGTCCGTCCCGCCGACGGTGACCCGCAGTTGTACGGCCCCGTCCTCCGGCAGCACGAGCGGTGCCTCGTTGGTCAGCTCCTCCAGCCCTCCGCAACCGGCCTCGGCCGCCGCCCGCAGGGCGAGTTCGACGAAGGTCGCGCCGGGCACGACCACCGAGTCGGCCACGACGTGGCCGGCCGGCCACGGGTGCGTACGCCGCGACAGCCGGCCGGTGAACAGGAACCCTTGGGTGTCGGGCAGTTCGACCGCCGCGCCGAGCAGCGGGTGCCCCGCCGACTCGATGCCGAGCGAGGCGGCGTCCTCCAGCGCCGCGAAGGAGTCGATCCAGTAGCGCTCGCGCTGGAAGGCGTACGTCGGCAGGTCGACGCGGCGCGCGCCCGCCTCGGAGTAGAAGGCGGTCCAGTCGACGGTGACGCCGCGGACGTGTGCCTGCGCGAGGGCGGTGACGAGGGTCTCGACCTCGGCGCGTGCCTTGCGGACCAGGGGTACGAACGTGGCCGTCGCATCGGCGAGGCAGTCCTGGGCGAGGGCGGTGAGGATTCCGTCGGGGCCGAGTTCGAGGTACGTGGTCACGCCGGCGGCTTCCAGGGTGCGGACGCCGTCGAGGAACCGGACGCCCTCGCGGACGTGTCGGACCCAGAAATCGGCCGAGCCCATCTCGTCCTCGGTGACCAGGGCGCCGGTCAGGTTCGACACCACCGCGATGCGCGGAGCGGCGTACGTCAGGCCTTCCACGACGCGGCGGAAGGCGTCGAGCATGCCGTCCATGTGCGGCGAGTGGAACGCGTGACTGACGCTGAGCCGCTTGGACTTGCGGTCGGGGAAGGCCGCCACGACCGCCGTCGCGGCGTCCTCGTCACCGGCGATCACCACCGACTGCGGGCCGTTGACGGCGGCGATGCTCACCCGGTCGCTCAGCAGCGGCAGGACCTCGTCCTCCGACGCCTGAACGGCGACCATCACACCGCCGGCCGGCAGCGCCTGCATCAGCCGACCACGCGCCGCCACCAGGGCGCACGCGTCCTCGAGGGAGAACACTCCCGCCACGTGCGCGGCGACGATCTCACCGATCGAATGCCCCGACACGAAGTCCGGCCGCACACCCCACGACTCCACCAGCCGGAACAACGCCACCTCGACCGCGAACAACGCCGGCTGGGTGTACTCGGTCCGGTCCAACCGATCGACGTCGTCCCCGAACAGTGCTTCCTTCAACGGCAGATCGAGCAGCACGTCCAGGTGGGCGCAGACCTCGTCGAGGGCGTCCGCGAACACCGGGAAGGTCTCGTACAGTTCACGCCCCATCCCGATCCGCTGGCTGCCCTGCCCGGTGAACAGGAACGCCACCTTCTGTTCCGCGTTCGCCACGCCCCGGGTCAGCTCGGCGACGGAGTCGCCCGCCGCGAGCGCCGTCAGCGCCCCGCGGTAGTCGTCCTCCCCTCCCGCGACGATCACGGCGCGGTGGTCGAGCAGAGCCCGGCCCGCCGTGAGCGAGTGACCGACATCCACCGGCCGAGCCCCGCAGTCTCCGGCGAGGTGGCCGAGGAGCCGAGCGGCCTGGTCGCGCAGAGCGCCCTGCGTACGGCCCGAGAGGATCCAAGGCCACGTGCCGGAGGCCTCGACGTCCGTCGCATCGGGTGCCTCAGGTGCCTCAGGTGCCTGCTCCAGGATGGTGTGGGCGTTCGTGCCGCTCACACCGAACGAGGACACGCCGGCCCGGCGCGGGCGGCCGGTCTCCGGCCACGCCCGCTGCTCGGTGAGGAGCTCGACGTCGCCCGCCGTCCAGTCGACGTGCGGGGTGGGCCCGTCCACGTGCAGGGTCCGCGGCAGCGTCCCGTGCCGCATGGCCATGACCATCTTGATGACACCGGCCACACCGGCCGCGGCCTGCGTGTGCCCGATGTTCGACTTGATCGAACCGAGCAGCAGCGGCTGCCCGTCGGACCGGTCCTGGCCGTACGTGGCCAGCAGCGCCTGCGCCTCGATCGGGTCGCCCAGCTTCGTGCCGGTGCCGTGCGCCTCCACGGCGTCGACCTCGGCGGCCGACAGGCCCGCGCCGGCCAGCGCCGCGCGGATGACCCGCTGCTGCGAAGGACCGTTCGGCGCCGTCAGACCGTTGCTCGCACCGTCCTGGTTCACGGCCGAGCCGCGCACGACCGCCAGCACCGGATGCCCGTTGCGGCGGGCGTCGGACAGCCTCTCCACGAGCAGCATGCCGACGCCCTCGCCCCAGCCCGTACCGTCCGCGCCGGCGGCGAAGGCCTTGATCCGGCCGTCCGAGGCGAGGCCGCCCTGTCGGGCGAACTCGACGAACGCACCCGGTGTCGACATGACCGTCACACCACCGGCCAGAGCGAGCGAGCACTCGCCGCTGCGGAGCGCCTGGACGGCGAGGTGCAGGGCCACGAGCGATGCCGAGCACGCGGTGTCGACGGTGACGGCCGGGCCTTCCAGGCCGAAGACGTAGGAGAGGCGGCCGGAGACGACGCTCGCGGAGTTGCCGGTGCTCATGAAGCCGTCGCCGCCGTCTGCGGAGTTCAGCACGAGCGACAGGTAGTCCTGACCGTTGGTGCCGACGAACACGCCGGCCTGGCTGCCCCGCAGGGACGACGGGTCGATGCCGGCCCGCTCGAACGCCTCCCACGAGGTTTCCAGCAGCAGGCGCTGCTGCGGGTCCATGGCGAGGGCCTCGCGCGGCGAGATGCCGAAGAAGCCGGGGTCGAACTGCGCCACGTCGTAAAGGAATCCGCCTTCGCGGGCGTACGGGGTCTCCTGCTCGGAGCGCGGCCCGAAGAGTTCCTCCGCGTCCCAGCCCCGGTCGGCCGGGAACTCGCCGATGGCGTCACCTCCGGCAGCCAGCAGTTGCCACAGGTCCTCGGGGGTGCGCACGCCGCCGGGGAAGCGGCAGCTCATCGCGACGA
This sequence comes from Streptomyces sp. NPDC001568, assembly GCF_042893755.1. Taxonomy (NCBI): domain Bacteria; kingdom Bacillati; phylum Actinomycetota; class Actinomycetes; order Kitasatosporales; family Streptomycetaceae; genus Streptomyces; species Streptomyces sp. NPDC001568. The sequence continues at coordinate 172,818 of NZ_JBIAVF010000022.1, read as the reverse complement.
TCGCGATCGGATCGTCATCGGCAGCCGTGGCCGTTGCCGTCGCCGTCGCCGTCGCCGTCGCCGTCGCCGCGAGGGTGCTCACCGCTCGCTCGGCGCCGAGCAGCTCCCCGCGCAGGTGGTCCGCAAGGTCGGCGGAGGTCGGGTAGTCGTAGATCAGTGTGGCCGGGAGGCGCAGTCCGGTGGTGGAGCCCAGCCGGTTGCGGAGCTCGACGGCGGTCAGCGAGTCGAAGCCGAGTTCCTTGAACGCCCGTCCCGCGCCGACGCTTTCCGCTCCGGCGTGGCCGAGGACAGCGGCGACCTCCTTGCGAACGAGGTCCAGCAGCAGCCGGTCCCGCTCGACGACGGAAAGTCCCGTCAGCCGCGACACGAGGGACTGCCGACCATCACCCGACCGGTCGGACGAGCCCGCGTCGAACCCGCCTGAGGGGAACGCGGCGCGGGCCTCGGGCAGTTCGGCGAGGAGGTTGCCGGGACGCGCGGCGGTGAAGCCGGTGGCGAACCGGTCCCAGTCCACGTCCACGACGGTGACGACGGTGTCGTTCGCGTCGAGGGCGCGGTGGAGGGCCTTGATCGCCGACCCGGCCGCCATGGGCGGTACGCCACCCTTGCGCATGCGGGTGTCGAGCGCGCCGTCGGCGGCCATGCCGCCCTCGGCCCACGGGCCCCACGCGATCGACGTGCCGGCCAGGCCGTCGGCGCGGCGCTGCTCGGCCAGGGCGTCCAAGTAGGCGTTCGCAGCGGCGTAGTTGGCCTGACCGGCCGTGCCCCACGTACCCGTGACGGAGGAGAACAGCACGAAGGCGGAGAGCTCGATGCCCAGCTCGACGGTCAGCTCGTGCAGGTTGAGGGCGGATTCCGCCTTGGCCCGCAGCACGGACTCGAACCGCTCCGGCGTCAGAGCGTCCAACACGCCGTCGTCAAGGATCCCGGCCGTGTGCACGACCGCCGTCAGCGTGTCGGCCTCGGTGGCCAGCAGCGTGCGCAGCGCGTCCCGGTCGGCGGCGTCGCACGCCACCACCGAGACCTCCACACCCAGCCCGGACAGCTCGGCGGCAAGCTCGGCGGCCCCGGGGGCGTCCATGCCCCGGCGGCCGGCCAGCACCAGGCGCTCCGCGCCCGCGCCGGCGAGCCAACGCGCCACCCGACCACCCAGGGCGCCCGTACCACCGGTCACCAGCACCGTCCCGGACGGCGTCCAGGACTGGTCGCCCTGAACGGCGGCGGCACGGACCAGGCGGCGACCGAAGACGCCCGAGGAACGCACCGCGACCTGGTCCTCACCGGCGGCTCCCCCGGCCAACACCCCGACCAGGCGAGCCATCGCCCGCTCGTCCCACACCTCGGGAAGGTCGACCAGACCACCCCAACGCTCGGGCGCCTCCAACGCCGCGACCCGACCCAGACCCCACACCTGAGCCTGGACCGGCGAGACCAGCCGGTCCGAACGACCCACACTCACCGCTCCACGGGTCAGGCACCACAGCGGCGCCCCGACCCCTGCATCACCCAACGCCTGTACCAGGGCGGACGTCGCGACGACACCGTTGGACTCGTCCCACGCGAGCAGGGACACCACACCGGCGACGCCCACCGCACCGGACAGCAGCCCGGTCAGCGCTGCCCGATCGGGACCGGACTCGACCACCACGCGGCTGACCTCAGCCCCACGCCCGGCCAGCGCACCCACCACGGCCGTGTCGTCTACGCCTTCGGCAGGAACGACCACCAGCCAGGACCCGGACAGACCCCCTCCAGTGCCACCGACGTCCGCCAGCGGCTTCCACGACACCCGGTATCGCCATCCGTCGATGTCCGACCGCGTGCTCGCCGTCCCGCCGCGTCGCACGAGCGCCGCTTCCGGCCAGTACCGGCTGCGCTGGAAGGCGTACGTCGGCAGGTCGACGCGCACGGCGCCGTTCCCGTGGACCGCCTGCCAGTCGACGGAGATCCCACGGACGTGGCTGCCGGCCAGAGTGGCCATCGCCGTTTCCGTCTCGGATCGTCCCTTGCGCAGGAGCGGCGCGAACACCGCGCTCGGCTCGGTCACGCACTCCTGGCCGAGGGCGGACAGGACTCCGTCGGGACCGAGTTCGAGGTACGTCGTGACGCCCGCCGCCTCCAGGGCCCGGATGCCGTCGAGGAAGCGCACGGCCTCGCGGACGTGCCGGACCCAGAACTCGGCCGAGGTCATCTCGTCGGTGACGAGGGCGCCGGTCAGGTTCGACACGATCGGGATGTGGGGAGCAGCGAACGTCAGCCCCTCCACCACCCGGCGGAAGTCCTCCACCATGCCGTCCATGTGGAGCGAGTGGAAGGCGTGGCTGACCGTCAGCCGCTTGCTCTTGCGGTCACCGAGTGACTCCACCACCGCGACGGCGGCATCCTCGTCACCGGCGATCACCACCGACTGCGGACCGTTGACGGCCGCGATGCTCACCCGGTCCGTCAGCAGCGGCAGGACCTCCGCCTCCGACGCCTGAACGGCGACCATCACGCCACCGGACGGCAGCGCCTGCATCAACCGACCACGCGCCGCCACCAGGGCGCACGCGTCCTCAAGGGAGAACACTCCGGCCACGTGCGCGGCGGCGATCTCACCGATCGAATGCCCCGACACGAAGTCCGGCCGCACACCCCACGACTCCACCAGCCGGAACAACGCCACCTCGACCGCGAACAACGCCGGCTGAGTGAACCGCGTCTCGTCCAGCAGAGCCGCATCCGACCCGAACAGCACCTCCCGCAACGGCACTTCGAGATCCAGACGGGCGAACACGGCGTCCAACGCATCGGCGAACACCGGGAACGCGTCGTACAGTTCGCGCCCCATGCCCAACCGCTGACTGCCCTGGCCGGTGAACAGGAAGGCGACCTTTCCGCCGACCGGCGAGCCCGTCACCACTCCGGCCGCCGTGTCACCGTCCGCCAGGGCCTCGAGCCCGGCCAGCAGACCCTCACGGTCCGTGGCGACCACCGCCGCCCGCTCGTCGAACGCGGACCGTCCGGTGGCCAGGGTCCGGCCGACGTCGGTCAGCGACAGCTCGGGGTCGGCGAGGAGCCGCGTCCGCAGGTTGTGGGCCTGCGACCGGAGTCCCGTCCGGCTCTTCGCCGAGATCACCAGCGGCATCGGCACCCGCAGGGCGCTCGGCGCCACGGATCCGGCGTCGCCCGCGCCGGGCGCCGTCGGCGACAGCTGCGGCGCCTGCTCGATGATCGTGTGGGCGTTGGTGCCGCTGAAGCCGAACGAGGAGATGCCGGCCCGGCGCGGACGGCCGGTGTCCGGCCAGGGCCGCCGCTCGGTCAGCAGCTCGATGTCGCCCGCCTGCCAGTCCACCTGCGGGGAAGGCTCGTCGATGTGGAGGCTCTCGGGAAGCTCTCCCTCCTGCATCGCCATCACCATCTTGATGACGCCCGCCACACCCGCTGCGGCCTGCGTGTGCCCGATGTTCGACTTGATCGAGCCGAGCAGCAGCGGCTGCCCGTCGGGCCGGTCCTGGCCGTACGTGGCCAGCAGCGCCTGCGCCTCGATCGGGTCGCCGAGGGTCGTGCCGGTGCCGTGGGCCTCGACGGCGTCCACGTCGGCGGCGGTCAGACCCGCGCCGGCCAGCGCCTGCCGGATCACCCGCTGCTGCGACGGACCGTTCGGCGCCGTCAGACCGTTGCTCGCACCGTCCTGGTTCACGGCCGAGCCGCGCACGACCGCCAGCACCGGATGCCCGTTTCGGCGAGCGTCGGACAGCCGCTCCACGAGCAGCATGCCGACGCCTTCACCCCAGCCCGTACCGTCCGCGCCGGCGGCGAAGGCCTTGATCCGGCCGTCGGCCGCAAGTCCGCGCTGACGGCTGAACTCGATGAACGTGCCGGGCGTGGACATCACGGTCACGCCACCGGCCAGAGCCAGGTCGCACTCACCCTGCCGCAGCGCCTGGATCGCCCAGTGCAGCGCGACCAGGGACGACGAGCAGGCCGTGTCGACGGTGACCGCCGGGCCTTCGAGGCCGAACACGTACGACAGTCGGCCGGACACCACGCTCGCCGCGTTGCCCGTACCCAAATGCCCTTCCAGGCCCGCCGGTTCCTCCAGGAGTACCGACAGGTAGTCCTGTCCGTTGGTTCCGACGAACACCCCGGCCTGGCTGCCGCGCAGCGTCTCGGGGTCGATGCCGGCGCGCTCGAAGGCCTCCCAGGAGGTTTCCAGCAGCAGGCGCTGCTGCGGGTCCATGGCGAGGGCCTCGCGCGGCGAGATGCCGAAGAAGTCGGCGTCGAAGTCGGCGACGTCGTAGAGGAATCCGCCTTCGCGGGCGTACGAGGTGCCCTGCGCGCTCGGGTCGGCGTCATAGAGGGCGTCGAGGTTCCAACCACGGTCCAGGGGAAGGTCGGAGATCGCGTCGGTGCCGGATGCCAGCAGTTGCCAGAGGTCCTCAGGCGTGCGCACTCCGCCGGGGAACCGGCAGCTCATCGCGACGATCGCGATCGGGTCGTCGTCGACGGCCTTGACCGTCGGGCCCGCCGTCTCGACCTGGGTTCCGAGGAGTTCGGAACCCAGGTGGGCGGCGAGTGCGGCCGGGGTCGGGTAGTCGTAGACAAGGGTGGCGGACAGCCGCAGTTCGGTGGCCGCGCCGAGTCGGTTGCGGAGTTCGACCGCCGTGAGCGAGTCGAACCCGATCTCTCGGAAGGCCCGTCCCGCCTCGACGTCCTCGGCACCGGAGTGGCCGAGGACCTCGGCGACCTGGGCGCGAACGAGGTCGAGGAGGAAGGCCTCCCGGTCACCGGCGGGCAGGCCCCGCAGGTGCCCGGTGAGCGACGAGCCCGCGCGCTCGGTACGGTCGCCCGCGTGGTCCGCACCACGGGTGACGGCTTCGGCCTCGGGCAGGTCGGCGAGCAGTTTGCCGAGCCGTACCGCGGTGAAACCGGGGGCGAACTTCGCCCAGTCGAAGTCGACGACCGTCAGTATCGCCTCGTCCGAACCGACGGCCTGCCGCAGGGCGGTGATCGCGAGGTCGGCGTTCATGGGCGGTACGCCACCACGGCGCATCCGGGCGTCCATCGCCTCGTCGGCGGCCATACCGCCATCGGCCCACGGGCCCCACGCGATCGACGTCGCGGCCAGCCCGGCCGCCCGACGCTGCTCGGCAAGCGCGTCCAGGTAGGCATTCGCAGCCGCGTAGTTGGCTTGACCGGCGGAGCCGATGGTGCCGCTCATCGACGAGAACAACACAAAGGCAGAAAGCTCGATGCCCAACTCGACCGTCAGCTCGTGCAGGTTGAGCGCGGACGTCGCCTTGGCCCGCAGCACCGACTCGAACCGCTCCGACGTCAGAGCGTCCAACACCCCGTCATCGAGAATCCCGGCCGTGTGAACAACCGCCGTCAGCGTGTCGGCCTCATCGGCCAGCAGCGCACGCAACGCGTCCCGGTCGGCGGCGTCACACGCCACCACCGACACCTCCACACCCAACCCCGACAACTCAGCAACCAGCTCAACAGCCCCAGGAGCATCCACGCCCCGACGACTGGTCAACACCAGACGCCCGGCACCCGCCCCGGCCAGCCAACGCGCCACCCGACCACCCAGCGCACCCGTACCACCGGTCACCAAAACCGTCCCTGACGGCACCCAGGAATCCGTACCACCGGCCACCGCACGCACCAGACGACGCCCGAAGACCCCGGAGGAACGCACCGCGACCTGGTCCTCACCGGTAGAACCACCGGCCAACACACCCGCCAACCGGCCCATCGCCCGCTCGTCCCACACCTCGGGAAGGTCCACCAGACCACCCCAACGCTCGGGAACCTCCAACGCCGCGACCCGACCCAGACCCCACACCTGCGCCTCAACCGCCGACACCAGAACGTCCGAGCGACCCACACTCACCGCACCACGCGTCAGGCACCACAACGGCGCCTGCACCCCGGCATCACCCAACGCCTGCACCAGAACAGCGGTGTCAACAACATCCACCGCCCCACCCGAAGCCAGCAGCGACACCACACCCGCCACAGCCCCGACACCCGACAGCAGACCCGTCAGGGACACCCGGTCGGTACCCGGCTCGACCACGAGCCGGCGCACCTCGGCCCCACGCCCGACCAGCGCACCCGCCACGGCCGCGTCATCGACACCAGCCTCGGGAACCACCACCAGCCAGACACCCGACAACCGCGCGCCCGCACCGGCATCCGTCAGCGGCTTCCACGTCACCCGGTAGCGCCAGCCGTCGACCTCCGACTGTTCTTGTCCCTGCCGGCGCCAAGCCGACAGGGCGGGGACGAGGTCGCTGATGCGTGCGTCGCCGGCCACGTCCAGTTCGGACGCCAGCGACGTCAGGTCGCCGCTCTCCACCGCGTCCCAGAACCGCGCGTCCACCCCGTCGACGGCCGGAGCGGAGGCGCTCGGGGCGTTCCAGAGGATGGTCTCGGGCCAGTAGCGCTGTCGCTGGAAGGCGTACGTCGGCAGTTCCACGCGCCGGGCGCCCGTACCGGCGAAGTAGACCGACCAGTCGACCTCCACTCCCCGCACGTGCACCCGGGCCACGGCGGTGACGACGGTCTCCGCTTCTCCCCGGTCCGCACGCAGAACGGGAACGAAGGCGGTGTCCGCGTCCCCCGTCAGGCACTCCTGGGCGAGGGCGGACAGCACACCGTCCGGTCCCAGCTCCACGAACGTCGTCACACCCAAGGCTTCCAGGGCGCGTACGCCGTCGAGGAAGCGGACGGCTTCACGGACGTGCCGGACCCAGAACTCCGCCGAGCCCATCTCGCCATCGGCGACGGGAGCGCCGGTCAGGTTCGACACGATCGGAATGCGCGGCGCCGCGAACGACAGCCCCTCCACCACCTGGCCGAAGTCCTCCAGCATGGCATCCATGTGCGGCGAGTGGAACGCGTGACTGACCGCGAGCCGCTTGCTCTTCCGGTCACCGAGGGACTCCACCACCGCGACAGCGGCATCCTCATCACCCGCGATCACCACCGACTGCGGGCCGTTGACGGCCGCGATGCTCACCCGATCCGTCAGCAGCGGCAGGACCTCCGCCTCCGACGCCTGAACGGCGACCATCACGCCACCGGACGGCAGCGCCTGCATCAACCGACCACGCGCCGCCACCAGGGCGCACGCGTCCTCAAGGGCGAACACTCCGGCCACGTGCGCGGCGGCGATCTCACCGATGGAGTGTCCGGACACGAAGTCCGGCCGCACACCCCACGACTCGAGCAGCCGGAACAACGCCACCTCGACCGCGAACAACGCCGGCTGCGTGAACCGCGTCTCGTCCAACAGAGCCGCATCCGCCCCGAACAGCACATCCCGCAACGGCACTTCAAGGTCGAGACGGGCACACACCGCGTCCAACGCATCGGCGAACACCGGAAACGCGTCGTACAGTTCGCGCCCCATTCCCAGCCGCTGACTGCCCTGGCCGGTGAACAGGAAGGCGAGGCCGCCGCTCGATGCCACGCCCTGCACGAGGCCCGGTACCGGTTCGCCGGCGGCCAGGGCGGTCAGGCGTCCGAGGAGGGCCTCGGCGTCCGACGGCGCGCCCAGCACGACAGCACGGTGTTCCAGGGCGGCGCGGTGCGTGGCGAGGGTGTGGCCGAGGTCGAGTGCACCGCTGGTCCCCGTGGCGGCGACCGCGTCGGCGGCGGCCGGGCGCAGGCGTTCCGCCTGGGCGCGCAGGGCGGTCGCGGTGCGGCCGGAGACCAGCCACGGCACGACCGGGACCCCGGGCCCGGTGGGCGTCGCCTGTACGGAGTCGTCCGCGGGTCGCGGGGCCTGCTCGATGACGGCATGGGCGTTGGTGCCGCTGTAGCCGAACGAGGAGATGCCGGCCCGGCGCGGGCGGCCGGTCTCGGGCCAGGCCCGCTGTTCGGTCAGCAGCTCGATGTCGCCGGCCGTCCAGTCGACGTAGGGGGTCGGCTCGTCGATGTGGAGGGTTTGGGGCAGTACGCCGTGGCGCATCGCCATGACCATCTTGATGACGCCGGCGGCGCCCGCGACGGCCTGGGTGTGGCCGATGTTCGACTTCACCGAGCCGAGCAGCAGCGGCCGGTCGGCCGGCCGGTCCTGGCCGTAGGTGGCCAGGAGGGCTTGGGCCTCGATCGGGTCGCCGAGGCGGGTTCCGGTGCCGTGGGCCTCGACGGCGTCGACGTCCGTGGCGGTCAGACCGGCGTCGGCGAGGGCTTCGCGGATGACGCGCTGCTGGGAGGGGCCGTTGGGGGCGGTGAGGCCGTTGGAGGCGCCGTCCTGGTTGACGGCGGTGCCGCGGACGACGGCGAGGACGGGGTGTCCGTTGCGGCGGGCGTCGGAGAGGCGTTCCAGGAGGAGGAGGCCGACGCCCTCGGACCAGATGGTGCCGTCGGCGGCCGCGGCGAACGCCTTGATGCGGCCGTTCTCCGCGAGGCCGCGCTGGCGGCTGAACTCGGTGAACGCGCCGGGGGTGGACATGATGGTCACGGCGCCCGCGAGTGCCATGGCGCACTCGCCGCTGCGCAGGGCCTGCGCGGCAAGGTGCAGGGTGACGAGCGACGAGGAGCAGGCGGTGTCGACGGTGACGGCCGGCCCCTCCAGCCCGAAGGTGTAGGAGATGCGGCCGGAGACGACGCTGGCGGCGTTGCCGGTGCCGAGGTGTCCTTCGAGGCCGTCGCCGTCGTTCAGCCACAGCTGGAGGTAGTCCTGGGCGTTGGAGCCGATGAACACGCCGGTGCGGCTGCCGCGCAGCGTCGTCGGGTCGATGCCGGCGCGTTCGAACGTCTCCCAGGTGGTCTCCAGCAGCAGGCGCTGCTGCGGGTCCATGGCGAGGGCCTCGCGCGGGGAGATCCCGAAGAAGGGGGCGTCGAAGGCGGCGGCCTCGTGGAGGAAGCCGCCCTCGCGGACGTAGCTGGTGCCCTCGCGGTCGGGGTCGTCGCTGTAGAGGGTGTCGAGGTCCCAGCCGCGGTCGGCGGGGAAGGCGGTGATGCCGTCGCGGCCTTCGGCGAGCATCCGCCAGAGGTCCTCGGGAGAGTTGATGCCGCCGGGGAAGCGGCAGTTCATGGCGACGACGGCGATCGGGTCGTCGTCCTCGCCGGCGCCCGTGGCGGCTGCCGTGCGACGGGACGCGGGTCCCGCCGTGCCGGCGGCGTCGTCGGTGAGGTCTCCGACGATCTCCTGGCGGAGGTACTGGGCGAGGGCGGTGGCCGTCGGGTAGTCGAAGACGAGGGTGGCGGGCAGCCGGCGGCCGGTGGCCTCGCCGAGGAGGTTGCGCAGTTCGACGGCGGTCAGCGAGTCGAAGCCGAGCTCCTTGAAGGACCGGCCGGGTTCGACGGAGGCGGCGCCCGGGTGGCCCAGCGCCGAGGCGACCTGCTTGCGCACGAGGTCGAGGAGCGTACGGTCCTGCTCGGCGGCCGGGAGCCCGGCCAGGGTCGCCCGCAGGCCGGAGGCACCGGCCGCGGCGCCGGTGCCGCCCGCGGCGCGGCGTACGGGGATCCGTACGAGTCCGCGCAGCAGCGGGGACAGGGCGCCCGCGCGGGCCTGCGTGCGCAGGCCGGGGAGGTCGACGCGCATCAGGACCGGTACGGGTTCGTCGATGCGGTGGACGAGGTCGAACAGGTCCAGGCCCTCGGCCGAGGTGAGCGGGGGCAGTCCGCCGCGGGTCATGCGACTGATGTCGGCGTCGGTCAGGCTGCCGGCCATGCCCGATCCGTCGGCCCACAGGGACCAGGCGAGGGAGGTGGCGGGCAGGCCGAGGGATCGGCGGTGTTGCGCGAGCGCGTCGAGGAAGACGTTGGCCGCCGCGTAGTTGCCCTGGCCGGCGCCGCCGAGGATGCCGCCGATGGACGAGAACAGCAGGAAGGCGGAGAGGTCGAGGTCGCGGGTCAGCTCGTGCAGGTTGCAGGCCGCGTCGGCCTTGGGCCGCAGGACGGCCGACAGGCGTTCGGGTGTGAGGGAGGTGATGATGCCGTCGTCGAGGACGCCGGCGGTGTGGACGACCGCGCCGAGCGGGTGTGCGGCGGGTATCGCCTCCAGTACGGCGGCGAGCGCGTCCCGGTCGGCGACGTCGCAGGCCGCCCAGGTCACCGATGCGCCGGCGGCGGTGAGTTCGGTGGTGAGCCGCTGTGCTTCGGGGGTGGATCCGCCGCGGCGGCCGACGAGCAGCAGGTGCCGTACGCCGTGTTCGGCGACGAGCCGGTGGGCGATCAGCCCGCCGAGGAGCCCGCCGGCGCCGGTGATCAGTACGGTCGACTCCGGTGCGTACGTGACGCCGGCGGTGGCCGGTCGGTCCGTGTCGGTCTCCGGGGTGTCCCGGGCCACCCGGGTGAAGCGCGGTACGTGGACGGTTCCGGCGCGCAGGGCCAGGCGCGGCTCGCCGGCGGTCACGGCGCCGGCGAGGGCGGCGGGCAGGGCGCTCGCGGAGGCCTCGGTGCCGTCGGTGTCGAGCAGGAGGATCCGGTCGGGGTTCTCGGCCTGCGCGGACGACAGCAGGCCCCGGACCGCGGCGTGGACGGGGTCGGTGACCGTACCGGTCACGCCGTCACCGGCTGCGACGGTGCCGCTGGTCAGGACGACGAGACGGGTGCCGGCGAACCGGTCGCCCGCGAAGGGCTCCTCGCCCAGCCAGGTTCGGGCCAGGGCGAGGGCGTGGTGCGCGGCCCGGTGCACGGCCTCGGCGCGGAAGTCGGGCGCGGTGGGGTGGGCGGCTTCGGTGTTCCGGTCTTCCGAGTCGGCCGCGGCCGGGTGTTCGGCCGCCGCCTGCCCGTAGCCGGTGAACACGACGTCGGGGACGGCCGCTCCGGCGTCGATCGCGGCCGCCAGTTCGGCCAGGTCCGCGTGGACGGTGATCGTGGCGTCGGCCGCGCCGGCGCCGAGGAGGGCGGCGGGCACCGCGCCGCCCAGGACCGCCCAACGGCCGGCGGTCGGGGTGGCGGCGGGGGCCGCGGGCAGCGGCGTCCACTCCGTGCGGAACACGGACTCGTGGTGGGCGGTGGCCGCCGCCCGGACCTGCTCGGCCGACACGGCCCGCAGGACGAGCGAGTCGACGGTCGCGACGGGCGCACCCGTCGGGTCCGCGATCTCCAGGCGGATGCCGCCGCCCCTGCCCGTCGGGGTGAGGTGCACGCGCAGTGCGTCGGCGCCGTTGGCGTGGAGGGTCACGCCGCTCCAGGCGAACGGGAGCCTGCCCTCGCCGTCGGTACCGCCGAGGACTCCGAGGCCCAGTGTGTGGAGCGCGGCGTCGAGGAGGGCGGGGTGCAGGCCGAAGTCCCCCGCGGTGGTGACGGATTGCTCGGGCAGGGCGACCTCGGCCCAGACGCTGTCGCCCTGCTGCCAGGCGGCGGTGAGCCCGCGGAACACGGGGCCGTAACCCATGCCGACGTCGGCGAGGTCGGCGTAGAGGCTCTCCGTGGGGAGGGGCTCGGCGCCCGCCGGGGGCCAGGGTCCGGCGGCGAACGGCGTCGGGGCCGCCGAGAGGGTGGCGGGGGCGAGGACGCCGCCGGCGTGCCGCGTCCAGGGCTCGTCGGCCGCGCTGTCCTTCGAGCGGGAGGAGAGGCTGAGGGAGCGGCGGCCACTGCCGTCGGCGTCGGGCGCGCTCACGTGCATCTGGAGCTGTACGCCGCCGCGTTCGGGCAGCACGAGCGGCGCCTCCAGCGTGAGTTCCTCGAGGACTCCGCAGCCGACCTGGTCGCCGGCCCAGATCGCCAGGTCGACGAAGGCGGTGCCGGGGAGCAGCACGCTGCCCATCACGGCGTGGTCGACGAGCCAGGGGTGGGTCGTCGAGGAGAGCATCGCGGTGAAGACGAGGCCGCCGGAGTCGGCGAGGGCGACCGTCGCTCCGAGCAGCGGGTGCGCGGCGCCGTCCAGTCCGGCCGCGCCGAGGTCACCGATCGGGCTGCCGGGCTCGATCCAGTAGCGCTGCCGCTGGAAGGGGTAGGTGGGCAGGTCGTCGACGCGTCCGGCACCGGTGCCGGAGAAGAAGGTCTGCCAGTCGACGCGGACGCCGCGGACGTGGGCCCGCGCGAGGGCGGTGACCAGCGTCTCGGCTTCGAGCCGGCCCTTGCGCAGGACGGGCACGAAGACGGCGTCCCGGGCCTCGGATTCCGCTGTGAGGCAGTCCTGGGCGAGGGCGGACAGGATCCCGTCCGGGCCGAGTTCGACGTACGTGGTGACGCCGGCGGCTTCCAGGGCCCGGACACCGTCGAGGAAACGGACGGCCTCGCGGACGTGCCGCACCCAGAACTCGGCCGAACCCATGTCGTCGGTGACGAGGGCGCCGGTCAGGTGGGAGACGAGCGGGATGCGCGGAGCGGAGAACGACAGGCCCTCCACCACCTGGCGGAATTCGTCCAACATGCCGTCCATGTGAGGCGAGTGGAAGGCGTGGCTGACCGTGAGCCGCTTGGACTTGCGGCCGGAGAAGGCATCCACGACCGCGACGGCGGCGTCCTCGTCGCCGGCGACGACCACCGAGCGCGGCCCGTTGATCGCGGCGATGCTCACCCGATCGGTCAGCAGCGGCAGGACCTCGTCCTCCGTCGCCTGCACCGCGATCATCACCCCACCGGCCGGCAGCGCCTGCATCAACCGGCCACGCGCCGCCACCAACGCGCACGCGTCCTCGATGGACAACACACCCGCCACATGCGCGGCGGCGATCTCGCCGATCGAATGCCCCGACACGAAGTCCGGCCGCACACCCCACGACTCGAGCAGCCGGAACAACGCCACCTCGACCGCGAACAACGCCGGCTGAGTGAACCGCGTCTCGTCCAGCAGAGCCGCATCCGAGCCGAACAGCACATCCCGCAGCGGGAGTTCGAGATCCAGCGACTCGCACACCGCATCCAGTGCGGCAGCGAACACCGGCTGGGAGTCGTACAGTTCGCGCCCCATCCCCAGCCGCTGACTGCCCTGACCGGTGAACAGGAAGGCGAGCTTGCCGCCGGTCGGGGTGCCCGACACCACTCCCGTCGACGGGCCGTCCTCGGCCAGTGCCGCGAGACCGGCCAGCAGGCCGTCGCGGTCGGGCGCGACCACCACCGCGCGGTCCTCGAACACCGCTCGGCCGACGGCCAGCGACGTGGCGACGTCCACGGGGTTCACCCCGGGGTGTTCGGCGGCGTGCGCGAGCAGACGTCCGGCCTGGGCGCGCAGGGCGTCCGGGGTCTTGGCCGAGAGGAGCCAGGGCACGACCGGGGTGGCGGTCGCGGGGGCCGCGGTCCCCTCCTCGGGGGTCCGGTCGGCTTCCGGGGCCTGCTCGATGATCGTGTGCACGTTGGTGCCGCTGACGCCGAAGGCGGAGACGCCGACCCGGTACGGGCGCCCGGTCCGCGGCCAGGCCTGCTGCTCCGTGAGCAGCGCGACCGCGCCCGCCGACCAGTCGACGTGCGAGGTCGGCTCGTCGACGTGCAGGGTGCGGGGCAGCACGCCGTGCCGCATCGCCATGACCATCTTGATGACGCCGGCGATACCGGCGACGTTCTGGGTGTGCCCGAGGTTCGACTTGAGGGAGCCCAGCCACAGCGGCCGGTCGGCGGGCCGGTCCTGGCCGTACGTGGCCAGCAGCGCCTGCGCTTCGATCGGGTCGCCGAGGGTCGTGCCGGTGCCGTGCGCCTCCACGGCGTCGATGTCGCCGGGGGTGAGGCGGGCGCTTTCCAGGGCTTGGCGGATGACGCGCTGCTGCGCGGGCCCGTTGGGGGCGGTCAGGCCGTTGGAGGCGCCGTCCTGGTTGACGGCCGAACCCCGGACGACGGCCAGCACGCGGTGACCGTTGCGGCGGGCGTCGGAGAGGCGTTCCACCAGCAGGACGCCGACGCCCTCCGACCAGCCGGTGCCGTCCGCCGCCTCGGCGAAGGACCTGCAGCGGCCGTCGGGCGACAGCCCGCGCTGCCGGCTGAACTCGACGAACACCTCGGGGCCGGCGAGGACGGTGACGCCGGCGGCCAGGGCCAGCGAGCACTCGCCCTGGCGCAGCGCCTGGACGGCCATGTGCAGGGCGACGGACGACGAGGAGCAGGCCGTGTCGATGGTGGCGGCGGGGCCCTCCAGGCCGAATACGTAGGCGAGTCGGCCGGAGACCACGCTGGAGGCGGTGCCGGTCAGGAGGTGCCCCTCGACGCCGTCGGGGAGTTCGCCCGAGCCGGCGCCGTAGGCGTTGGCGGACGCGCCGACGAACACGCCGGCGCGGCTGCCGCGCAGGGTCGCCGGGTCGATGCCGGCGCGCTCGAAGGCCTCCCAGGACGTTTCCAGCAGCAGGCGCTGCTGCGGGTCCATGGCGAGGGCCTCGCGGGGTGAGATCCCGAAGAAGGAGGCGTCGAAGTCGGGTGCCTCGTGGAGGAAGCCGCCGTGGCGGGCGTACGTGGTGCCGGGGTGGTCCGGGTCGGGGTCGTACAGCGATTCGACGTCCCAGCCGCGGTCGGTGGGGAACTCGGAGATGGCGTCGCCGCCGCTCTCGACGAGCTTCCACAGGTCCTCGGGGGATGCGATCCCGCCGGGGAAGCGGCAGCTCATGCCGACGATCGCGATGGGTTCGCGGGAGGCGTCGGTGAGCTCCTGGTTCCGGCGGCGCAGCCGCTCGGTTTCCTTGAGGGAGGCCCGCAGCGCTTCAACGACTTTTTCGTTCGGGGTGGTCATCAGTTACTCCGCACTTCGGGCAGGTCAGAAGCTGGTGGTGGTGGTGTCGCCGGTGGGGCCGTCGTCGTCGGACCCGGCCGTGTCGAGGGCGAGGTCGAGGAGGTCCTGGAGGTCCATCGTGTCGATGGATCCCGCGGCGTCGGCGGCGTCCGGACCGGGGCCGGAGCCCGTGGGTTCGGGGGCGGCGAGCCCGAGGAGGGTGTCCAGGAGTCCCGCTTCGCGGATCCGGCCGATCGGGATGCCGGCGAGGGTGCGGCGCAGTTCCGCGTCCTGTGGGTCGCTGTCCAGGTCGGCGACGGCCGGGGCGCCGTTGCCCGCGGGGAAGAGGGTGTGCAGCAGGTGGCGGGTGAGGGCCTGCGGGTTGGGATAGTCGAAGACCAGGCTGGAGGGCAGTCGCAGGCCGCAGGCGGCGCTCAGGCGGTTGCGCAGTTCGACCGCGGTGAGCGAGTCGAAGCCCAGGTCCTTGAAGGCCCGGTCGGGTGCGACGGCGTCCGCCGAGGGGTGGCCGAGGGCCGCGGCCGCGTGTTCGCGCACGAGGTCGAGGAGGGCCGTGTCCCGGTCGTCGCCGGACAGGTCGGTGAGCCTTCGCAGGACGGCCGCGGCGGCGTCGGCCGCCGTGGTGCCGCTGTCGGGGGAGGCGGCGCCGGGTGCGTCGCCGCGCAGTGCGTCGCGCACCTCGGGCAGGTCGCCGATGAGGGGGCGGGGGCGGGCGGCGGCGAACACCGGGGCGAACCGTGCCCAGTCGACGTCGGCGACGGTGACGGTCGCCGACCGGCCGGCCAGGGCGCGTTCCAGGGCCGTCAGGTTGGTCCCGGGGGCGACGGGCGGCAGCCCGCGCCGGGTGAGCTGTTCCTCCGCGTCGCCCTCGGCGGCCATGCCGCCCTCCGCCCACGGCCCCCAGGCGACCGCCGTGGCCGCGAGCCCGCGGGCCGCGCGGCGCTCGGCGAGCGCGTCGAGGAAGGTGTTGGCGGCGGCGTAGGCGGGCTGTCCGCCGCTGCCCCAGACTCCGGCGATGGAGGAGAAGAGGACGAACGCGTCGAGGGAGTCCGGCGCGTCGAACAGGGCGTCGAGGTGGACGGCGCCGGCGGTCTTGGCGGTGACGACCCGGGCGAATCCGGGCAGGTCGGTGCCGGTGCCGGGCGGTTGCGAGATGCCGGCCGCGTGGACGACGGCGCGTACGGGGGTCCCGTCGGCCGCCAGCCCCGTGACCAGGGCCCGCAGCGCCTCCCGGTCGGTGACGTCGCAGGCGGCCAGGGTGACGGCCGCGCCGAGCGCTTCAAGTTCGGTGCGGACCTCGCCGGCGCCGGGCGCGTCGGCGCCGGCGCGGCTGACGAGCACGAGGTGCCGCGCGCCGCGTTCGGCGAGGCGTCGTGCCACGTGGCGGCCGAGGGCGCCCGTGCCGCCCGTGATCAGTACGGTGCCGCGCGGGGTCCAGCGGGCGCCGGCCGTGTCCGTCGGGACGCCGGCGCGTACAAGGCGTCGTACGAAGGGGCCGGCGGCGCGCAGGGCGAGCTGGTCCTCGTCACCGGCCGCGGTGAGCGCGGCCGGCAGGCGGGACAGTACGCGCTCGTCGCACTGCTCGGGGAGGTCGAGGAGTCCGCCCCAGCGGTCGGGGTGCTCCAGTGCGAACACCCGGCCCAGGCCCCAGACCTGCGCCTGGCCGGCGCCGCCGAGGGTGTCCCCGGGGACGGCGGAGACCGCGTCACGGGTGAGGCACCACAGGGGTGCGTCGGCGCAGCCGCTGTCCCGCGCGTCCGGGCCGGTGGTGAACTCCTCCGAGGTGAGTACGGAGGCCAGAGCGGCGGTGAGGGCCAGCCCGACGGGCACCGCGGGGTGCTCGGGGTGCGGCCGCTCGTCCAGCGCCAGCAGCGACAGGACGCCGGTGACCGGTCCGGTGACGAGGTCCGCCGCGGCTTCGCGCAGGCGCTCGTCCAGGTGGGTGCGCAGGGCGGCCGGGTCGGCGTGGATGACGTCGAGCGGGAGCGGGAGGATCGTGGCGCCGCGGTCACTCAGGCGGTCGGTCAGCGTGCGGACCCAGGGGTCGGCCGCCAGCGGCGCGGGGACGGCGACCAGCCAGGTGCCCGCGGCGGCCGTGTTCCCGCCCTGAGCCCGGCTCTGCCCCTCGCCGGACCACGGCTGCCAGGTGACGTGGTAGAGCAGCGCGTCGGCCTCGGCCCGGGCCTGCCGGTCGCGCCGCCAGGCGGACAGGGCGGGCAGGACGGCGCCGAACGACTGCTCCGCGTCGACGGCGAACTCGTCGGCGAGCGCGGTCAGGTCGGCCCGCTCGATGACGTCCCAGAACCGGGCGTCGGCCCCGCTCCCGGCGGCGGACCCGGCCTGCGCGACCGCGCCGGGGTGCGCGGTGGCGGGCTCGGGCCAGTGGCGCCGGGGCTGGAAGGGGTAGGTGGGGAGGTCGACGCGCCGGCCGTGGTTCCCGGTGGCGGCGAAGTAGGCCCGCCAGTCGAGGGCGATGCCACGGGTGTGGGTGTGGGCGAGGGCGGTGGTCAGGGTTTCGGACTCGGGCCGGCCGGTGCGCAGCACCGGCACGAAGGCGGCGTCGCCGTCCTCGGCCAGGCAGTCCTGGGCGAGGGCGGACAGGGTTCCGTCGGGGCCGAGTTCGAGGTACGTGGTCACGCCGGCCGCCTCCAGGGCGCGGACGCCGTCGAGGAAGCGGACCGTATCGCGGACGTGGCGGACCCAGAAGTCCGCCGAGCCCATCTCGTCCTCGGTGACCAGGGCGCCGGTCAGGTGGGAGACGACCGGGATGCGCGGAGCCGCGTACGTCAACTCCTCGGCGACCTTGCGGAAGTCGGCGAGCATGCCGTCCATGTGCGGCGAGTGGAAGGCGTGACTGACGTTGAGCCGCTTGGACTTGCGGTCGGGGAAGGCCGCCACGACAGCCGTCGCGGCGTCCTCGTCACCAGCGATCACGACGGCCTGCGGGCCGTTGACGGCGGCGATGCTCACCCGGTCCGTCAGCAGCGGCAGGACCTCGCCCTCCGACGCCCGCACCGCGATCATCACACCGCCCGTCGGCAGGGCCTGCATCAGCCGGCCACGGGCCGCGACCAGCGTGCACGCGTCGTCCAGCGACAACACACCCGCCACATGCGCGGCGACGATCTCACCGATCGAATGCCCCGACACGAAGTCCGGCCGTACACCCCACGATTCGAGCAGCCGGAACAACGCCACCTCCACCGCGAACAACGCCGGCTGGGTGTACTCGGTCCGGTCCAGCAGATCGGCATCGTCCCCGAACAGCACGTCCTTCAGGGGCGTTTCGAGGTCGAACCGGTCGCAGATCGCGTCCAGCGCGGTGGCGAACACCGGCTGGGTCGCGTGCAGTTCACGCCCCATCCCGGTGCGCTGGCTGCCCTGTCCGGTGAACAGGAAGGCCTGCGCGCCGCCGGTGGCCGTCCCGCGGATCAGCCCCGGCGCGCTCTCGTCGGCCGCGACGGCGGCGAGCATGCGCAGCAGGCTCTCACGGTCAGCGGCGGCGAACGCCGCGCGGTGGTCGAGTCCGGCGCGGCCGGTGGCGAGGGAGTACGCGAGGTCCACGAGGGCGGAGCCGTCCTCGGCCCCGGTCACGTCGGCGCCGGCCTCGGCAACGGGGAGCAGCCGGGCGGCTTGGTCGCGCAGGGCCTGCGGGGTCCTGGCGGACAGGACGTAGGGCACCGGTCCGGTGGGCGGGGTCGTCGGCGCCGGAGCGTCCGTGTCCTGCGGTGCCTGCTCGATGATCGTGTGGGCGTTGGTGCCGCTGATGCCGAACGAGGACACCGCGGCCCGGCGCGGCCGTCGGGTCTCGGGCCAGGCCGTCGGCTCGGTCAGCAGGGTGATGTCGCCGGCCGCCCAGTCGACGTGCGGGGTGGGCTCGTCCACGTGCAGGGTTTGCGGCAGCGTCCCGTGGCGCATCGCCATGACCATCTTGATGACGCCCGCCACGCCCGCGGCGGCCTGCGTGTGGCCGATGTTCGACTTGACGGTGCCGAGCAGCAGCGGCTGCCCCTCGGGCCGGTCCTGACCGTACGTGGCCAGCAGGGCCTGGGCTTCGATGGGGTCGCCGAGGCGGGTGCCCGTGCCGTGCGCCTCCACGGCGTCGACCTCGGCGGCCGACAGGCCCGCGCTCGCGAGGGCGGCGCGGATGACGCGCTGTTGCGAGGGTCCGTTCGGCGCGGTCAGGCCGTTGCTCGCGCCGTCCTGGTTGACGGCCGAGCCGCGGACGACCGCGAGCACGGGGTGCCCGTTGCGGCGGGCGTCCGACAGCCGTTCCACGAGCAGCATGCCGACGCCTTCGCCCCAGCCGGTACCGTCCGCTGCCGCCGCGAAGGCCTTGCAGCGGCCGTCGGGGGACAGGCCGCCCTGGTGGCTGAACTCGCTGAAGGTGCCGGGCGTCGACATCACCGTGACGCCGCCCGCGAGGGCGAGGGTGCATTCGCCGGCCCGCAGGGCCTGGATCGCCCAGTGCAGGGCGACCAGCGAGGACGAGCAGGCCGTGTCGACGGTGACCGCCGGGCCCTCCAGGCCCAGGACGTAGGAGACGCGACCGGACATGACGCTGCCCGCGTTGCCGGTCATCACGTGGCCGAGTACGCCGTCCGCGTCGGCGGACCGCTCCAGTTGGGCGTCGTAGCCGGTGTAGGCGGCGCCCACGAAGACGCCCGCGCGGGTGCCGCGCAGTGAGGACGGGTCGATGCCGGCCCGCTCGACCGCTTCCCAGGAGGCTTCCAGCAGGAGGCGCTGCTGCGGGTCCATGGCGAGGGCTTCGCGCGGTGAGATGCCGAAGAAGTCGGCGTCGAAGGAGTCGGCGTCGTAGAGGAATCCGCCCGCGAAGGGGCGTCCGGTGTCGGAGGCGGTGTTCCCGGTGTCGGCGGCGCTCCCGGCGCCGCCCGCCGTCCCGGTGCCCGTGGCGTACAGCTCGGCCATGTCCCAGCCGCGGTTGCCGGGGAGGCCGCCGATGGCGTCGCCGCCGGTGGCGACGAGCCGCCACAGGTCCTCGGGGTTGCCGACTCCGCCCGGGTAGCGGCAGCTCATGGCGACGATCGCGATGGGGTCGTCGGCGCCGGAGGCGGAAACACGCGACGGGGCGCCCAGGGTGTGGTGCGTCGTGTCCGACTCGGCCGCGTCACCGAGGAGTTCGACGAGCAGTTGTCGTGCGAGGGCGGTGGGCGACGGGTGGTCGAAGACGAGCGTGGTGGCCAGGCGCAGTCCGGTGGCGGCGCCGAGGCCGTTGCGCAGTTCCACGGCGGTCAGCGAGTCGAAGCCGAGGTCCTTGAACGCCTTGGCCGGTTCGATCCGTTCGGCCGAGGCGTGGCCCAGCACGGAGGCGACCTGCGCCCGTACGAGTTCCAGCAGGGCGCGTTCCTGTTCGGGGCGGGTCAGGCCGGTCAGTCGGTCGGCGAGGGAGTCGCCCGCTTCGGCGCGGGTGTGCGCGGTGCGGCGTCCCGCCGGGCCCAGCAGGTCCCGGAACACGGGGGCGACGGGGCCGGGCGCGGCAGCGGCGCGCAGAGCGGCGGGGTGGAGTCGGGCGGGGACGAGGACGGGCCGGCCGGAGGCCAGCGCCGCGTCGAGCAGGGTCATGCCGTCGGCGGCGGAGAGGGCACCCATGCCGTGCTGCTCCATGCGGCGCAGCTGGGTTTCGTCGAGTCCGCCGATCATGCCGCCGGCTTCGGCCCACAGGCCCCAGGCGAGCGAGGTGGCGGGCAACCCCTGGTGGTGGCGGAGTTCGGCGAGGGCGTCCAGGTGGACGTTGGCGCAGGCGTAGTTGGCCTGGCCGGCGGCGCCGAGGGTTCCGGCGATGGCCGAGTACAGGACGAACGCCGTGACCGGCAGGTCGCGGGTCAGTTCGTGCAGGTGGAGGGCGGCGACGGCCTTCGGCCGCAGGACGGCGTCCAGCCGGTCGGGGGTGAGGGACGCGATGACGCCGTCGTCGAGTACGCCCGCCGTGTGGACCACGGTGGTGAGGGGGTGTTCGGCGGGGATCGCGGACAGGACGGCGGCCATCGCGTCCCGGTCGGCTGCGTCGCAGGCGGCCCAGGTGACCTCTGCGCCCAACGCGGCCAGTTCCGCGCTGCGTTCGGCTGCGCCGGGTGCGTCGGCGCCGCGCCGGCCGAGCAGCAGCAGGTGGCGCACGCCGTGGGCGCCGGCCAGGTGGCGGGCGACGATCCCGGCGAGGCTGCCGGAACCGCCGGTGATCAGGGCGGTGCCGTTCGGGTCGATGGTGACGCCGTTGCCGGCTGCGGGGTCGGTCGGCGGGGTGCGGCGCAGGCGCGGCACGTGCACGGCCGCGTCGCGGAGCAGCAGCTCCGGTTCGCCGGAGTCGAGGGCGGCGGCGAGGGCCGGAGCGGTGAGGTCGGCGAGGTCGGCGAGGTCGGCGAGGTCGGCGAGGACGAAGCGGCCGGGGTTCTCGGTCTCCGCGGACCGCAGCAGTCCGCGGATCGCGGCGTGCGGCAGGTCCTCGGCGCCTTCGCCGGGCCCGGCGACCGCGCCGGCGGTCACGACGACCAGCCGGGACGTTGCGAACCGGTCGTCGGCCAGCCAGGCCTGGGCCAGGGCGAGGGCCCGGTGCGCGGCCCCGCGCAGCGTGTCCGGCGAGGCACCCTCGGGCTGCCGCGAGAAGGGGGCCAGGACGTACGCGGGGACGGGCGTGCCCGCCTCGACGGCCGCGCCGAGCTCCGCCAGGTCGGCGTAGCCGGGGGCCTGACCGGATCCGGCGGCGCCGAGCACCGCCCAGCCGCCGGCCGGCCCGGTCGGGGCCGGGGCGGCCGGTGAGGGCAGGGGCGTCCACGCGAGCTGGAACAGGGCGTCGCGCACGACGGCCGGGACCGGGTCCGTGCCGTCGGTGGTGCCGGTGGTCGTGGCGGTGAACGCCCGCGGGGCGAGTCGGCCGACGGTGGCCACCGGGTCGCCGAGGTCGTCGGCGAGGTCGAGGGCGTACGTTCCGTCGGCGGCCGGTCGGACGCGTACGCGCAGGGCGCCCGCGCCCACCGCGTGCAGGGTCACGTCCGACCAGACGCTGCCGGGCCCGACGGCCGCGACGGCGGCGGATCCGTCGGCGGTCGCGGCGGCGCCCGCCAGAGCGAGCGCGGCGTGCGCGGCGGCGTCCAGGAGTACCGGGTGCAGCCCGAACCCGGCTGCCTGCGGAGCGTCTTCGGGCAGGCGCACCTGCGCGAACCACTCTCCGTCACGGTGCCAGGCGGCCTCCACGGCCCGGAACACCGGGCCGCGCTCGGGGGCGTGGGCGTGGGCGTGGGCGCCGTGAGGCTCGTCGGTGGCGTAGAGGTGACCGGTGTCGACGGGCTCGGCGCCGGCGGGGGGCCACGGTCCAGGGGCGAAGGCCGTCGCGGGGGCGGCGGGGCTGAGGACACCCCGGGCGTGGCGGGTCCAGCCGCTGCCCGCGTCGGTGGGGTCGTCCGGGCGGGCGGACACGGTGAAGGCGCGCCGGCCGTCCTCGTCGGGGCTCTCCACGAGCACCTGGATCCGTACGCCGCCGTCGGCGGGCAGCGCGAGCGGCGCGTCGAGCACCAGTTCCCCGACGGTGCCGCAGCCGGCGAGGTCCCCGGCGCGCACGGCGAGTTCGACGAACGCCGCTCCCGGCAGCACCGTCGTACCGGCCACGGTGTGCTCGGCGAGCCAGGGGTGGGTGCGGGCCGAGAGCCGGCCGGTGCACAGCACCTGGTCGGAGCCGGCGAGGGTGACGGCGGCGCCGAGCAGCGGGTGCGCGGCCGGGTCGAGTCCGGCCACGGCGACGTCGCCGGCCGCGCCGGCGCCGGGCTCCAGCCAGTACCGCTCGTGCTGGAAGGCGTAGGTGGGCAGGTCGACGCGGCGGGCGCCGGTGCCGGCGAAGTACGTCGCCCAGTCCACGGCGGCGCCGTGGGCGTGGGCCCGGGCGAGGGCGGCCATGGCCGTCTCGGGCTCGGGCCTGCCGCCGCGCAGCACGGGGAGGAAGACGGCTCCCTCGCCGCTGACGCAGTCCTGGGCGAGGGCGGACAGGACGCCGTCGGGGCCGATCTCCACGTACGTGGTCACGCCGGCGGCTTCCAGGGCGCGGGCGCCGTCGAGGAAGCGGACCGCTTCGCGGACGTGGCGGACCCAGAAGTCCGCCGTGCCCATCTCGCCGTCGGCGACGAGGGCGCCGGTCAGGTTGGACACGACGGGGATGCTCGGGGCGGCGTACGTGAGCCCTTCCGCGACCTGCCGGAAGGCGTCGAGCATGCCGTCCATGAGCGGCGAGTGGGAGGCGTGGCTGACGGCGAGCCGCTTGGTCTTGCGGCCCTGTGCCCGGAAGCCGGCCTCGATGACGGCGGCGTCGTCCGCGGCGCCGGCGATCACGACCGACCGGGGGCCGTTGACGGCGGCGATGTCCACCCGGTCGGTCAGCAGCGGCAGGACCTCGTCCCGCGTCGCCTGGAGGGCGATCATCGCGCCGCCGGCGGGCCGGTCCTGCATCAGTCGCGCCCGGGCGGCGACGAGCGTGCACGCGTCGTCGAGCGGGAGGATCCCCGCGGCGTGCGCGGCGGTGATCTCGCCGATGGAGTGACCGGACAGGTAGTCGGGCCGCAGGCCCCAGCTCTCGACGAGTCGGAACAGCGCCGTCTCCACGGCGAACAGCGCGGGCTGCGTGTACTCCGTACGGTTCAGCAGCTCCGCGTCCGCGCCGAACAGGACGTCCTTCAGGGCCAGTTCGAGATGGTCGTCCATGTGGGCGCAGACGGCGTCCAGGGCGTCCGCGAACACCGGGAAGGTTTCGTACAGTTCGCGTCCCATGCCGAGGCGCTGGCTGCCCTGTCCGGTGAACAGGAACGCGGTCCGGCCCTCGGTGGCGGTGCCTGTGACCAGGCCCTCCGCGTCCGCGCCGACGGCCAGCGCCGCCAGGGCGGTGTCGAGGCCGTCGTCGGTGCGGGCGAAGAGGACCGCGCGGTGCTCCAGGGCGGCGCGGGTGGTGGCCAGCGAGTGTCCGAGGTCGAGGGCGCCGGCGCCCACGCTCCCGAGGGCGCGGGCGTCGATCAGCCGGGCGGCCTGGGCACGCAGCGCGGCGGCGCTGCGGCCCGACAGCGTCCAGGGCAGCAGGGCAGGCCGCACCCGGACGACGGGTTCCGCAGCGGCCGGCGCATCGCCGTGGGACGGCTCGTCCTGCGGGGGCTCCTCCTGCGGGGCCTCCTCGATGATGGTGTGCGCGTTGGTGCCGCTCACGCCGAAGGCGGACACGGCCGCGCGGCGCGGCGCCCCGGTCTCGGGCCAGGGCATCGGCTCGGTGAGCAGCGACACCGCTCCGGCCGTCCAGTCGACGTCGGGGGTCGGCTCGTCGACGTGGAGGGTCTGCGGCAGGACGCCGTGGCGGATCGCCATGACCGTCTTGATGATGCCCGCGACACCGGCCGCGGCCTGCGTGTGTCCGAGGTTCGACTTGAGGGATCCGAGGCGCAGCGGCCGGCCCGCGGGCCGGTCCTGCCCGTACGTGGCGAGGAGCGCCTGGGCTTCGATGGGGTCGCCGAGGCGGGTGCCGGTGCCGTGCGCCTCGACGGCGTCGATCTCGGCGGCGGAGAGGCGTGCGTTCTCCAGGGCCTGCCGGATGACGCGCTGCTGGGCGGGGCCGTTGGGGGCGGTGAGGCCGTTGCTGGCGCCGTCCTGGTTGATGGCGGAGCCCCGGACCACGGCCAGCACGGGATGGCCGTTGCGGCGTGCGTCCGACAGGCGCTCGACGAGGAGGACGCCGACGCCTTCGGCCCAGCCGGTGCCGTCGGCGGCGGCGGCGAAGGACTTGCAGCGGCCGTCCTCGGCGAGACCGCGCTGGCGGCTGAACTCGACGAACACGTCGGGCGTGGGCATCACGCAGACGCCGCCGACCAGGGCGAGCGTGCACTCGCGCTGGCGCAGGGCCTGTCCGGCCAGGTGCAGGGCGACGAGTGAGGACGAACAGGCCGTGTCGATGGTGGCGGCCGGGCCCTCCAGGCCGAGGACGTAACTGACGCGGCCCGACAGCACGCTCGTCGCGCCACCCGTCAGCAGCAGCCCCTCCAGCCCCTCGGGAACCTCCGCGAGGTCGGCCCCGTACCCCATGGCGCCCGCGCCAATGTAGACACCGGTGCGGCTGCCGCGTACGGAAGCGGGGTCGATTCCGGCCCGCTCGAACACCTCCCAGGAGGTTTCCAGGATCTGGCGTTGCTGCGGGTCCATCGCCAGGGCCTCGCGCGGCGATATCCCGAAGAATCCGGGGTCGAAGGCTGTGGCGTCGGCGAGGAATCCACCGCCGGTGTTGTAGAAGGTGCCCTTGCGGTCGGGGTCCGGGTCGGCGAGGGACGCGATGTCCCAGCCGCGGTCGTCGGGGAAGCCGGTGATCGCGTCACCGCCCTCGGCGACCAGGTGCCACAGGTCCTCGGGCGACCGCACCCCGCCGGGGAAACGGCAGCTCATCGCGACGATCGCGAGGGGCTCGTGGGCGTCCTGCTCGACCTCCTGGAGACGGCGGCGGGCCCGCCGCAGCTCCGTGGTCATCCACTTCAGGTTTTCGAGAAGCTTTTCTTCGTTCGCGCCGGCCACTGGAACGTCACCTCCTGGAGAAATGCGGGTTGCTTGCGGACTGCGGGTGAGAATTCGACGAACTCAACTCATGCGATGAATTGAGAGAATTCGATGGAGACATCGGATCGGGCATCAAGGTCAGGCTTTTCCGAATTCGTTGTTGATGATGTCGAAGAGGTCTTCGGCGGATGCCGATTCGATGACCGTTTCCTCGTCCTCCAGGGCGAGCGCGGCGCGTTCGGTCCTGTTCCAGTTCGCCAGGAGCGCTTCGAGCCGTGCCGTGACGCGGGCGCGTTCGGCGGCGTCCTCCTCGGGGACCGACGAGAGGACGAACTCCAACTTGTCGATCTCCGCGAGGGCCGGGAGCACGGGCTCCGCGTCCCCACCGAGGAGTTCCGCGCGGATGTGCGCGGCCAGGGCGGCGGGTGTCGGGTGGTCGAAGACGAGGGCCGCGGGCAGCCGCAGTCCGGTGGCCGCGCCGAGGCGGGTCCGCAGTTCGACGGCGGTGAGGGAGTCGAAGCCCAGCTCCTTGAAGGCCCGGCCCGCCTCGACCGTGCCGGCCCCGTCGTGCCCGAGGACCGCCGCGACGTGCGTACGGACCAGGGTGAGCAGGGTCCGTTCGGCCTCGTCGGGGCTCGCGCCCCGCAGCTCGGCCAGCAGCCGGTCGACGGCGTCGGCGGAGCCGTCGCCGCCCGTGCCCGCAGCGTGCTCGTCCGCGTCGAGTACGCGGCGCACCTCGGGGAGGTCGGCGATGAGCGGACGCGGCCGGGAGGCCGTGAACGCCGGGACGAACAGGTCCCAGTCGACGTCGACGACCGTCACCGTGGTGTCGCCCGCGTCCAGCGCCTGCTGGAGTGCCGCGATCGACCGCTCGGGCGCCATCACCGGCAGACCGCGGCGCCGGAGTTGCCCGGCGGCCTCGTCGTCGGCGACCAGCCCGCCCTCGCCCCACGGACCCCAGGCGACGGCCGTGGCCGTCAGCCCGCGGTCGCGGCGCCGCTGCGCCAAGGCGTCGAGATGGGCGTTGGCCGCCGCGTAGGCGCCCTGGCCGCCGCTTCCCCACACTCCGGCGATGGAGGAGAACAGGACGAAGGCGTCCAACTCCGTGTCACCGAGCAGTTCGTCGAGGTGTTCGGCCCCGGAGACCTTCGCGGCGAGCACCGCGGCGACCTCGTCCGGTCCGGTTTCGGCGAGCGGCGTCAACTGGCCGACGCCCGCCGTGTGGAACACGGCGGTGAGGCCGGGGCCGGTGGTGTCGTCACGGAGCCCGGTGAGGAGCTCGGCCACGGACCACCGGTCGGTGACGTCGCAGGCGACGGCCGTTGCGCGGGCGCCCAGTTCGGCGAGTTCCGCGACCAGGGCCGAGACGCCGGGCGCCTGCGGTCCGCGCCGCCCGGCCAGCACCAGGTGCTCGGCGCCGTGCGCGGCCAGCCAGCGGGCGACGTGCGCACCGAGCGCACCCGTCCCGCCGGTGACCAGCACGGTGCCGCGGGGCCGCCACGGCGCCCGCGCCGACCCCGTGGCGCCGGCCGGTGTGGTGCTGTCCGGTGCGGTGCTGTCCGACGAGGCGGCGTGCTCGATGCGGCGTACGAGGAGACCGGCGGAGCGTACCGCGATCTGGTCCTCGTGGGCGTCCCCGCCTGCTCCAGCGAGTACGGAGAGCAGTTGGTCGAGCGTCCGTCCGTCCACGCGGGCGGGCAGGTCCACCAGACCGCCCCAGCGCTCGGGGTGCTCCAGCGCGACCACCCGGCCGAGCCCCCAGACCTGTGCCTGCGCGGTACTGCGCAGCCGGTCGGCGAGGCCGGCCGACACGGCACCTGAGGTCACGCACCACAGCGGTGCGTCGACTTCGGCGTCCCCGAGGGCCTGTACCAGGGTCCCGGTCAGCAGCAGCCCTGTCGGCGCCGCCGGATGGGTCGGGTGGGGGGCTTCGGCGAGTGCCAGCAGGGAGACCACGCCGTCGGCCCGGTCCCCGGCGAGCGCCGAACGCAGCCGATCGGCCACGGCGGTACGGCCGCTCTCCGCGGGGTCGAGGGCGACGTCCCGTACGTCGACGCCCTGCGCCCGGAGCGCGTCCGCGATACCGGGGATACCGGACGGTCCGGACCCGTCGCCGGGCGCCGCGGTGACGACCAGCCAGGTTCCGGCGGGGCGGGCGGCGGTGTCCGGGGCCGCCAGCGGCTTCCAGGTGACCCCGTACCGCCAGGTGTCGACGACGGACCGCTCCGTGCGCCGGCGCCGCCAGGCGGACAGCGCCGGCAGCAGGGCGCTCAGCGGCTGGTCGGCGTCGATGTCCAGGGCGGTGGTGAGGGCGGCGAGGTCATCGTTCTCGACGGCCTCCCAGAACGGGGCGTCGGCCACACCGCTCCCGACGCCGCCGGCTGCCACCGCCGCGGGGCGGGAGGCCTCCTCCAGCCAGTAGCGCTTGCGCTGGAAGGCGTACGTCGGCAGGTCGACGCGTCGGGGCGCGACAGCTGTTCCGGTACCTGTACCTGTACCCGTACCCGTACGCGTACCTGTGCCCGTGCCCGTGCCCGTGCCCGTTCCGGAGAAGTACGCCGTCCAGTCGATGGTGACGCCGTGGACATGGGCCTGGGCGAGGGCGGTGACGAGGGCCTCGACCTCGGCACGGCCCTTACGAAGGGCGGGCACGAACGTGGCCGCCCCCGTGGCCGCCCCGACAGTCGATCCGTCGGTGACGCAGTCCTGGGCGAGGGCCGAGAGCACCCCGTCCGGGCCGAGTTCGACGTACGTGGTCACGCCGGCGGCTTCCAGTGTGCGGACCCCGTCGAGGAATCGAACCGCTTCGCGGACGTGCCGTACCCAGAAGTCGGCCGAACCCATCTCGTCGGTGATGAGGGCGCCGGTCAGGTTGGACACGATCGGGAGGCGCGGCGGTTCGAAGGTCAGCCCCTCGACCACCTTCCGGAAGTCGGCCAGCATGCCGTCCATGTGCGGCGAGTGGAAGGCATGGCTCACGGTCAGCCGCTTGCTCTTGCGCCCGGTGAGCGAGGCGACGATCGCCACCGCCGCGTCCTCGTCGCCGGCGATGACGACGGCCTGCGGCCCGTTGATCGCGGCGATGCTCACCCGATCGGTGAGCAACGGCAGGACCTCGTCCTCCGACGCCTGGACGGCGATCATCACGCCACCGGCCGGCAGCGCCTGCATCAACCGACCACGCGCCGCGACCAGCACACACGCGTCGTCGAGGGTGAGAACACCGGCCGCGTGCGCGGCGGCGATCTCACCGATCGAATGACCGGACAGGAAGTCCGGCCGCACGCCCCACGATTCGAGCAGCCGGAACAGCGCCACCTCGACCGCGAACAACGCCGGCTGAGTGAACCGCGTCTCGTCCAGCAGAGCCGCATCCGAGCCGAACAGCACGTCCCGCAGCGGGAGTTCCAGCAGTGCGTCCATGCGGGCGCAGATCGCGTCCAACGCGTCCGCGAACACCGGATAGGCGTCGTACAGTTCGCGCCCCATACCCAGCCGCTGGCTGCCCTGACCGGTGAAGAGAAAGGCGACTCCGCCTGTGGATGCCGTCCCACGCACCGAGCCGGCCGACTGCTCACCGGCCGCGAGGGCCTTCAGAGCGGCCTGGAACTCCTCCCGGTCCTGCGCGATGAGCACGGCCCGGTGTTCGAGCATCGACCTGGACGTGGCCAAGGAGTGCGCGACGTCCGCCGGTTCGAGCGATTCCTCCGACGCGATCCACGCCGCCAAGCGCTCGGCCTGAGCGCGCAGGGCCGCGTCCGTCTTCGCCGACAGGATCCACGGCAGGGTGCCGGTCAGTCGCTGCGGGAGGGCCGGAGGCTGCTCGTCCTGGTCGTCCGGTGCCTGCTCGATGATCGTGTGCGCGTTGGTACCACTGAACCCGAACGAGGAGATACCGGCACGACGCGGCCGGCCGGTCTCCGGCCAGGCCCGCTGCTCGGTGAGGAGTTCCACATCACCCGCGGTCCAGTCGACGTGCGGGGTCGGCTCGCCCACGTGCAAGGTCTGCGGAAGCACCCCATGCCGCATGGCCAGCACCATCTTCATCACACCCGCGACACCCGCCGCGGCCTGCGTGTGCCCGATGTTCGACTTGATCGACCCCAGGAACAGCGGCTGGTCCTCGAAGCGCTCCTGCCCGTACGTGGCCAACAACGCCTGCGCCTCGATCGGGTCCCCGAGCATCGTGCCCGTGCCGTGCGCCTCCACCGCGTCCACCTCGGCCGCCGACAAACCGGCACCGGCCAGAGCCGCCCGGATCACCCGCTGCTGCGACGGACCGTTCGGCGCCGTCAAACCATTGCTCGCACCATCCTGATTGATCGCCGAGCCACGAATCACCGCCAACACCGGATGCCCGTTGCGCCGCGCATCCGACAGCCGCTCCACGAGCAGCATGCCGACACCCTCGCCCCAACCCGTACCGTCCGCGTCGGCCGCGAAAGCCTTGATCCGACCATCGGCGGCCAACCCACGCTGACGACTGAAGTCGATGTACGCACCCGGCGACGACATCACCGTCACACCACCGGCCAGCGCCATGCTGCACTCACCGTTGCGCAACGCCTGCACGGCCCAGTGCAACGCGACCAACGAAGCCGAGCACGCCGTATCCACCGTCACCGCCGGACCTTCGAGCCCGAACGCGTACGAAAGGCGACCCGATACGACACTCGCCGCGTTACCGGTGCCGAGGAAGCCCTCGATGCCGTCCGGAAGGGCTTGGAGCATGGAGCCGTAGTCCTGGCCGTTGGTTCCGACGAAGACGCCGGCCTGACTGCCACGCACAGCGGCCGGGTCGATGCCCGCCCGCTCGAACGCCTCCCACGTCGTCTCCAACAACAACCGCTGCTGCGGATCCATCGCCAGCGCCTCACGCGGCGAAATCCCGAAGAAGTCCGCATCGAACTCGGCAGCGTCGTAAAGGAAGCCACCCTCACGGGCATAGAACGTGCCCTGCTGATCCGGATCCGCACTGTAGAGCCGCTCCAGATCCCAACCACGATCCACCGGGAACTCACCGATGGCGTCACCGCCGCTCGACAGCAACCGCCACAGATCCTCCGGAGTACGCACCCCACCCGGGAACCGGCAACTCATCGCCACGATCGCGACCGGATCATCGTCGACCGCCACCACCACCGGACCCGCGATCTCCACCCGCGTACCCAGCAGTTCATCCCGCAGGAAAGCGGTCAGCGCGGAAGCCGTCGGGTAATCGAAGATCAACGTCGCCGGCAACGTCACACCCGTCACCGCACCAAGCCGGTTACGCAGCTCAACCGCCGTCAACGAGTCGAACCCCAACTCCTTGAAAGCCCGCTCGGCGCCCACGGCCTCCGAACCGTCGTGCCCCAGAACCGCCGCGACCTGCGCACGCACCAGAGCGAGCAACTCCCGCTCCAACTCCACCGCACCGAGACCGGAGAGGCGTTCGGCCGGCGAACCGGCCTTCTCGGAACGGTTGGCAGCGGTGGAGCCGGTGACCCGGGTCTCCGGCAGCTCGGCGAAGAGATTGCTCGGACGCACGACGGTGAACGCGGGACCGAAGCGCTCCCAGTCCACGTCCGCCACCAACAGAGCAGCAACATCACTCGACGCCGACACACTCTGCCGCAGAACAGCCATGGCCGTGTCCGGCGCCATCGGCGGCAGACCCTCACGACGCATCCGGGCATCCATCGCCTCGTCGGCCGCCATACCGCCATCGGCCCAGGGACCCCAGGCCAGGGAGGTCGCGACCAGACCGGCCGCCCGACGCTGCTCGGCAAGCGCATCCAAGTAGGCATTCGCAGCCGCGTAGTTGGCCTGGCCGGCGGAGCCGGTCATGCCGCTCATCGAGGAGAAGAGTACGAAAGCGGAGAGCTCGATGCCGAGCTCGACGGTCAGCTCGTGCAGGTTGAGCGCGGACGTCGCCTTGGCCCGCAGCACCGACTCGAACCGCTCCGACGTCAGAGCGTCCAACACCCCGTCGTCCAGGATCCCGGCCGTGTGCACGACCGCCGTCAGCGCGTCGGCCTCGGTGGCCAACAGCGCACGCAACGCATCCCGGTCGGCGGCGTCACACGCCACCACGGACACCTCCACGCCCGTCTCCGACAACGCGGCCACCAGCTCGGCTGCGCCGGGAGCGTCCGCGCCCCGGCGGCTGGTCAGCACCAGACGCTCCGCGCCGGCCTCGGCCAGCCACCGCGCGATCCGACCACCCAGGGCGCCCGTACCACCGGTCACCAGCACCGTCCCGGACGGCGTCCAGGACTGGTCGCCCTGAACGGCGGCGGCACGGACCAGGCGGCGACCGAAGACCCCGGAGGAACGCACCGCGACCTGGTCCTCACCGGCGGAACCACCGGCCAACACACCCGCCAACCGGCCCATCGCCCGCTCGTCCCACACCTCGGGAAGATCGACCAGACCACCCCAACGCTCGGGCACCTCCAACGCTGCGACCCGACCCAGACCCCACACCTGCGCCTGAACCGCCGAGACCAGCCGGTCCGAACGACCCACACTCACCGCTCCACGGGTCAGGCACCACAGCGGCGCCCCGACCCCTGCATCGCCCATGGCCTGCACCAGTGCTGCCGTGGCAAGCACGCCGGTGGCCTCGTCCAGGCCCAGCAGCGACACCAACCCGCCGACAGGTCCGGAGGCGGAACCGGCGACGGCCTCGGCCAGCAGCCCGGCCAGCGCGGCCCGGTCGGTACCGGCCTCGACCACGACCCGGCGCACCTCGGCGCCGCGCCCGGTCAGCGCGCCCACCACAGCCGCGTCGTCCATGCCCTCGGCGGGCACCACGAGCAGCCACGGACCGGACAGCCCCGCACCGGCCACGGAATCCTTCAGCGGCTTCCACGTCACCCGGTACCGCCAGGCATCCACATCGGACCGGGTTCGCAGGCCGCGACGCCACGCCGACAGGGCGGGCAGGGCCGGCAGGACCGTGTCCCATGCGTGCTCGTCGTTCAGGTCCAGTGCGTCGGCGAGCGAGTCCAGGTCCTCGCGTTCCACCGCGTCCCAGAAGCGGGAGTCCACGTCGTCGGCGACACCCTTGCGGGACGCCGACGGCATCTCCAGCCAGTAGCGCTGCCGCTGGAAGGCGTACGTCGGCAGCTCCACGCGCCGGGCACCCGTACCGGCGAAGAACGTCGACCAGTCCACCTCAACACCACGCACGTGCACCTGGGCGACAGCGGCGACCAGCGTCTCCGCCTCGCCGCGCGCCGCACGCAGAGCCGGCACGAGGACGGCATCCGTGTTATCGGTCAGGCAGTCCCGCGCGAGTGCGGACAGAACTCCGTCCGGGCCGAGTTCGACGTACGTCGTCACACCCGCGGCTTCCAGGGCCCGCACGCCGTCGAGGAAACGCACGGCTTCCCGGACGTGCCGCACCCAGAACTCGGCCGAGGCCATCTCGTCGGTGACGAGGGCGCCGGTCAGGTTCGACACGATCGGGATGTGCGGGGTCGCGAACGACAATCCCTCCACCACCTGGCGGAAGTCGTCCAGCATGGCGTCCATGTGCGGCGAGTGGAACGCGTGACTAACCGTGAGGCTCTTGGTCTTCCGGCCGGCGAAGGATTCGGCGATGGCCACCGCGGCGTCCTCATCGCCCGCGATCACGACCGACTGCGGGCCGTTGACGGCGGCGATGCTCACCCGGTCGGTCAGCAGCGGCAGGACCTCGTCCTCCGACGCCTGAACGGCGATCATCACGCCACCGACCGGCAGCGCCTGCATCAGGCGACCACGAGCCGCCACCAGGGCGCACGCATCATCCAGCGACAACACACCCGCCACATGCGCGGCAGCGATCTCACCGATGGAGTGCCCGGATACGAAGTCGGGCTTCACACCCCACGACTCGATCAGCCGGAACAGCGCGACTTCGACGGCGAACAGGGCCGGCTGGGTGAACCTCGTCTCGTCCAACAGGTCGGCATTCGATCCGAACAGCACTTCCTTGAGCGGCAGTTCGAGCAGCGAATCAAGCTGCTCGCACGCCGCGTCCAGGGCGTCCGCGAACACCGGGAAAGCTTCGTACAGTTCGCGCCCCATGCCCAGACGCTGGCTGCCCTGACCGGTGAACAGGAAGGCGATCTTGCCGCCGGCAGGTGATCCTTCGATCAGCGCGCCCGTCGATCGGCCTTCCGCGAGTGCGGCGAGACCGGCCAGGAGGCCCTCGCGATCTCCGGCGATCACGGCCGCGCGGTCCTCGAACGAGGCCCTGCCCGTCGTCAGCGACCACGCCACATCGGCCGGACGCGCGTCCGGCGTGGACAGGACGTACGACCGGAGCTGACGCGCCTGCGCCTGGAGCGCCTCCGCACCCTTCGCGGAGAGCGTCCACGGCACGACCGGCAGCAGCGCGTCCGACTCCGCCCCCGACTCGATCTCAAGAACGGACGGTTGCTCGATGATGGTGTGGGCGTTGGTGCCGCTGATGCCGAACGAGGACACGCCCGCCCGACGCGGACGGCCGGTCTCCGGCCACTCCAACGCCTCCGTCAGGAGACTGACCTCACCAGCCTCCCAATCGACCTGCGACGACGGCGCGTCCACATGCAGCGACTTCGGCAGCACACCATGCCGCATCGCCATGATCATCTTGATGACACCGGCCACACCCGCAGCCGCCTGCGTGTGCCCGATGTTCGACTTGATCGACCCCAGGAACAACGGCCGACCCCCGGCCCGCTCCTGCCCGTACGTCGCCAGCAGCGCCTGCGCCTCGATCGGGTCCCCCAACCGGGTACCCGTACCGTGCGCCTCCACCGCGTCCACATCCGCAGCCGACAGACCCGCACCGGCCAACGCCTCACGGATCACCCGCTGCTGCGAAGGCCCGTTCGGCGCCGTCAACCCGTTGCTCGCACCGTCCTGGTTGACCGCCGAACCCCGCACCACCGCCAGGATCCGATGCCCGTTGCGCACCGCGTCCGACTGACGCTCCACGAGCAACATGCCCGCGCCCTCGGCCCACCCCGTACCGTCCGCACCGTCCGCGAAGGACTTGCACCGACCATCGGAGGCCAGACCACGCTGACGACTGAAGTCGATGAACGTCTCCGGCGTCGCCATGATCGCCACACCACCGGCCAGCGCCATGTCGCACTCACCCTGCCGCAACGCCTGGATCGCCCAGTGCAGCGCGACCAACGACGACGAACAAGCCGTGTCCACCGTCACCGCCGGACCCTCAAGCCCGAAGGCGTACGAGACGCGGCCCGAGGCGATGCTGCCCGAGATGCCGGTGCCGAGATAGCCCTCGACGCCTTCGGGCAGCGCTTCGCCGTTTCCGAAGCCAGTGGCGTAGTCGTGGTACATGACGCCGGCGAACACGCCGGTCCGGGTGCCACGCATCGAGGTCGGGTCGATCCCCGCACGCTCGAACGCCTCCCACGACGTCTCCAACAGCAACCGCTGCTGCGGATCCATGGCCAGCGCCTCACGCGGCGAGATCCCGAAGAACGACGGATCGAACTCCGCCGCATCATGCAGGAACCCACCCTCACGCGTGTACGACGTACCCGCGTGATCCGGATCCGGGTGATACAGCCCCTCCACGTCCCAACCACGATCGGTCGGGAAACCCGAGATCCCGTCGCCACCCGAGGAGACGAGCTGCCACAGGTCCTCCGGCGTCCGCACACCGCCCGGGAACCGGCACCCCATCCCCACGATCACGATCGGGTCGTCCGTAACACCGATGACCGGCCGGCTCGGCGCCATCCGCTGTCCACGTCCGCCGTCCTGGTCGCCGGGGCCGGCGGTCACTCCCAGCTCGCTCAGCAGGTGGCGGGCCAACACCACGGGAGTGGGGTAGTCGAAGATCAGTGTCGGCGGGAGCCGCAGACCCGTCTCCGCCTTCAGCACGTTGCGCAGTTCCACCGCCGTCAGCGAATCGAAACCGAGATCCCGGAACGCCCGCTCGGCATCCACCGCCTCAGCACCCGTGTGACCGAGCACCGCGGCCACCCGACCGCACACCAGCTCCAGCAACACACCCTCATGCTCCGCAACCGGCAACCCGAGCAGCCGCGCCACCAACGGCGAGGACCCGGCATCAGCCACCCCACCACCACGCCGCTCGACCATCCGCCGCGCCGGCACCCGCACCAAACCACGCAACAACGCCGGCACCGAACCCGCGGACACCGCCTGCGCACGCAACACCGACACATCCAGATGCATCGGCACCAACACCGCCGCATCCATCCCCACCGCCACATCGAAGAGCCCAAGCCCTTCGTCGGCGGCCAGCGCGGCAACGCCCTCACGGGCGATGCGGAGCAGGTTGGCCTCGTCGAGGCTCGCCGCCATACCGGCGGCGCCACCGGCCTGCGGGGCCCACAGACCCCAGGCGAGCGCGGTGGCCGAAAGACCCTCGGCACGACGCTGCTCGGCCAGGGCCTCCAAGAAGGCATTGGCCGCCGCATAGTTCGCCTGCCCGGCCGCACCGAACGCCGCAGCCGCACCCGAGAACAGCACGAACGCCGACAGATCGAGTTCGCGGGTGAGTTCGTGCAGGTTCCAAGCCGCGTCCACCTTCGGACGGAGCACCTTCGCCACCCGCTCCGGAGTCAGCGACGCCAGCACGCCGTCGTCCAGCACACCCGCGGTGTGCACCACGGCCGTGAGCGGGTGTTCCACCGGTACGAGGTCCAACAGGCGGGCGAGCGCGTCCCGGTCGGCGATGTCGCAGGCGACGAGTTCGACGTCAGCGCCCAACTCCACCAGCTCGGCGACCAGTTCATCGGCGCCCTGCGCCGCCGGACCACGACGACTGGTGAGCAGCAGACGCCGCACCCCGTACGCGGTCACCAGATGGCGGGCGAACAACCGGCCCAGACCGCCCGTGGCACCGGTGACGAGCACGGTGCCCGACGGGTCGCCCAGGCTGATCCGGGTCTCCGAAGCAGCGTCCACCGACGGCACGCGCACCAGGCGCGGCACACGCACCACACCACCCCGGACCGCCAACTCCGGCTCCCCGGACGCCAACGCGGCGACGATGCCAACCGTCGACACCCCGTCCACGTCCACGTCCACGTCCACGTCCAGCATCACGAGCTGGCCGGGATTCTCCGACTGCGCCGACCGCAGCAAGCCACGCACCGCGCCACCCGCCAGATCCCGCACACCCTCCCCCGCACCAACGGACACCGCACCCGACGTCACCCACACCAGACGAGTAGCCGCGAACCGGTCGTCCGCCAACCACCCCTGCACCACCTCAAGCGCACCGTTCACCGCCGCATGGACGGACCCCACGGAGTCGGCCCCTGCGGCGGACGGCTGTACGAAGACCGCGTCCGGAGCCGGCTCCCCCGCGTCCAGCGCCGCACGCAACGCGTCGGCGTCCGCGTATTCGGTGACCTGCGCACCCGTGCTGCCCAGTCCGAGTTCGTCACGGCCCAGGACGACCCAACGAAGGTCGCCGGTCCCAGCAGCCGCGGCGGGCGCGGGCACCCATTCGACGCGGAACAGGGACTCGACATGACCGCCGGACGCGGCGTTGACCTGCTCGGCCGAGGCCGGCCGCAACGTCAACGACTCCACCGCCGCCACCGCCCGCCCGGACTCGTCCGCGACCAGCAACGCCAACGTGTGCGGATCCTCCACGGACACCGGCGTCAGCCGCATCCGCAGCGACGACGCACCCGCCGCGTACAACGAAACTCCGGCCCACGAGAAGGGAAGCAGCGCGCCCTGCGCCGTCGCGCCGGGGTCTCCGTGACCAATGGCGTGCAGGCCCGCGTCGAGCAGAGCAGGGTGCAGACCGAACCGCGCCGCGTCCCGGTGCCCGTCCTGCGGCAGCACGACCTCCGTGAACAGCTCGCTTCCGCGCCGCCAAGCCGCCTTCAACCCCTGGAACAACGGCCCGTAGGCCATGCCGTCACCGGCGAGGTCCTCGTACAGCCCGCTCACGTCCACCGCGACGGCGTCCACCGGCGGCCAGGCCGCCAGCTCGCCGAACTCCGCCGCGGCCTCCGGCCTGGCACCCATGGCCAGCACACCGGACCCGTGACGCGTCCACGGCTCCTCGGCGAGTGCGTCCTGAAGCCGCGAGTACACGGCGAACGCTCGACTGCCGGAGGCGTTCGATGCCTCGACGGCGAGCTGGAGGTGTACGCCGCCACGCTCGGGGAGGACCAGCGGGGCCTCCAGCGTCAGCTCCTCGACCACATCGCATCCGACCTGGTCACCGGCACGAACCGCCAGCTCGACGAAGGCCGTGCCCGGCAGCAGAACACCGCCGTGAATGGTGTGGTCGGCAAGCCACGGGTGGGTGTCCAACGACAGCCGGCCGGCGAGCAGCACCCCGTCCGAGTCGGCGAGGGTGACCGCCGCGCCGAGCAACGGGTGGTCGGCGTCGCCGAACCCGATCGCCCCCGGGTCCCCGGCCGCGTAAGCAACCTCACTGGGCCAGTACCGCTGCCGCTGGAAGGCGTACGTCGGCAGGTCGACGCGTCGAGCGCCCGTACCCGCGAAGAACGCCGTCCAGTCGACGGCCACACCGTGCACGTGGGCCTGCGCGAGGGCCGTCGTGACGACCTGGACCTCGGGGCGCTGCTTACGGAGCGCCGGCAGGAAAGCGGCGTCCTGCGTCACGCAGTCCTGCGCGAGCGCGGACAGCACACCGTCCGGGCCGAGTTCGACGTACGTGGTCACGCCGGCGGCTTCCAGGGCCCGGACACCGTCCAGGAACCGGACGGCTTCACGGACGTGCCGCACCCAGAACTCGGCCGAACCCATCTCGTCGGTGACGAGGGCGCCGGTCAGGTGGGAGACGAGCGGAATGCGCGGAGCGTGGAACGACAGGCCCTCCACCACCTGTCGGAAATCGTCCAACATGCCGTCCATGTGGGGCGAGTGGAAGGCGTGGCTGACCGTGAGCCGCTTGGACTTGCGGCCGGTGAGCGAGGCGACGATCGCCACCGCCGCGTCCTCGTCGCCGGCGATGACGACGGCCTGCGGCCCGTTGATCGCGGCGATGCTCACCCGATCGGTGAGCAACGGCAGGACCTCGTCCTCCGACGCCTGGACGGCGATCATCACGCCACCGGCCGGCAGCGCCTGCATCAACCGACCACGCGCCGCGACCAGCACACACGCGTCGTCGAGGGTGAGAACACCGGCCGCGTGCGCGGCGGCGATCTCACCGATGGAGTGCCCGGACAGGAAGTCCGGCCGCACGCCCCACGATTCGAGCAGCCGGAACAGCGCCACCTCGACCGCGAACAGCGCGGGTTGGGTGAACCGCGTCTCGTCCAGCAGAGCCGCATCCGAGCCGAACAGCACCTCCCGCAGCGGGAGTTCCAGCAGTGCGTCCATGCGGGCGCAGATCGCGTCCAACGCGTCCGCGAACACCGGATAGGCGTCGTACAGTTCGCGCCCCATACCGAGCCGCTGGCTGCCCTGACCGGTGAAGAGGAACGCCACCTCTCCACCCGACGCGGCACCCTGGATCAGCCCCGACGCGGACTCACCCGCCGCCAAGGCGTGCAGCCCGGCGAGGAACGCCGGCCGGTCCTCGGCGAGGACGACGGCACGACGGTCGAGCATCGACCGCGATGTGGCCAAGGAATAGGCCAGGTCAGCGGGTTCAAGCAGCTCGTCCGACGCGATCCACGCCGCCAAGCGCTCGGCCTGAGCGCGCAGGGCCGCGTCGGTCTTCGCCGACAGGATCCACGGCGTAACGGCCGGCCCCGCTTGCGGGAGGGCCGGCGGCTGCTCGTCCTGGTCGTCCGGTGCCTGCTCGATGATCGTGTGCGCGTTGGTACCACTGAACCCGAACGAGGAGATACCGGCACGACGCGGCCGGCCGGTCTCCGGCCAGGCCCGCTGCTCGGTGAGGAGTTCCACATCACCCGCGGTCCAGTCGACGTGCGGGGTCGGCTCGCCCACGTGCAGGGTCTGCGGAAGCACCCCGTGCCGCATGGCCAGCACCATCTTCATCACACCCGCGACACCCGCCGCGGCCTGCGTGTGCCCGATGTTCGACTTGATCGACCCCAGGAACAGCGGCTGGTCCTCGAAGCGCTCCTGCCCGTACGTGGCCAACAACGCCTGCGCCTCGATCGGGTCCCCGAGCATCGTGCCCGTACCGTGCGCCTCCACCGCGTCCACCTCGGCCGCCGACAAACCGGCACCGGCCAGAGCCGCCCGGATCACCCGCTGCTGCGACGGACCGTTCGGCGCCGTCAAACCATTGCTCGCACCATCCTGATTGATCGCCGAGCCACGAATCACCGCCAACACCGGATGCCCATTGCGCCGCGCATCCGACAGCCGCTCCACGAGCAGCATGCCGACACCCTCCCCCCAACCCGTACCGTCCGCGTCGGCCGCGAAAGCCTTGATCCGACCATCGGCGGCCAACCCACGCTGACGACTGAAGTCGATGTACGCACCCGGCGACGACATCACCGTCACACCACCGGCCAGCGCCATGCTGCACTCACCATTGCGCAACGCCTGCACGGCCCAGTGCAACGCGACCAACGAAGCCGAGCACGCCGTGTCCACCGTCACCGCCGGACCTTCGAGCCCGAACGCGTACGAGAGACGGCCGGACACCACGCTCGCCGCGTTGCCCGTACCGAGGAAGCCCTCGATTCCCTCCGGGATCACCTGGAAGGTCGAGTCGTAGTCCTGGCCGTTGGTTCCGACGAAGACGCCGGCCTGACTGCCACGCACAGCGGCCGGGTCGATGCCCGCCCGCTCGAACGCCTCCCACGTCGTCTCCAACAACAACCGCTGCTGCGGATCCATCGCCAGCGCCTCACGCGGCGAAATCCCGAAGAAGTCCGCATCGAACTCGGCAGCGTCGTAAAGGAAGCCACCCTCACGGGCATAGAACGTGCCCTGCTGATCCGGATCCGCACTGTAGAGCCGCTCCAGATCCCAACCACGATCCACCGGGAACTCACCGATGGCGTCACCGCCGCTCGACAACAAACGCCACAGATCCTCCGGAGTACGCACCCCACCCGGGAACCGGCAACTCATCGCCACGATCGCGACCGGATCATCGTCGACCGCCACCACCACCGGACCCGCGATCTCCACCCGCGTACCCAGCAGTTCGTCCCGCAGGAAAGCGGTCAGCGCGGAAGCCGTCGGGTAATCGAAGATCAACGTCGCCGGCAACGTCACACCCGTCACCGCACCAAGCCGGTTACGCAGCTCAACCGCCGTCAACGAGTCGAACCCCAACTCCTTGAAAGCCCGCTCGGCGCCCACGGCCTCCGAACCGTCGTGCCCCAGAACCGCCGCGACCTGCGCACGCACCAGAGCGAGCAACTCCCGCTCCAACTCCACCGCACCGAGACCGGCGAACTTGCCGACCGATGCGCCGGCGTCCTCGGCCCGCGCGGCAGGCCCGGCAGGCCCGGCAGGCCGGGTCTCCGGCAGCTCGGTGAAAAGATTGCTCGGGCGCACGACGGTGAACGCGGGACCGAAGCGCTCCCAGTCCACGTCCGCCACCAACAGAGCAGCAACATCACTCGACGCCGACACACTCTGCCGCAGAACAGCCACGGCCGTGTCCGGCGCCATCGGCGGCAGACCCTCACGACGCATCCGGGCATCCATCGCCTCGTCGGCCGCCATGCCGCCATCGGCCCAGGGACCCCAGGCCAGGGAGGTCGCGACCAGACCGGCCGCCCGCCGCTGCTCGGCAAGCGCGTCCAAGTAGGCATTCGCAGCCGCGTAGTTGCCCTGACCGGCCGCACCGATGGTGCCGCTCATCGACGAGAACAACACAAAGGCAGAAATCTCGATGCCCAACTCGACCGTCAGCTCGTGCAGGTTGAGCGCGGAGTCCGCCTTGGCCCGCAGCACCGACTCGAACCGCTCCGCCGTCAGAGCGTCCAACACCCCGTCATCGAGAATCCCGGCCGTGTGAACAACCGCGGTAAGCGTGTCGGCCTCCGCGGCCAGCAGCGCACGCAACGCATCCCGGTCGGCGGCGTCACACGCCACCACCGACACCTCCACACCCAACCCCGACAACTCAGCAACCAGCTCAACAGCCCCAGGAGCATCCACGCCCCGACGACTGGTCAACACCAGACGCCCGGCACCCGCCCCGGCCAGCCAACGCGCCACCCGACCACCCAGCGCACCCGTACCACCGGTCACCAAAACCGTCCCGGACGGCACCCAGGAATCCGTACCACCGGCCACCGCACGCACCAGACGACGCCCGAAGACCCCGGAA
The DNA here is from genome assembly GCF_042893755.1 of Streptomyces sp. NPDC001568. Taxonomy (NCBI): domain Bacteria; kingdom Bacillati; phylum Actinomycetota; class Actinomycetes; order Kitasatosporales; family Streptomycetaceae; genus Streptomyces; species Streptomyces sp. NPDC001568. The sequence goes on along the minus strand of NZ_JBIAVF010000022.1, from coordinate 131,464 downwards.
GAACGCACCGCGACCTGGTCCTCACCCTGGGCACGAACGGCGAGGACACCGGCCAGGCGCCCCATCGCCCGCTCGTCCCACACCTCGGGAAGGTCCACCAGACCACCCCAACGCTCGGGCACCTCCAACGCCGCGACCCGACCCAGACCCCACACCTGCGCCTGAACCGCCGACACCAGAACGTCGGAGCGGCCCACACTCACCGCACCACGCGTCAGGCACCACAACGGCGCCCCCACCCCGGCATCACCCAACGCCTGCACCAAAGCGGACGTCGCGACGACACCGGCAGACTCGTCCAGCGCCAGCAGCGACACCACACCGGCGACGGACCCGACGCCGGACAGCAGGTCGGCCAGGGCCACCCGCTCCGTCCCCGCATCCACCACGACCCGCCGAACCTCGGCTCCGCGCCCGGCCAGCGCGTCCACCACGGCCGTACCGTCCACGGGCCCGGCCGGGAGCACGACCAGCCAGGTACCCGACAGCCGCACACCGGCGGCGCCGGCCGCAGCATCCGTCAGCGGCTTCCACGTCACCCGGTAGCGCCAGCGGTCCACGTCGGACTGGGTCCGCAGGTTGCGGCGCCAGGCCGACAGTGCGGGGAGGACCGAGCCCCACGCGCCCTCGTCGTCCATGTCCAGGGTGTCGGCGAGGGACTCCAGGTCCTCGCGTTCCACCGCGTCCCAGAAACGAGAATCCAGGTCGGGGCCGGCGCCGTTGCGTGCCGCGCCCGTCAGTTGCAGCCAGAAGCGCTGCCGCTGGAAGGCGTACGTCGGCAGCTCCACACGGCGGGCACCCGTACCGGCGAAGAACGTCGACCAGTCGACGTCCAGGCCCCGCAAGTGGGCCTGAGCCAACGAAGCGACCACCGTCTCGGTCTCGGGACGCCCGTTGCGCAGAACGGGCACGAAGGCGACGGCTTCGCCGGCCGTCACACACTCCTGAGCCATGGCCGAGAGCACGCCACCCGGGCCGAGTTCGACGTACGTCGTCACACCCGCGGCTTCCAGGGCCCGCACACCGTCGAGGAAACGCACGGCTTCCCGCACGTGCCGCACCCAGAACTCGGCCGAGGCCATCTCGTCGGTGACGAGGGCGCCTGTCAGGTTCGACACGATCGGGATGCGCGGCGACGCGAACGACAACCCCTCCACCACCTGGCGGAAGTCTTCCAGCATGGCATCCATGTGCGGCGAGTGGAACGCGTGACTGACCGCGAGCCGCTTGCTCTTCCGGTCACCGAGGGACTCCACCACCGCGACAGCGGCATCCTCATCACCGGCGATCACCACCGACTGCGGGCCGTTGACGGCGGCGATGCTCACCCGATCCGTCAGCAGCGGCAGGACCTCGTCCTCCGACGCCTGCACCGCGATCATCACGCCACCGGCCGGCAGCGCCTGCATCAGGCGACCACGAGCCGCCACCAGAGCACAGGCGTCGTCCACGGAGAGAACGCCCGCCACGTGCGCGGCAGCGATCTCACCGATCGAATGCCCGGATACGAAGTCGGGCTTCACACCCCACGACTCGATCAGCCGGAACAACGCCACCTCGACCGCGAACAACGCCGGCTGAGTGAACCGCGTCTCGTCCAACAGAGCCGCATCCGCCCCGAACAGCACATCCCGCAACGGCACTTCGAGATCCAGACGGGCGAACACGGCGTCCAACGCATCGGCGAACACCGGGAACGCGTCGTACAGTTCGCGCCCCATGCCCAACCGCTGACTGCCCTGGCCGGTGAACAGGAAGGCGACCTTTCCGCCGACCGGCGAGCCCGTCACGACCCCCGACGTCGAGCGACCCTCGGCCAGTGCCTCAAGGCCTGCCAGGAGGGCCTCGCGGTCCGTGGCGATGACGGCCGCGCGGTCCTCGAACGAGGCCCTGCCCGTCGTCAGCGACCACGCCACATCGGCCGGACGCGCGTCCGGCGTGGACAGGACGTACGCCTGGAGCTGACGCGCCTGCGCCTGGAGCGCCTCCGCGCCCTTCGCCGAGAGGACCCACGGCACCGACGGGAGAGGTACGGTCTCGCCGCCGGGCGTCGCCGCCACCGCTTCCGCGACCATCGGCTGTTCGAGGATGGTGTGGGCGTTGGTGCCGCTGATGCCGAACGAGGACACGCCCGCCCGACGCGGACGGCCGGTCTCCGGCCACTCCAAAGCCTCCGTCAGGAGACTGACCTCACCGGCCTCCCAATCGATCTGCGACGACGGCGCGTCCACATGCAGCGACTTCGGCAGCACACCATGCCGCATCGCCATGATCATCTTGATGACACCGGCCACACCCGCAGCCGCCTGCGTGTGCCCGATGTTCGACTTGATCGACCCCAGGAACAACGGCCGACCCCCGGCCCGCTCCTGCCCGTACGTCGCCAGCAGCGCCTGCGCCTCGATCGGATCCCCCAACCGGGTACCCGTACCGTGCGCCTCCACCGCGTCCACATCCGCGGCCGACAGACCCGCACCCGCCAACGCCTCACGAATCACCCGCTGCTGCGAAGGCCCGTTCGGCGCCGTCAACCCGTTGCTCGCACCGTCCTGGTTGACCGCCGAACCCCGCACCACCGCCAGGATCCGATGCCCGTTGCGTACCGCGTCCGACTGACGCTCCACGAGCAACATGCCCGCGCCCTCGGCCCACCCCGTACCGTCCGCACCGTCCGCGAAGGACTTGCACCGACCGTCGGAGGCCAGACCACGCTGACGACTGAAGTCGATGAACGTCTCCGGCGTCGCCATGATCGCCACACCACCGGCCAGCGCCATGTCGCACTCGCCCTGCCGCAAGGCCTGGATCGCCCAGTGCAGCGCGACCAACGACGACGAGCAAGCCGTGTCCACCGTCACCGCCGGACCCTCAAGCCCGAAGGTGTAGGCAATACGGCCGGAGGCGATGCTGCCCGCGTTTCCGGTGCCGAGGTAACCCTCCACTCCCTCGGGGAGTTCGTCTCCACTGCCGGCGCCGTCCCCGATGCCTATCCCGGTGACGTAGTCGTGGTACATGACGCCGGCGAACACGCCGGTCCGGGTGCCACGCATCGAGGTCGGGTCGATCCCCGCACGCTCGAACGCCTCCCACGACGTCTCCAACAGCAACCGCTGCTGCGGATCCATGGCCAGCGCCTCACGCGGCGAGATCCCGAAGAACGACGGATCGAACTCCGCCGCATCGTGCAGGAACCCACCCTCACGCGTGTACGACGTACCCGCGTGATCCGGATCCGGGTGATACAGCCCCTCCACGTCCCAACCACGATCGGTCGGGAAACCCGAGATCCCGTCGCCACCCGTAGCGACCAGCTGCCACAGGTCCTCCGGCGTCCGCACACCGCCCGGGAACCGGCACCCCATCCCCACGATCACGATCGGGTCGTCGGCCACGCCCACGGAGGTCCGTACCGGTGTCCGCAAACCGTGCTCGCCGGGTGCGGCGGGACCTCCGGTCACCGCGAGTTCGCTCAGCAGGTGGCGGGCGAGGGCGTGTGGTGTCGGGTAGTCGAAGATCAGTGTCGGCGGGAGCCGCAGACCCGTCTCCGCCTTCAGCACGTTGCGCAGTTCCACCGCCGTCAGCGAATCGAAACCAAGATCCCGGAACGCCCGCTCGGCATCCACCGCCTCAGCACCCGTGTGACCGAGCACCGCGGCCACCCGACCGCACACCAGCTCCAGCAACACACCCTCATGCTCCGCAACCGGCAACCCGAGCAGCCGCGCCACCAACGGCGAGGACCCGGCATCAGCCACCCCACCACCACGCCGCTCGACCATCCGCCGCGCCGGCACCCGCACCAAACCACGCAACAACGCCGGCACCGAACCCGCGGACACCGCCTGCGCACGCAACACCGACACATCCAGATGCATCGGCACCAACACCGCCGCATCCATCCCCACCGCCACATCGAAGAGCCCAAGCCCTTCGTCGGCGGCCAGCGCGGCGACGCCGTCCCGTGCGATACGCCGCAGGTCGACCTCGTCGAGGGTCGCTGCCATTCCGCTGTCACTGCCCGCCTGCGGGGCCCACAGGCCCCAGGCGAGCGCGGTGGCCGAAAGACCCTCGGCACGACGCTGCTCGGCCAGGGCCTCCAAGAAGGCATTGGCCGCCGCGTAGTTCGCCTGCCCGGCCGCACCGAACGCCGCGGCCGCACCCGAGAACAGCACGAACGCCGACAGGTCCATGTCCCTGGTCAACTCGTGCAGGTTCCAGGCCGCATCGACCTTCGGACGCAGAACAGCAGTCACTCGCTCGGGGGTGAGCGAGGCAAGCACGCCGTCGTCCAGCACCCCTGCGGTGTGCATCACAGCGGTCAGCGGGTGCTCGGCCGGTACGGACGCCAGTACGGCGGCCAGCGCATCGCGGTCGGCGATGTCGCAGGCGACGAGTTCGACGTCAGCGCCCAACCCCACCAGCTCGGCGACCAGTTCATCGGCGCCCTGCGCCGCCGGACCACGACGACTGGTGAGCAGCAGACGCCGCACCCCGTACGCGGTCACCAGATGGCGGGCGAACAACCGGCCCAGACCGCCCGTGGCACCGGTGACGAGCACGGTTCCGGACACGGCACCGAAGCCGGTCGGCAGTTCGTCCACTCCATCCACGGACTGCACGCGCACCAGGCGCGGCACACGCACCACACCGCCCCGGACCGCCAACTCCGGCTCCCCGGACGCCAACGCGGCGACGATGCCAACCGTCGACACCCCGTCCACGTCCACGTCCACGTCCACGTCCAGCATCACGAGCTGGCCGGGATTCTCCGACTGCGCCGACCGCAGCAAGCCACGCACCGCGCCACCCGCCAGATCCCGCACACCCTCCCCCGCACCAACGGACACCGCACCCGACGTCACCCACACCAGACGAGTAGCCGCGAACCGGTCGTCCGCCAACCACCCCTGCACCACCTCAAGCGCACCGTTCACCGCCGCATGGACGGACCCCACGGTGTCCTCGGCGTGCGGGAACACGCCCGGCAGCACGAAGACCGCGTCCGGGGCCGGTTCGCCCGCGTCCAGCGCCGTACCCAGCGCATCGGCATCGGTGTACGCGGTGACCTGCGCACCTGTATTCACCAACCCGGCCTGGTCCTGGCCGATCACGGCCCACCGGAGGCCGTCTGTCCCGACAGCTGCGCCCTGCATCGGGGCGGGCACCCATTCGACGCGGAACAGGGACTCGACATGACCGCCGGAAGCTGCGCTGACCTGCTCGGCCGAGGCCGGCCGCAACGTCAACGACTCCACCGCCGCCACCGCCCGCCCGGACTCGTCCGCGACCAGCAACGCCAACGTGTGCGGATCCTCCACGGAAACCGGCGTCAGCCGCATCCGCAGCGACGACGCACCCGCCGCGTACAACGAAACTCCGGCCCACGAGAAGGGCAGCAGCGCGCCCTGCGCCGTCGCGCCGGGGTCGCCGTGGCCGATGGCGTGCAGGCCCGCGTCGAGCAGAGCCGGGTGCAGACCGAACCGCGCCGCGTCCCGGTGCCCGTCCTGCGGCAGCACGACCTCCGTGAACAGCTCGCTTCCGCGCCGCCAAGCCGCCTTCAACCCCTGGAACAGCGGCCCGTAGGTGACACCGCCCTCCGCGAGGTCCTCGTAGAGCCCGCTCACGTCCACCGCGACGGCGTCCACCGGCGGCCAGATCGCCAGGTCGGCAAACTCCGCGGCGTCCGCCGCCCTGGCTCCCGCCGTCAGCACACCGGAGCCGTGACGCGTCCACAGTTCCTCCGTGGGCCCGTCCTGGCGCCTGGAGTACACGGCGAACGGACGTCCGCCTCCCGCGATCGGGGCCTCGACAGCGAGCTGGAGCTGCACGCCGCCACGCTCGGGGAGGACCAGCGGGGCCTCCAGCGTCAGCTCCTCGACCACATCGCATCCGACCTGGTCACCGGCACGAACCGCCAGCTCGACGAAGGCCGTGCCCGGCAGCAGAACACCGCCGTGAATGGTGTGGTCGACAAGCCACGGGTGGGTGTCCAACGACAGCCGACCCGCCAGGATCGCGCCTTCGGAATCGGCGAGCGCGACCGTCGCGCCCAGCAGCGGGTGTCCGGCGTCGCCGAGGCCGATCGCCTCCGGGTCCCCGGTCGCGAACAGCGTCGCGCTGGGCCAGAACCGCTGCCGCTGGAACGCGTACGTCGGGAGGTCCACCCGCCGGGCGCCCGTACCCGCGAAGAACGCCGACCAGTCGACGGCCACACCGTGCACGTGGGCCTGCGCGAGGGCGCTGACGACGCTCTCGGCCTCGGCGCGCCCCTTGCGCAGCACGGGCAGGACGACCATGGCAGCGGCCTCGTCCGTCACGCACTCCTGCGCGAGGGCGGACAGCACACCGTCCGGTCCCAGCTCGACGTACGTCGTCACGCCGGCGGCCTCAAGGGCCCGCACACCGTCGAGGAAGCGCACGGCTTCCCGCACGTGCCGCACCCAGAACTCGGCCGAGCCCATCTCACCGTCGACGACGAGGGCGCCGGTCAGGTTCGACACGATCGGGATGCGCGGCGACGCGAACGACAACCCCTCCACCACCCGGCGGAAGTCCTCCAGCATGGCATCCATGTGCGGCGAGTGGAACGCGTGACTGACCGCGAGCCGCTTGCTCTTCCGGTCACCGAGGGACTCCACCACCGCGACAGCGGCGTCCTCATCACCGGCGATCACCACCGACTGCGGACCGTTGACGGCCGCGATGCTCACCCGATCCGTCAGCAGCGGCAGGACCTCGCCCTCCGACGCCTGCACCGCGATCATCACGCCACCGGCCGGCAGCGCCTGCATCAACCGACCACGCGCCGCCACCAACACACACGCATCGTCCAGCGACAGCACACCCGCCACATGCGCGGCGGCGATCTCACCGATCGAATGCCCCGACACGAAGTCCGGTCGCACACCCCACGACTCCACCAGCCGGAACAACGCCACCTCGACCGCGAACAACGCCGGCTGAGTGAACCGCGTCTCGTCCAACAGAGCCGCATCCGCCCCGAACAGCACCTCCCGCAACGGCACTTCAAGGTCGAGACGGGCGAACACAGCGTCCAGCGCATCGGCGAATACCGGGAACGCGTCGTACAGTTCGCGCCCCATCCCCAGCCGCTGACTGCCCTGGCCGGTGAACAGGAAGGCGGTACGGCCGTCACGGGCCGTACCCGTGGCGAGTCGCGGAGAGGACTCACCGGCGGCGAGGTGCGCGAGGGTGGTCCGCAGGTCCGCGTCCTCCCCGACGGTCAGGAGAGCGGTTGCTCGGTGGTCGAGGTGCGCGCGGCTGGTGGCGAGCGAGAACGCCACGTCGATCGCGGTCGTGTGCGCCGCGTCCGCGTCGCCGCCCCGGGGGGTGGTGTCCAGGTGTGCAACGAGAGCTGCGGCCTGTGCCCGGAGGGCTTCGTCGGTCTTGCCGGAGAGGACGTAGGGAACGACGCGCGCCGGCCGTACGGCGGGCAGTGGCCGGGCGTTCGCGGACGGCTCCGAGTCCGGCGCCTGCTCGATGATGGTGTGGGCGTTGGTGCCACTGATGCCGAAGGAGGAGACGCCGGCGCGGCGCGGGCGGCCGGTCTCGGGCCACCGCACCGACTCGGTCAGGATCTCGACATCGCCCGCCGTCCAATCGACGTGCGGGGTCGGCGCGTCCACGTGCAGCGTGCGGGGCAGCACCCCGTGCCGCATCGCCATGACCATCTTGATCACACCGGCCACACCCGCGGCCGCCTGCGTGTGCCCGATGTTCGACTTCACCGAACCCAACAGCAACGGCTGCCCCTCGGCCCGCTCCTGCCCGTACGTCGCCAACAGCGCCTGCGCCTCGATCGGATCCCCCAACCGGGTACCCGTCCCGTGCGCCTCCACCGCGTCCACCTCGGCCGCCGACAAACCCGCACTGGCCAGCGCCTGCCGAATCACCCGCTGCTGCGACGGACCGTTCGGCGCCGTCAAACCATTGCTCGCACCATCCTGATTGATCGCCGACCCACGCACCACCGCCAACACCGGATGCCCATTGCGCCGCGCATCCGACAACCGCTCCACGAGCAGCATGCCGACACCCTCGCCCCAACCCGTGCCATCCGCACCGGCGGCGAACGCCTTGATCCGACCGTCCGCCGCAAGGCCCCGCTGACGACTGAAGTCGATGAAGTTCTCGGGCGTCGACATGACCGTCACACCACCGGCGAGCGCCAGGGTGCACTCCCCCTGCCGCAGCGCCTGCACGGCCCAGTGCAGGGCGACGAGCGACGACGAGCAGGCGGTGTCGACCGTGACCGCCGGGCCTTCGAGTCCGAACACGTAGGAGACGCGGCCGGACATGACGCTTCCCGCGTTGCCGGTGCCGACATGGCCTTCCAGACCGTCCTGTTCGCGGGCGACGAGGGACAGGTAGTCCTGGCCGTTCGTTCCGATGAAGACACCGGCCCGGCTGCCGCGCAGGGTCCCGGCGTCGATGCCGGCGCGCTCGAAGGCCTCCCACGAGGTCTCCAGCAGCAGGCGCTGCTGCGGGTCCATCGCCATGGCCTCACGCGGGGAGATCCCGAAGAAGTCCGCGTCGAAGTGCGCCGCGTCGGTGAGGAAACCGCCCTCACGCGTGTACGAAGTACCGGCCCGGTCGGGGTCGGGGCTGTAGAGCCGCTCCAGGTTCCAGCCGCGGTCGGCCGGGAACCCGGCGACCGCGTCCGTACCCTGCGCGAGCAGCTGCCAGAGGTCTTCGGGGGTCCGTACTCCGCCGGGGAAGCGGCAGCTCATCGCGACGATCGCGATCGGATCGCCGTCGACGGCCGAGGCGACGGGCAGGAGCGCGCCGGAGACGGGGACGCTGCCCACGAGCTCGGTGCGGAGGTGGTCGGCCAGGGCGGCGGACGTGGGGTAGTCGTAGATCAGCGTGGCGGGCAGCCTCAGCTCCGTCGCCGCGCCGAGGCGGTTGCGCAGTTCGACCGCGGTGAGCGAGTCGAACCCGAGTTCTTTGAAGGCGCGTTCGGCGCCGACCGCTTCGGAGCCGCCGTGGCCGAGTACGGCGGCGACGTGGGTGCGGACCAGGGTGAGCAGTTCCCGTTCCTGCTCGGCGGGCGCGAGTACGGCGAGGCGGCCGGACAGGGTGAGGGGGCGGCCGGCGTGGGCGTCGACCTGCCCGTGGGCTTCGGAGCGGGCCCGTGTCGCCGCGCGGGTCGCACGTACCTCGCTCAGGTCGCTGAACAGTTCGCTGCGGCGTACGGCGGTGTGCTGGGACAGGTAGCGGTCCCAGACGACATCGGCCACCGTGACGACGGCGTCCCTGCGACCGACGGCCTGCCCGAGGGCGCGGATCGCCCGAGGGGCGTCCATGGGCGGTACGCCGTCCCGGCGCATCCGGGTCTCAAGGGCTTCGTCGGCGGCCATGCCACCGTCGGCCCACGGACCCCACGCGATCGACGTCGCGGCCAGCCCGGCCGCCCGACGCTGCTCGGCAAGCGCGTCCAGGTAGGCATTCGCAGCCGCGTAGTTGCCCTGGCCAGCCGCACCGACCGTGCCGCTCATCGACGAGAACAGCACGAACGCCGACAACTCGATACTCAGCTCGACGGTCAGCTCGTGCAGGTTGAGCGCGGAGTCCGCCTTGGCCCGCAGCACCGACTCGAACCGCTCCGACGTCAGAGCGTCCAACACCCCGTCATCGAGAATCCCGGCCGTGTGAACAACCGCGGTGAGCGTGTCGGCCTCATCGGCCAGCAGCGCACGCAGCGCGTCCCGGTCGGCGGCGTCACACGCCACCACCGAAACCTCCACACCCAACCCCGACAACTCAGCAACCAGCTCGGCAGCCCCAGGAGCATCCACGCCCCGACGACTGGTCAACACCAGACGCCCGGCACCCGCCCCGGCCAGCCAACGCGCCACCCGACCACCCAGCGCACCCGTACCACCGGTCACCAGAACCGTCCCGGACGGCGCCCAGGACGCGGAACCCTCGGTACGTACCGCCCGCACGAGGCGACGGCCGAAGACCCCGGAGGCGCGAATCGCGAGCTGGTCCTCGCCGGCGGCTCCCCCGGCCAGTACGCCGGCCAGGCGCGCCATCGCCCGCTCGTCCCACACCTCGGGAAGGTCCACCAGACCACCCCAACGCTCGGGCACCTCCAACGCCGCTACCCGGCCCAGACCCCACACCTGCGCCTGAACCGCCGACACCAGCGCATCGGAGCGACCCACACTCACCGCACCACGCGTCAGGCACCACAACGGCGCCTGCACCCCGGCATCACCCAACGCCTGCACCAGAACAGCGGTGTCAACAACATCCACCGCCCCACCCGAAGCCAGCAGCGACACCACACCCGCCACAGCCCCGACACCCGACAGCAGACCGGCCTGCTCGGCCCGCTCCGAGCCGGCGTCGACCACAACCCGGCGCACCTCGGCTCCCCGGCCGGCCAGGGCGTCCGTCACGGCCGCCGCCAAGGTGTCGTCCTCGCGCCCGGCGGGTACGACGACGAGCCACTGGCCGCCCGGTGCGCCGGAGGTCAGCGCCGCCGCCGTGAGCGGCTTCCACGACTCCCGGTAGCGCCAGCCGTCGATCCGCGCCTGTTCCTGGTTCTGCCGCCGCCAGGCCGACAGCGCGGGGACGAAATCGCTGAAGCTCGCGTCGTCGGCCACCTCCAGTTCGGAGAGCAAGGAGGCGAGGTCGCCGCGCTCCACCGCTTCCCAGAACCGCGCGTCCACCCCGTCGATCGCCGGGGCGGGTACGGCAGCGCCACCCGGCGCGGCCATCTCCGGCCAGAAACGCTGCCGCTGGAAGGCGTACGTGGGCAGCTCGCCCCGGGTGGCGCCCGTACCGGCGAACCAGGCGGACCAGTCCACCTCCACACCCCGCACGTGCGCCTCGGCGACAGCGGTGAGCGCCGACTCCGACTCCGCGCGGCCCGCACGCAGAACCGGTACGAAGGCGGCGTCCGCGTCGGCGGCGAGGCAGTCCTGGGCCAGGGCGGACAGTACGCCGTCGGGGCCGATCTCGACGTACATGGCGACACCGGCGGCCTCAAGGGCCCGCACTCCGTCGAGGAAGCGCACGGCTTCCCGGACGTGCCGCACCCAGAACTCCGCCGAGCCCATCTCACCGTCGACGACGAGGGCGCCGGTCAGGTTCGACACGATCGGGATGCGCGGCGACGCGAACGACAACCCCTCCACCACATGGCGGAAGTCCTCGAGCATGGCATCCATGTGCGGCGAGTGGAACGCGTGACTGACCGCGAGCCGCTTGCTCTTCCGGTCACCGAGGGACTCCACCACCGCGACGGCGGCATCCTCATCACCGGCGATCACCACCGACTGCGGGCCGTTGACGGCGGCGATGCTCACCCGATCCGTCAGCAGCGGCAGGACCTCGTCCTCCGACGCCTGCACCGCGATCATCACGCCACCGGCCGGCAGCGCCTGCATCAGACGACCACGCGCCGCCACCAACACACACGCATCGTCCAGCGACAACACACCCGCCACATGCGCGGCGGCGATCTCACCGATCGAATGCCCCGACACGAAGTCCGGCCGCACACCCCACGACTCCACCAGCCGGAACAACGCCACCTCGACCGCGAACAACGCCGGCTGCGTGAACCGCGTCTCGTCCAGCAGAGCCGCGTCCGACCCGAACAGGACGCCCTGCAAGGGCGCATCGAGCTGGGCGTCGAAGCGTGCGCACACCGCGTCCAACGCGTCGGCGAACACCGGCTGTGCGGCGTACAGTTCGCGCCCCATCCCGAGGCGCTGACTGCCCTGGCCCGTGAACAGGAAGGCCAGTCCGCCTCCCGACACCGTGCCCTGGACGAGGCCCGGCACCTGCTCGCCCGTGGCGAGCCCGCGCAGGCCGGCCGTCAGCGCTTCGCGGTCCTCGGAGCCCCCGATCAGGACGGCCCGCGTCTCGAACTTCGACCGCTCGACGGCGAGCGAGTACGCGGTGTCCAGGACGTCGGCCTGCGGGTTGTCGGCCAGCCACGAGGCGAGCTGCTCCGCCTGGGCGCGCAGCCCGGCGGGGTTCTTGCCGGTGACGACGTACGGCAGGACCGGGGCGGCGCCACCGGTGTGCTGCTCGGCGTCCGCGACCTCGGCCGGGAGCGGGGCCTCTTCGATGATGGTGTGGGCGTTGGTGCCGCTCAGACCGAAGGAGGAGACGCCGGCGCGGCGCGGGCGGCCGGTCTCGGGCCACCGCACCGACTCGGTCAGGATCTCGACATCGCCCGCCGTCCAATCGACGTGCGGGGTCGGCGCGTCCACGTGCAGGGTGCGGGGCAGCACCCCGTGCCGCATCGCCATGACCATCTTGATCACACCGGCCACACCCGCAGCCGCCTGCGTGTGCCCGATGTTCGACTTCACCGAACCCAACAGCAACGGCTGTCCCTCGGCCCGCTCCTGCCCGTACGTCGCCAACAGCGCCTGCGCCTCGATCGGATCCCCCAACCGGGTACCCGTCCCGTGCGCCTCCACCGCGTCCACCTCGGCCGCCGACAAACCCGCACTGGCCAGCGCCTGCCGAATCACCCGCTGCTGCGACGGACCGTTCGGCGCCGTCAAACCATTGCTCGCACCGTCCTGATTGATCGCCGACCCACGCACCACCGCCAACACCGGATGCCCATTGCGCCGCGCATCCGACAACCGCTCCACGAGCAGCATGCCGACACCCTCGCCCCAACCCGTGCCATCCGCACCGGCGGCGAACGCCTTGATCCGACCGTCCGCCGCAAGGCCCCGCTGACGACTGAAGTCGATGAAGGCATCGGGGGTGGACATCACGGTCACACCACCGGCGAGCGCCATGGAGCACTCGCCCTGCCGGAGGGCCTGCACCGCGAGGTGCAGGGCGACGAGCGACGAGGAGCAGGCGGTGTCGACCGTGATGGCCGGGCCTTCGAGCCCGAACACGTACGAGAGACGGCCGGAGACGACGCTCGCGGCGTTGCCCGTACCGACGTGTCCTTCGAGGCCGTCGGCCTCGCCCGCGACGAGGGACAGGTAGTCCTGTCCGTTGGTGCCGACGAAAACACCCGCCCGGCTGCCCTTGAGCAGGGCGGGGTCGATGCCGGCGCGCTCGAAGGCCTCCCAGGAGGTTTCCAGCAGCAGGCGCTGCTGCGGGTCCATGGCGAGGGCCTCGCGCGGCGAGATGCCGAAGAAGTCGGCGTCGAAGTCGGCGACGTCGTAGAGGAATCCGCCTTCGCGGGCGTACGAGGTGCCCTGCGTGCTCGGGTCGGCGTCGTAGAGGGCGTCGAGGTTCCAGCCGCGGTCGGCCGGGAACCCGGCGACCGCGTCCGTACCCTGCGCGAGTAGCTGCCAGAGGTCTTCGGGGGTCCGTACGCCGCCGGGGAAGCGGCAGCTCATCGCGACGATCGCGATCGGATCGTCGTCGGTCGGCGTGGTGGTCGCGGTCGTCGGCAGCGCGGAGTCCGTGGCCGTCGCACCGCCGGCCACGAGTTCGCCCCGCAGGTGGGCGGCGAGGGCGGACGAGGTGGGGTAGTCGTAGACGAGGGTGGTGGGCAGCTTCAGCCCGGTGGCCGCGCCCATGCGGTTGCGCAGGTCGACGGCGGTCAGCGAGTCGAACCCGAGTTCCTTGAAGGCGCGTTCGGCGCCGACGGCGTCGGCGCCGTCGTGCCCGAGTACGGCGGCGACCAGGGTACGGACCAGCGCGAGCAGTTCCCGGTCCTGCTCGGCCCGGGGCAGTTCGGCGAGCTTCGCGAAGGTGGCTCCCGCGACGTCGGCGCCCGTCACCACGGTGCCGTGGCCGGTGATCGCGGCTTCGCCCGCCGACACGGAGGTGAGGAGGTCGAGGACCAACGGGCTGGGCCGGACCGCGGCCACGACGGCCGCGAAGCGGTCCCAGTCGATGTCCGCGACGGTCAGAGCGGCCTCACCCGCTGCAACTGCCTGAGCCAGTGCGGCAATTGCTACATCAGGTGCCATCGGCGGAACGCCCTCGCGGCGCATGCGGGCGTCCATCGCCTCGTCGGCGGCCATACCGCCATCGGCCCACGGGCCCCACGCGATCGACGTCGCGGCCAGACCGGCCGCCCGACGCTGCTCGGCGAGGGCGTCCAGGTAGGCGTTGGCGGCGGCGTAGTTGGCTTGACCGGCCGCACCGATGGTGCCGCTCATCGAGGAGAACAACACAAAGGCAGAAAGCTCGATGCCCAACTCGACGGTCAGCTCGTGCAGGTTGAGCGCGGAGTCCGCCTTGGCCCGCAGCACCGACTCGAACCGCTCCGACGTCAGAGCGTCCAACACCCCGTCATCGAGAATCCCGGCCGTGTGGACAACCGCGGTGAGCGTGTCGGCCTCCGCGGCCAGCAGCGCACGCAACGCGTCCCGGTCGGCGGCGTCACACGCCACCACCGAAACCTCCACACCCAACCCCGACAACTCAGCAACCAGCTCAACAGCCCCAGGAGCATCCACGCCCCGACGGCTCGTCAACACCAGACGCCCGGCACCCGCCCCGGCCAGCCAACGCGCCACCCGACCACCCAGCGCACCCGTACCACCGGTCACCAAAACCGTCCCGGACGGCGTCCAGGACGCGGAACCCTCGGTACGTACCGCCCGCACGAGGCGACGGCCGAAGACCCCGGAGGCGCGAATCGCGAGCTGGTCCTCGCCGGCGGCTCCCCCGGCCAGTACGCCGGCCAGGCGCGCCATCGCCCGCTCGTCCCACACCTCGGGAAGGTCCACCAGACCACCCCAACGCTCGGGCACCTCCAACGCCGCGACCCGACCCAAACCCCACACCTGCGCCTGAACCGCCGACACCAGAACGTCGGAGCGGCCCACACTCACCGCACCACGCGTCAGGCACCACAACGGCGCCCCCACCCCGGCATCACCCAACGCCTGCACCAAAGCGGACGACGCGACGACACCAGCAGACTCGTCCAGCGCCAACAGCGACACCACACCGGCCACGGACCCGACGCCCGACAGCAGACCGGCCAAGGACTCCCGGTCGGTACCCGGCTCGACCACGAGCCGGCGCACCGCGGCCCCACGCCCGACCAGCGCACCCGCCACAGCCGCGTCATCGACACCAGCCGCGGGAACCACCACCAGCCACACACCCGACAACCGCACATCCGCACCGGATCCGGCATCCGTCAGCGGCTTCCAGACGTCCCGGTAGCGCCAGCCGTCCACCGTGGAGCGGGTGCGTACGCGGCGGCGCCAGGCCGACAGGGCCGGGACGACGTCGCTCAGCGGCTGCTCGCCGGCCGCGTCCAGTTCGAGGGTCGCGGCGAGCGCGGCCACGTCCTGGAGCTCGACCGCGTCCCAGAACGCGCTGTCGGCCGGGTCGGTCCGGTGCGCGGACGTCGTGGCCGGTTCGGCGGCGGGGGTGCGGGCGTCCATCCAGTAGCGCTGTCGCTGGAAGGCGTACGTCGGCAGTTCCACGCGGCGGGCGCCCGTACCGGCGTAGAAGGCGCTCCAGTCGGTGGCGGCGCCCCGGACGAACATGCGGGCGACGGCGTCGAGCAGGGTGGCCGGCTCGGCGCGGCCGGCGCGCAGTGCGGCGGCGAAGACGGGGTGCGCGGGGGCCTGCGGGTCGGTGACCAGGCAGTCCTGGGCGAGGGCCGTGAGGACGGGGTCGGGGCCGAGTTCCAGGAATGAGTCGGCGCCGCGGGCCTGGAGGGTGCGAACGCCGTCGAGGAAGCGGACGGCTTCGCGGACGTGGCGGACCCAGTGCTCGGGGTCGGCGAGTTCGGTGGCGGTGGCCGTGGTACCGGTGAGGAGGGAGACGACGGGGAGGGTGGGCTGGGCGTAGTCGAGGACCTGTGCGATGCGGCGGAACTCGTCGAGCATGCCGTCCATGTGCGGGGAGTGGAAGGCGTGGCTGACGGTGAGTCGCTTGCTCTTGCGGCCGACGAGGGATTCCACGACCGCGACGGCGGCGTCCTCGTCACCGGCGATCACGACCGCCTGCGGGCCGTTGACGGCGGCGATGCTGACGCCGTCCGTCAGCAGGGGCAGGACCTCGTCCTCGGAGGCCTGGACCGCGATCATCACGCCGCCCGGGGGCAGCGCCTGCATGAGGCGGCCGCGGGCCGCGACCAGGGCGCAGGCGTCTTCGAGGGAGAACACGCCCGCGACGTGGGCGGCGGCGATCTCGCCGACGGAGTGGCCGGCCACGAAGTCGGGTTTCACGCCCCACGATTCGACCAGGCGGTACAGGGCCACCTCGATCGCGAAGAGGGCGGGCTGGGTGTAGCCGGTCTGGTGCAGGAGGGCGGCTTCGGGGGTGCCGGCCTCGGCGAAGAGGACGTCGAGCAGCGGGAGTTCGAGTTGCTCGTCGAGGAACCAGCAGGTGTCGTCGAGGGCGTCGGCGAACACAGGGTAGGTCTCGTACAGTTCGCGGCCCATGTCCAGGCGCTGGCTGCCCTGGCCGGTGAACAGGACGGCGAGGCGTCCCGAGGCGGGTTCGGCGTGGACGACGTGGGGTGCGTCGGTGGCGTCGGCGAGGGCCCGCAGGCCGCGCACGAGGGCGTCGCGGTCGTCGCCGAGGATGACGGCGCGCTGTTCGAAGCGGCCGCGGGTGGCGGCGAGGGAGTGGCCGATGTCGAGGGGGTCGGCCTCGGGGCGGGTGTCGAGCCAGTCGCCGAGGCGGTGGGCGGCGGCGCGCAGGGATTCGGGGGTCTTGGCCGACAGGGTCCAGGGCAGCGGGCCGGCGGGAGCGTCGACCGACCGGCGTCCCGAACCGTCCGTCGCGTCGTCCGTCGCGTCGTCCGTCGCGTTGTCCGTCGCGTTGTCCGTCGCGTCGTGCGTCGCGTGGTCCTCCGGGTGGTGGTCCCCCGCCGCTTCCGCCGCGTCCTCGCGGTCCTCGGCCGGCGGCTCCTCGATGATGGCGTGCGCGTTGGTGCCGCTCATGCCGAAGGAGGAGACGCCCGCGCGGCGGGGGGCGTCGGAGGTGGGCCAGTCGACGGACCGGGTCAGCAGGGAGACGGCTCCGGCCTCCCAGTCGACGTGCGGGGTGGGCTCGTCGACGTGGAGGGTTTGGGGCAGCACGCCGTGCCGCATCGCCATGACCATCTTGATGACGCCGGCGACGCCTGCGGCGGCCTGGGTGTGGCCGATGTTCGACTTCAGTGAGCCGAGCCACAGCGGCCGGTCCGCCGGGCGGTCCTGGCCGTACGTGGCCAGCAGTGCCTGCGCTTCGATCGGGTCGCCCAGCGTGGTGCCGGTGCCGTGCGCTTCCACGACGTCGACTTCGGCGGCGGACAGCCGGGCGTTGGCGAGTGCCTGGCGGATGACGCGCTGCTGCGCGGGGCCGCTGGGCGCGGTCAGGCCGTTGGAGGCGCCGTCCTGGTTGATGGCGGTGCCGCGGACGACGGCCAGGACGCGGTGGCCGTTGGCGCGTGCGTCGGAGAGCCGTTCCACGAGGAGCATGCCGGCGCCCTCGCCCCATGCCGTGCCGTCGGCGGCTGCGGCGAAGGGCTTGCAGCGGCCGTCGGGGGCGAGGCCGCGCTGGCGGCTGAAGGAGACGAACGAGCCGGGGCTCGCCATGACGGCGACGCCGCCGGCGAGGGCGATCGTGCATTCGCCGGTGCGCAGCGCCTGGACGGCGAGGTGCAGGGCGGCCAGGGAGGAGGAGCAGGCGGTGTCGACGGTGACGGTGGGGCCTTCGAAGCCGAAGGTGTAGGCGATGCGGCCGGAGGCGACGCTCGCGGCGTTGCCGGTGAGGAGGTAGCCCTCGAACCCGTCGGCGGCGTCCTCCAGTCGGGGGCCGTATTCCTGGGTTTCGGCGCCGACGAAGACGCCGACCTGTGCGCCGCGGAGTTGGGCGGGGTCGACGCCGGCCCGGTCGAAGGCCTCCCAGGAGGTTTCGAGGAGCAGGCGTTGCTGCGGGTCCATTGCCGTGGCTTCGCGGGGGGAGATTCCGAAGAATGCGGCGTCGAATTGGTCGGCGTCGTGGAGGAATCCACCTTCGCGGGCATACGTGGTGCCGGAGCTGTCGGGGTCCGGGTCGTAGAGCGAGTCGAGGTTCCAGCCGCGTCCGGTGGGGAATTCGGAAATGGCGTCGGTGCCGGCGGCGACGAGGTCCCAGAGCGCTTCGGGGGAATGCACGTCGCCCGGGAACCGGCAGCCGATGCCGACGATGGCGATGGGCTCGTCGCTGCTGACGGCCGCGGCGACGGGGGTCTCGGCGGGGCTGGTCAGGCCCAGGAGCAGGGCGTGGATCCGGCGGGCGAGGTGGGCGGGGGTGGGGTGGTCGAAGGCGAGGGTGACGGGCAGCCGCAGGCCGGTGCCGGCGACGAGCCGGGCGTGCAGGTCGACGGCGGCGAGGGAGTCGAAGCCGAGGTCCAGGAAGGAGCGGTGGGCGTCGAGCGCGGTGGGTGCGTTGTCGCGGAGCGCGGCGATCACCAGGGAGGAGACCCAGTCGAGCAGGGCGGTGTGCTGTTCGCCCTCGGTCAGGCCGGCGAGGCGCTCGCGCCACCCTTCGGGGCTGTCGCCGCTGCTGACGTCCTGGGTTCCGCCGGCCTCGGGGGCGCCGTCGATTTCGGCTGCGAAATCCTGGGATTCGTTCAACATCGCGCGCTCCATCACTCCGTGCAGAGAAACCTAAGACCGGTTATGACCCTGGCACGTGAAAGGTGCCGCAGAAACCCCTAACAGGCCCCTAGGGGCCCCTATGCGGGGACACTGCGGAATGCGCGATGAATATGCGTGTGCGACCGGATCATAATGCCCTCGGAGTGCGGGCAATTGCAAGAATCCCGAGGAGGGTTTCCGCGGTCGCCGGAAACGGGTGCGGGCCGGCGGGGGGTTGCTCCCCCCGCCGGCCCGCACCGCGGTCCGCGCTACATGCGGATCTCGGGCTTGTGGACGTCCAGCCAGATCGCGGTGTCCAGGGCTCGTTCCAGTCCGTTGCGGGCGGCCGGGGACAGGCTCTCGGGGGTGGCCAGTACCGTTTCGCCGAGCCAGTCGCGGCTGACGATCTGGAAGACGGGGCCGTCGTCGCCGAGGAGTTCCTTGGCGTGCCGCTGGAGGGCCTCGGCGTAGCGCCAGTCCTGGATGACGGGGTAGGGGCTCTTGGTGCGTTCGATCACGGATCGCGGGAGCAGGTGCTGCGTGGCGCCGCGCAGCAGGCTCTTCTCCCGGCCGTCGTAGGTCTTCATCGACCAGGGCGTGTTGTAGACGTACTCGACGAGTCGGTGGTCGCAGAACGGCACGCGGACTTCCAGTCCGACGGCCATGCTCATGCGGTCCTTGCGGTCGAGCATCATCCGCAGGAAGCGGGTGAGGTGCAGGTACGACATGACGCGCATGCGCTGTTCGTGCGGGCTCTCGGAGTCCACGCGGTCGATCTCGGCGAGGGCGGTGGCGTAGTTGTCGGCGACGGTTTCCAGCGGGTTCAGCGCGATGAGGGTGTCGAGGTTGTACATCTCGACGGGTTGGGTGTTGGGGGTGGCGCCGATCATGCCGGCGGTGATCCAGGGGAAGGTGTCGCTGTTCTGGACGGTGGGGTTGTGCAGCCAGCCGTAGCCGCCGAAGACCTCGTCGGCCGCTTCTCCTGACAGGGCGACGGTGGAGCGTTCGCGGATCGCCTTGAACAGGAGGTGGAGGGAGACGTCCATGTCGCCGAGGCCGGCCGGGCTGTCGCGGGCGATGACGACCTGGCGGCGCACCTCGGGGTCGGCGACGGAGGCCGGACCGAGGACGATGTCGGTGTGGTCGGTGCCGGCGTGGCGGGCCATGGCGGAGGCGAAGTCGGCGTCGTGGCTGCCGTGGACGCCGGTGGGGACGAAGTCGTCCGATGCCCCGCTGAAGTCCACGGCGAAGGTGTGCAGCGGCCGGCCCTCGGCGGCGCGGTGCTCGGCGGCGATCCCGGTGACGGCGCTGGAGTCGAGGCCGCCGGAGAGCAGGACGCAGGTGGGGACGTCGGCGACGAGTTGGCGGCCGACGCTGTCGTCGAGGAGGTCCCGGACGTGTTCGACGGTGGTGTCGAGGTCGTCGGTGTGTTCGCGGCTCTCCAGCCGCCAGTAGGTGTGGCTGCGGATGCCGGCGCGGTCGACGGTGACGACGGTGCCGGGGACCACCTCCCGCACGCCGTCCCAGATGGTTTCGCCGGGCGGCCGGTGGAGGGCGACGAACTCGCGCAGGCCGCGGGCGCTGACGACGGGCTTGGCCAGGGGGTTGGCGAAGATCGCCTTGGGTTCGGAGGCGAAGAGCACGCCGTCGGTGGTGGGGTGGTAGAAGAGCGGTTTGACGCCCATCCGGTCGCGGATCATGACGAGTTTGCGGGTGCGGGCGTCCCAGATCGCGAAGGCGTACATGCCGTTGAGTCGGGGGGCCATCGCCTCGCCCCACTCCAGGTAGGCGTTGAGTACGACCTCGGTGTCGCTGGACGTGCGGAAGTGGTGGCCGCGTCCGCGAAGTTCCTGGCGGAGCTCGACGAAGTTGTACACCTCTCCGCTGTAGGTCAGGGCGACGCGGCCGTCGGGGGTGGTGGTGTGCATCGGCTGGACGCCGCCGGCCAGGTCGATCACGGCGAGCCGGCGGTGGCCGAGTGCGGCGGGGCCCTCGATCCACCTGCCTCCGGCGTCGGGTCCGCGCCCGATCAGGGTGTGGACCATGCGGTCCAGGGTCGACGCCTCGTGGGCCAGGTCCCTGTCGTAGGCGATCCAGCCGGCGATGCCGCACATGTGGTGCTCCTCAGTGTCGCGGCGCTTCCTCCCGACGCCCGACGGACGCGCCTGTTCGGCCTCGACGCTAGGTCCGGACCGCGACGGCCCACATCCCCTACGAGCCCCTATCGCAAAGAACAAGGCAAGTCGAGGTAAAGGGAGTTCATGCCCTGAGGTGTGGAGGTAAAGCCGCAATAAAGGGAAGCCCGGGGCTGCCACAAGAAGGTATCCGCACGCAAAAGCGGAGGGGCGGTCACGAGGACCGCCCCTCCGCTCGCGGGGCCGACCACCGCCGGAACACCGCCTGTCGGGTCACCGCCGCGGTGCTACCCCCTGCCGGCTCCCGCCGGAACCCGCTCGATGAACGGGGCCAGCAGGCCGGGTACGGCGTCCTCCGCGAACGCGAGGCCGTCCGAGACGGCCACGTCGCGGACCTTGTACACGCCGCTGCCCGCCGCCGTCGCCGCACCCAGGGTGAGCAGGCCGGCCCGGCGCTGGAAGACGGAACGGGTGATGGACCAGCCGATGATCCCGTCGCGCTGGAGGGCCGCGGTGCGCCGGGTGAAGGTTCCGGCGCGGGTGACGAGATAGGGGCCGTGCAGGGCGTGACCGAGGTTGCGGTAGGCGTCGAAGGCGAAGGCCAACCCGACGGAGAACAGGACCAGGGCGGTGATCCAGCCGGTGTGCACGAGCACGGGGGTGAGCCACAGACCGAGCCCGACGAAGGGCACGGCGATCAGCACGGACCAGATCAGGGCGCGGTTGATCCTGCGCCGCAGGGCGGCGCGGGGATGCGGCGCGAGTTCCGCCTCGGTGGTCGGGGAGACGTCCTCGCCGAGGACGTCGGCGGCGATCCGGCGGGCCAGGGCCAGCGGCACGGGCGGAGTGAGCCGGCTGCGGCTGCTGTTCTCGTCCTCGTCGCCGAGGCCGCTGGCGACGGCCTTGAGGCGGGCCCCTCCGGCCCAGCGCAGCAGCAGCGGCTCGGCCACTTCGGCACCGCGCAGCCGCTGTTCCTCGATGCTGACGGAGCGGGTGATGAGCAGACCGCGGCGGACCCGGAGCATGCCCGTCTCGGGGCGGTCGAGGTGGTAGCCGCCCCAGCCCTCTATGAAGGTGGCCGTCGAGCCGGCGACGCCGGTCAGGACGATGATGGCGAAGGCGAGCAGCAGCCCGTACCAGAGCGGTACCGAGCCGAAGCGCTCCTCGATGTCCTTGACGATGCCGAGTTCGAGGGGGTCGACCTTCATCTCGTGCAGCGTGCGGTAGACGGTGCCGACGGCGATGAAGACACCGCCGACGCCCCACAGGGTGAGTGGCGCGTAGCGCAGCCACGCCCAGTCGAGCGCGGCGAGGGTGGCGTCGGTGTCGGGGTCGGCGGTCGCCAGGCCCTGGCGGGCGTGGCGGAGTTCGCTGAGCCGGCGGCGCAGTTCCTCGGCGTCGCGGGTGCTGAGGCCGTCCAGGGAGAGGCCGCCGCCGGAGGTGGCCTGGTCGCCGGTGGAGATCTTCAGGGAGGTGAGGCCGAAGATCCGGTGGAGGGGGTTGGCGGTCAGGTCGACGCTGCGGATGCGGTCGACGGGGACCGAGCGCTCGCTGCGGAAGAACCGCCCCTTGTGGAGTTCCACCCGGTCCTCGGTGATCCGGTACCGGGTGGTGAGCAGGCGCATCAGGCTGATGCCGGAGATGACCAGGCAGGTGATCAGGAACGAGGCGAAGGTGATCAGGACCTGGAGGGTGATCTCGCCGGTGATGACGGTGGTGGCGCCGAAGGTGGCCAGCGGTGTGGCGACGACGCTGAGGTTGACGAGGAACAGGCGCGGGTTGAGGCGCCCCCATCCGTCGCTCTCGGTGTGCTCCTGCTGTCGTACTGCGGTGTCCGGTGTCACGTGGCGTCTCCCGGTACGGCCTGGGTGGACGTGGTCAGCTGCTCGACGAGCTCGGTGGCGGTCCGGCGGTCGATGCCCTTGATCTTCACGGCGCCCGCGGAGGAGGCGCTGGTGACGGTGATCCCGGAGAGCCCGAACATCTGCTGGAGCGGGCCGCGGAGCATGTCGACGGTCTGGACCCGGGAGAGGGGAACGACGCGCCACCTCTGCCAGAGCCAGCCCGAGGCGGCGTAGACGGCTTCGTCGGTCATCTCCCAGCGGTGCACCCGGTAGCGCCAGATCGGCATGACGCCCATGTACAGCAGGCCGGGGACGAGCGCGACGAGGAAGAGCGGGCCGAACACGAAGCGTGCGGGCGTGATGGTGAGCCACAGCACGCCGAACACGAGCGGGAGCGGCAGGGCGAAGAGGGACGACTGGAGGGTCCACCAGCCGATGGCCCGGGTCTCGACCCGGTTGCGAGGAGGACGGAGCCTCAGTTCTTCGTTGTGCAGCACTGCGTCACCCTTGTTCCTGGAACGATGTCGATCGGTCGGTGTCCGTTGCCGTGGCGGCCCGTACGGCGCGCAGCCGGGACAGCAGGACCGCCGTCCGGGCCGCCACCGCCGACAGCGACATCAGCGCGAGCGAGCTCACGAGCACTTCGCTGCCGCTGAGTTGGTATGCGGTGGTCAGGCGGGCCGTCTGCGGGCCGAACCAGTGCTCGCAGCCGTACGCGAAGAGGAGCTGCACACCGGTGAGGAGGATCCAGACCGCGGCGTAGGCCGCGCCGCCGGTGCTGCGAATGTCTCCCGCGAGGGCCCGGTGGGCCGGGAGCAGGGCGCCTGCCGCGAGTCCGCAGATGGCTCCCACCCCGATGCCGGCGAGGTGCAGCGACGTGTCGTTGCCCGCCGTCGGAAAGGAGTGTACGCAGGCGCCGACGGCGAGGACGGCCACCAGTACGGGGCACGCGATCCTCACCCGGGTGACGCGCCGGCTGCCGCAGTCGGTCGCGAGGATGACGGTCAGGATCGCTCCGCAGGTCAGGAGTGCCGTCGTGAACTGGCCCACGTGTACAGCCCCGTCCTTCCCGATGTCCGTGACGACCCGTTGTCACGGATCCCTTCCGCTGCCTCCAACGTAGGGCGGGGCGCACGCGCCCGGTGCCGACCGATCGGTGGGAACGGCTGTCAACCGATCGACGGACACCGGCGGAGCTCGTGGTAGGACTGGTTCCGTGCACATGTACACGCAGCGGGAGGTTCCGCGGAACGTCCAGGGACGCGGGCTCGACTCGGGCGTCCGTTGGTTCGGTCTGTGGGACGGCTATTTCGCCGTTTCCTACCTCGTCACGGTCGTTCTGCTCTTCACCTCCGCCGAGGACCAGGTCCACCGGGCGTTCGCCATCGGCGCGCTGACGCTGATCGTGCCCTGGTACGCGGGGCTCGGTCGGAAACCGATGATCCGCCGGACGCACGGGCGGCGCAACCTCGTGTTCTCCGCCGGCCTGTTCCTGCTGTTCGCGTCCTCCAGCGCCCTGGACCTCGGCGGCTCCTTCGCGCTGTTCGCGGTGGTCCCGATGCTCATGATGAGTCTGCCGATGCCACCGGCGATCGTGTTGGTCGTCCTGGCCAACCTGTGGCCGGTGACGGTGGTGTGGTTGCGGGGCGGGCAGTTCGATCCGCACATCCTGTCGGTGCTGCCCATCTCGCTGCTGGGCACCGCCCTGTCGGTGCTGCTCGGGGTGTGGATCACCCGCGTGGTGCAGCAGAGTTCGGAACGGGCTGCGTTGATCGACGAGTTGCGGCTCAGCCGGGAACGGGAGGCTCACCTGTCCCACCAGGCCGGCATCTCGGCCGAGCGGGAGCGCCTGGCCCGGGAGATCCACGACACCCTGGCGCAGAGCCTGACGAGCATCATCAGTCTGGTGCAGGCGGCCGAGTCGGAGGTGGCGGTCAACCCCGAACGGGCGCGGTCCCGGCTCGGGCTGGCCGGGCGGGTGGCCCGGGACAGCCTGGACGAGGCCCGCGGCTTCGTCTCCAAGCTGACCCCGCCGCCCCTGCGGGAGAGCTCGCTGATGCAGGCCGTACGCCGACAGGCCGACCTGCTGATGGAGGAGACCGGCCTGGCGGTGCGGTGCACGGCCGGGGGCGAGGAGCAGCCACTGCCGATGGCCGTCAGCGTGGTGCTGCTGCGCTCGGCGCAGGAGGCGTTCGCCAACGTGCGCAAGCACGCCGGGAAGGCCCGTAGGGTGGACGTGACGGTGGCGTACGCGCCGGAGGCGGTACGCCTCGTGGTCCGCGACGACGGCGCCGGTTTCGACGCGCGGGCGTGGCTGGACGCACCGCCCGCCGCGACGGACGACGCGGGCGCCGGGAACGGCGCGCGGGGCGGTTTCGGGTTGCGCGGGATGCGCGCCCGGGTGAGGGAGATCGGCGGCATGGTGCGGGTCGACAGCAGCCCGGGAGCGGGCACGACCATCGAGATCACGGTGCCGCTGGGCCCGCTGGGAGAGGAGCCGGACGATGAGTGAGCCGACGCCGATCGGGGTGTTGCTCGCCGACGACCATCCCGTGGTCCGGGAGGGCCTGTCCGCCATGCTGGAACTCGACGAGGGCATCCGCGTCGTGGGCCAAGCCGGTTCGGGCGAGGAGGCGGTACTCCAGGCAGGGCGACTGAAGCCGGACATCGTCCTGCTCGACCTGCGGATGGGCGCGATGGACGGGGTGGCGGCGACGGGACACATCCTTCGGGAGTCACCGCGGACCAAGGTGGTCATCGTGACCACGTACGAGGACGACGCCGACATCCTGCGCGCGGTGGAGGCGGGAGCTGCGGGGTACCTGCTCAAGGGCAGTTCCCGGGACGAGCTGGTACAGGCGGTGAAGGCGGCGGCCCGTGGCGAGACGGTGCTGACGCCCTCGCTGGCGCCGAAGTTGTTCCGGGCGCGCGTGGCGGAGCCGCCGGTGCTGTCCGAGCGGGAGCGCGAGGTGCTGCAACTGGTCAGGCAGGGCCGGACCAACGCGGACATCGGGCGCCGGCTGTTCATCAGTGAGGCGACGGTCAAGACGCACCTGCTGCGGTCGTTCAAGAAGCTGTCGGTGTCGGACCGCACGGCGGCGGTGATGGCCGCCCTGGAACGCGGCCTGCTGTCCTGACGACCCCGCCCGCGGGCGATCCGTCCACGGGTGGTCCGGGGATGGGCGGGTGCCACGTCGACGGCGGGTGCCACGTCGACGGCCCGGCGCGGGGGCTGCGGACGGGGCGTGAGCGCGGCACGAGGGGCCGGGTGTCCGGGGTCGCACGGCCCCGGACACCCGGCCCCTCCCGTGTCGGGCCCCCCGCACGGGGCCCGGGCCTCAGGCGATGCCGGGCAGGCTCAGGTCCCACAGGCGGGCGGGCAGGTCCCGGCGCCGCTTGACCTGGAGCTTGCGGTAGATCCGGGTCAGGTGCTGCTCGACCGTGGAGACGGTCACGTACAGCTTGGTGGCGATCTCCCGGTTGGTGTGTCCGCGCGCCGCGAGGAGCGCCACCCGGGCCTCCGCCTCGGAGAGCACCTCGGCCTCGCTCGGCGCTTCGGCCTCGCGGCCGACCACGGGGGCGGGCTCGCCGTCGCCCTGCCCGGGGGTGAACTCCTGGCACAGGGGCTGCGCCCCGCAGGACTTGGCCACGTGCCAGGCCTTGCGCACGAGCATCCGGGCCCGGTTGAAGTCCCCGGCCGCCCGATAGGCACTGCCCAACTCGCCGAGGCTGCGGGCCAGTTGGAGCCTGTCCTCGCCCTGTTCCAGGATTTCCACGGCTTCGGTGAGCCGCTTGAGGCGGTAGCCGAGGTCGCCGCTGGTGCGGGCGAGCGCGAACAACAGGGGTCCCCGCGGTCGGCTGCCGGCCGGCCCCGTCTCGCGTTGCCGCTGCGCTTCGACGTACTCGCGGGCCCGCGGCACGTTCCCGATGGCCAGCCACGCCTCGGCGGCGTCCAACCGCCACGGCACCGGCTCCGCGGCTTCCATCTCCCAGGCCTGCATCAGTTCGCCGCAGGTCAGGAAGTCGCGCAGGGCCGCGTGGTAGCGGCCGGTGGCGAGGTGACAGCGGCCTCGGGCGCGCAGGTAGTGCAGCCCCGTCCGCGTTTCCAACATGGTCTCGGGCACCGGCTGTTCGAGCAGGCCCATGGCCTCTTCGAGGTTGCCCATCCGGGTCTCGGCCTCGATGAGGACGCCCAGCGGCAGGGCGATGCCCACGCCCCAACACGGCACGGATATCAGGGACATGGCCTGGCGGGCCTGGGCGGCGGCGCCCGGCAGATCGCCCTGGCGCAGCGCCACCTCGGCCCTGACCGCGCCGAGGACGGCCTGCCAGGTCGGCGCGTTGCTGGTGGAGCATTCGCCGAGCAGCCGGTCGATCCAGGTCAGGGCCAGGTCGAGGCGGCCCGCGTAGACGAGGGCCAGTACGGCGAGGACGAGGGAGGTCAGGGTGCGGTCGCTGAGGTGGTAGCGCTGCAGGACCCGGGTGGCCTCGGCGACGGCCGCCTCGCCCTGACCGCCGCGCAGCGCGGTCCGCATCGCCTCGGCGGCCGGGACGTGGGCGTCGTCGGGCATGTCGTGCGCGGCGGGCCGGCCGGCGGCGGGCGCGCGCGGATCGGGCGTGGTGGTGTCGGGTGTCTCGGAGGAGGTGAACACGTCCCGCACCGGGGGGCTGATCAAGGACAGCCAGTTCCGCGCGGCGGCGAGGGTGGCGGGTTCGTAGGCGAAGGGCCGGCCGGTGGTGCGGGCCTGGTCGGCGGCGGCCTGCAGGCCGTGTATCGCCTCGGCGGCCTGTCGGGCCTCCCCCATCCAGGCCAGGCAGGACACGGCGTGCAGGAGGTCGCGGTCGGTGAGCCGGCCGGCGCAGAACTCCCGTGACAGCTGCCGCAGGTGGCCTTCGGCGGCGGCCGGGCTGCTGCGCCAGACGATGCTGACGAGGCGGGACTTCAGGGCGGTGCGGCGGGACCCCTCCGGGCAGGAGTCGACGGCCAGTTCCCCGCAGCGCAGGGCCAGTTGGGGGTCGTCCTCGACGAGTGCGTACTCGGCGGCGTCCTGCAGGACGGGGATCGCCCACTCCGCCACCGGTTTGCGGGCGGCGAGGAGGTGGCGGGCGACGTCGAGGGCCGCCGCTCCTTCCTGGTGCAGGATTCGCGCGGCGCGCTGGTGGAGCGCGGACAGCGCTCCGGGCGGGGTCGCGGTCAGGACGGCGGCGCGGGTCGCGGGCCGGCGGAACGCTCCGTCGCGCAGGATCCCGCACCGGCCGAGGTCCTGGAGGGCCAGTTCGGCCGTCTTGACGTGGACGTCGGTGATGCGGCTCAGCAGGGCGGGCGGGCAGGCGTCGCCGAGGACGGCGATGCCGCGGGCGATGGCCGGCATCTCGGGGTCACCGCGGTGGAGGCAGTCGAGCACCGCACGCTCGAAGGTCTCGGCGGGCACGAACGGCTGGAACGGCTCGCTGTCGCCCAGGGTGGCCAGTCCGTCCTCCAGCAGTGCCTTGACCAGCAGCGGGTTTCCGCCGGTGGCCTCCTGGCAGTCGGCGGAGAGGCGTTGGGCGGCGGCGGTGGAGAAGTGCCCGGCCAGCAGGCGGCCGGTGCCGTCCGCGCTGAGCAGCGGCAGTCGGATGCTGGTGCAGTTGGGCTGGCGCTTCAGTTCCGCGTGGAAGTCGAGCTGGGCGGGCAGCAGCCGGACGGCCTCGGTCAGCACGATGAGGACGCCGGCCTGCCGGACCCGGCGGGCCAGGCACAGCAGGAAGGCGCGGGAGAGGGCGTCGCCGTGGTGGACGTCGTCGACGGCGATGACGACGGTCCGGCCCCGGGCGATCCGCAGCAGCGAGGCGCACACGTGGGGCAGGACCCGCATGCCGGCTTCGACGGCGCCCGTCGCGTCATCGGCACGCGTCGCCTCGGCGCTCACACCGTCGAGCAGAGCGGTGGCCTCGGCGTGGACGGCGGGGTCCAGTGGCGCGGCGCTGTCGAGGATCCGACGCAGGATCCCGAAGGGGAGGTAGCGCTCGGCTCGGGAGCCGGCCGCCTCCAGGACCAACGCCCCTTCGGAAAGCGCTTGTTCGGTGAAACACTCCAGCAGGGTCGTCTTCCCGCCGGCGATGGGCCCACTGATGACGGCGACGCGTCCGCGGCCCCGGCGGGCGCTGCCGAGCAGGTCGTTCAGCGTCTCCCACTCGTGTTCGCGCTCGACCAGCCTTGCCGCCACGGCCTCGTTCCCTTCCCCCGGACCACCTGAGCTTGCCCTGCACTGCACTGCGTCGTGCCTCCTCGCACCCCCGCCGGGCGGGCGGGGTGGTTTCCTGGCACCGCGGGCGGATCGGCCGGCCCTCCGTGCGGGGAGGGCTGCCGACCCGGACCCGGGTCCCGTTCGTCCGTAAGCCGCCGGGTGGGCCGCTGGTCACGCGGCCTGCTCGGCGTGCGGCTCAACCCTTCCGGACGGGGGCCGCTGCGAGCTCGTCGGAAACAATCTTCAAGATCCGCGCCTGTTGTCCGGCGAGATAGAAATGGCCGCCGGGAAAACGGTGGATGTCGAATTTCCCGGTGGTGTGGCCTTCCCAGGCGTCCGCTTCCTCGGCGCTGGTGCGCGGGTCGGACTCGCCGGTCAGCACGGTGATGGGGGTGTTCACCGTTTCCCGGGGGTCGGCGCGGTAGTTCTCGATCGCCGTGTAGTCGCTCCGAATGGCGGGGAGCACCATGCGAAGGATCTCCTCGTCGCCGAGAATCGCGGAGTTGGTTCCACTGAGCTCTCGCATTTCGGCCACGATGCCGTCGTCATCACGCAGGTGAACGGTTTCCTGGCGGAAACTAGACGGTGAGCGGCGGCCCGAGGCGAAGATGCGGACGGGGCTCACCCCGTGGTCGCGTTCCAGCCGGCGCGTCACCTCGAAGGCCAGGACGGCGCCCATGCTGTGGCCGAACAGCGCCACCGGCCGGTCCAGCCAGGGCAGGAGTGCGCTGGTCAGGGCGTCGGCATAGACGCCGATGTCAGTGATCCCC
Source organism: Streptomyces sp. NPDC001568 (assembly GCF_042893755.1). NCBI lineage: Bacteria > Bacillati > Actinomycetota > Actinomycetes > Kitasatosporales > Streptomycetaceae > Streptomyces > Streptomyces sp. NPDC001568. The sequence continues at coordinate 101,943 of NZ_JBIAVF010000022.1, read as the reverse complement.
GGCTCGTGCCGGCGGTCCTGACGCCCGGGGTACTGGACGCTGAGGACGTCCACCGCCGGGGCCAGGGCCTGGGACATGGGGAAGTAGAAGGAGGCGGACCCACCGGCGTGCGGAAGGCAAACCAATCGGATCGGGCTTTCGTCCGCGGCATGATAGCGGCGGATCCAGCCGTCGGCATTCTGCTTGTCGATCAAGGGATGAAAACTCCGTGTTCCAGTCCGTAAGCAGCACATGAACTCGACGATCCGAGTCTCTTTGCGACTTCCGCACACGCGTTCCGTTGCTCTATGTCTAGCAGAGCGACAATCTCGCCAGTACCCCTAGGTTTGGAACCCCCCGAACCCCTATGGCGGCCGAAAATCGCCTCCTGCACGCACCGTTCGGCCGAAACCGTTCGTAATTCAACTGTTGATCACGGAATGACCTGCCCGCGCGGCGCCGGTTGCGCCTTCGTGAGGGTGCATATGCCGACGCCGCCGCCGTCGCCTTCCGGACATTGCCGTTTCAGCCGGCCGCGGGAAATGGTCTGCACCAAGCCGACCATCCAGCAGGTGGGGCAACCGCGGAAGGCGATCAGGGCCAACGGCGCCGCGAGCAGGGAGACCGGGCCGACGACGGGCACCAAGGCGATCGACCCGCCGATCAACCCGAAGCCGATCGCGCCGCGCAGCAGGTGGCGCGGCACGGACCTGCTGGCGAAATTCGTCCCGGAGGCCGGGACAGCGGTGGTGGTCGGGACGGGGACACCGGTGGTGGTCGGGACCGGGGCACCGGTGGTGGCCGGGGCCGGCGCGGACGGCGCGGGCTTCATGATGTTCACGGTCGGCTCTCTCCTTCGTCCTACGGGTTGTTCGCTCGATCGGGTTGCCGGCCGGTGGTCCCACCGCCCGGCCGGCCGGGGACCTGGTCGGCCGCCGCCAGCGAGTGACGCACCGTCGCGCGCGCCCGGTGCAGCCGCGACTTCATCGCGGCGCTGCTCAGGCCGAGCGCGTGCGCGACGGTCCTGCCGGGCAGGCCCTGCACGTCCCGCATGATCAGGACCTGCCGCTGGTCGTGGGGCAGGGCGCCGACCGCGGCCGCGATCCGCGCCACCTCCAGTCCGTGCAGCACCGCGTCCTCGGCGGACGGTCCGACGGACGCCTCCGAACCGGCCGACGCCTCCGCCCCGCGCGGGACGAGCAGACGTACCTGCCGGAGGCATTCGTTGCGCACGATCCGGAACATCCACGAGGCGAGCGCGCCCGTGGCCCGCAGGGTGCCGATCCTCCGGTACAGGATGATCAGGGCCTCCTGGGCCGCGTCCTCGGCATCCTGCCGCGAGGCGCACAGGGACAGGGCGAACCTGCGCACGTGGGGCTGGGACTCCCTGACCACACTGGTGAGCGACGTGACGTCACCGTCCTGGGCGGCCCTGATCAGCCGCTCGTCCGGCCAACGGAAACGCTGGTTCATGTACTCCTCACATCCACCGGATGCCGCAGCGCGCGGGCGCGGCTCAGGCTCGGCTCCGGTAGCGCCGCAGCAGGTGCCAAGCGCACGCGCCCATGAGCAGGACTCCGACCCCTACGACAGCGGTGATCATCATTGACGTTCCTCCCGGTTCCGCCGGCCCGTTCGACCGGCACACACACAAGAGGTGAGAAGAGGCGAAGAGGATTCACTTCCGGCCGAACTTTTTTCGCACCGGGTCCGGACGGGCGCGCGGGAAGGGGCCGGCCCGCCGGTACCCGAAGGCGTGGGGTACCGGCGGGCTCCCGTGGGCCGGAGACGGCCTATGCGCCGATCGGGGAGGGACTCCGGGGGTCGGCCGGGCGGGGCACGAAGACCGGGGAGTCCGACTGGTAGAACAGGTCGATGTCGGCCTCCTCGCCACCGACGATCAAGGTGTCCCAGGCGCCGCTCTCCCGCAGGGTGCGCAGGGTCGCGGGGGCGATCGCGGCCAGGTGGGAACGCAGCTCCCCGTCCGTCGGCAGGCCCGGCATCCGCGGGGCCAGTCGTCCCCGGATCTCGCCCATCCGCTCCAGCAACGCCTCCAGGTCGCTCCCGTCCGCGCCGTCGCCCGGAGCCCCGCCCGGGCCGCCGGGCACGGCAGCGCCGGCGGCCTGCGCGCCGCGCGCGATGATGTCCCTGATGGCGCGGGTGACACCCTGCTCGTCCGTGGTGACCATGGCGTTCCAGGCCCGGCTCTTGTGCCGGTACTGGAGCATGGACATCGCCGCCTCGTGGCGGATGAAGTCGGCGTCGCGCAGCGGCTTGCCCTGCCAGGCGCGACTGAGTGAGCGGGCGAGCGAAGTGGCCGACGCCAGACCGCTGTTGAGGCCCCGGCCCGGCCAGAAGTGGATGGCGTTGGCGGCGTCGCCCAGCAGGAATCCGTACGTGCCGGGGCTGGTTGCCGTCGGTCGGTGCAACTGCGCGGTGAAGCGAGGGCGTTGCACCATGTCCAGTCGGAACGAGGTGATCGCGGACAGGTCGTCCTCGGCCACCCCGAACAACCTCAGGCCCTGCCGGATCTCCTTCCACAGCGGGGAACCGCGCAGCAGGGCGGGCAGGAAGAGGGTGCCGTGGGTGGGGCAGCGGAACTCGTTGTCCTCCTCCTGCCGGCTCATCAGGCAGGGTCGGGCGGCTATGCACTCCTCGAAGACGTGACGCACCGGGTCGATGCCGATGACGTTCCTGGCCTCCTCCCGGGTGAGCCGCATGTTCAGGAAGCCCTCGCCGCGCAGCGAGTTGAGCAGGAAGCGGTTCTGCGACACGGTGAGCAGCACGCTCATCGGGTCCGGCAGCTTCGACTTGACGCGCAGCCCCAGGACGACGTCCTGGAGGTGCTCGCCGTCGAGGGAGTAGATGGAGGCGTCGGCCGCGCCGAAGCGGTCGGCGTAGTGCTCACGGGTGCGGGAGCGACCGCCCTCGCAGACCACCAGGACGTGCTCCTGTGTGAGCCGGTTCTGCTGCTCCGCCACGTCGAACCGCTTGGGTACGAGTCGGATCGACGGTTTCCGGTTGGCCAGGTCCAGCAGCCGGTCCTCGATGTGGGCGATCCGGATGTTGCGGGGCGGGCGACCGTCGACCGAGTCCGGGCCGACGGGCCACATCTCGGAGTACTGCCCCTCGTCGTCGAACAGTGCGGAGAGCACCTCGTCGGGCAGGGCGAGGTACTGCCGGCTCTGGACGGTCACCACCTGCTGCCGACGGAAGTTGCCCTGGGTCTCGTCCTTCCAGACGACCTCGGAACCCTTCCTGGTCCAGCGCCCGTCGAAGAGGGTGATGGCCGTGCGCCCGGGCAGCATCCCGTCCAGCGCCAGGGCGAAGGCGAGGCCCACCGGGCCGCCGCCCGTGATGGTGACCCGTAGCGTTCCGGGGTCTGCCGTGCTCGCCCGGGGGACGTCCAGGAGGGAGAGGTCCATGACCGTCTCCAGGGCGTCCTGGGCCTCGTAGAGGAACGTTTCGTCACCGATCCGGATGCAGTCGCTCGGCCGCAGTACGTGCCGCTGGACGCGCTGGTCGTTGACGAACGTGCCGTTGCGGCTGTCCCGGTCGTAGAGGACGAACCCGGCGTCCTCCGTGATGACCTCGGCGTGCAACCGGGAGGCACTGGGGCTGACGATCACGACGCTGTTGTCGCTCTTGCGCCCGAAGCTGAGGGGCTCGCCGCCCAGCACCACGCTCTGCCCGGCGAAGGGACCCGTGCGCCCAACGATGACCGATGGCACTCCACACTCCTTGAAGAAGACGCCTGCTGACCTCGTACGACAGCAACACGCCCACCCGAAGGTGTTCGGTTCAACCATTTCTTGAATTTCTTTGCGCCCCGGTGAACCGGAAGGCCCGGTCCGTACGTGATGTTTCGCGTCGGCCGGCGACCAAAGGGAGAACTGCCCCCATGCACAACGATGATTCCGAGACCGCGACCGTGACGGAGACCGCGCTCGCGGCCACCACCACGGCATCCCCATCGGGCACGGAGGGCACGAACACGACGGCCGGCACCAGGGCCACCGGGGCCACGGTGAACCCGGCGCAAACGGCGCGGACGGCGGCCACCGCCGGGGCCGCACCGGCCGGGGAGCGGCTCATCGCGGGTCGCTACCGGCTGCTGTCCCGGCTCGGCGAGGGCGGCATGGGCACCGTGTGGCGCGCCCGTGACGAGACCCTGCACCGGGAGGTCGCCGTCAAGGAGGTCCGGGCGCCGGCCGGTCTGTTGGCCGATGCCATCGCGCGGATGTACAGCCGGTTGGAGCGGGAGGCGTGGGCGGCCGCCCGAATACCCGACCGCAACGTGGTGACGGTCCACGACGTGGTCATGGAGGACGACCGGCCCTGGATCGTGATGGAACTGGTCCGTGGGCAGTCACTGGCCGATCTGCTGCGCGCCGAGGGGCCGCTCACGCCGCGGCACGCCGCGCACATCGGCGCGGAGGTCCTGAACGCGCTCCGCGCCGCGCACGCCGTCGGCGTCGAGCACCGGGACGTCAAGCCGGCCAACGTGCTGCTCGCCGACGACGGGCGGGTCGTGCTCAGCGACTTCGGCATCGCGGTGGTCGAGGGCAGCACCGCCCTGACCATGACGGGCGAGGTGGTCGGCTCCCCCGAGTACCTGCCGCCGGAGCGGGCGCTCGGCCGTCCCTCCGGCCCCGAGTCGGACCTGTGGTCCCTCGGAGTGATGCTGTACACGGCCGTGGAGGGGGTCTCCCCGTTCCGGCAGGACACCGCGCTGAGCACCCTGCGGGCCGTCGTGGACGAGGAACCGCCGGCGCCGACCCGGGCCGGCCCGCTCGCGCCCGTCATCGCCGGGCTGCTCCGCAAGGAGCCCGCCGAGCGGACCCCCGCCGCCCAGGTCACCGAGTCGCTGCGGGAGATCGCGCACGAACCGGACGCCACCACGACCGCCGCCCGCGTCCTGGCGACACCGGTCGCCGCGCCCCCGGAGGCCGCTCCGGAGCCCGCGCCGGAGCCGGCGACGGAACCCACGACGACGGCCGCGCCGACCGCCGAAGCCACCGCGACGACACCGGCAACGCCCGCGACGCCCGCGACCACGCTCTCGCCCCCGCCCCGCAAGACCCGTACGGCGGTCCTCGTCGCGGCCGGCGCCGCCGTCTGCGCACTGATCGCCGGCGGGGTTGCCCTGGCGCTGACCCTCGGCGACGGGGACGCCGCCACCGGTTCCGGCGTACGGATGTCGGTGGCGGGCGCGAACACCACCTACACCGGCAGCTGCCCCACCCCCGAGAACCGGGCCCCGGCCTTCACCGCGACGTTCACCGCCTCCGAGCCGACCCTGATCTCCTACCGATGGGTGTCCGGTGACGGCTCCGTGGTGGATCCCCACTGGCGCACCATGTCGATCGGGTCGAAGGACAACCCGACGGGCCACGACACCGTGCGCCTGACGACGTGGGCGAAGGCGGGCAACCTGACCACCGGAATGGCCGTGGAACTCCAAAGCCCCACCCGAACCACCTCCAACCCGGTCCCCTTCTCCATCACCTGCACGGGCTGACGCGGTGTCGGATGCGGTCATGGGCGTACTGCTGCTCTTCAGTGTGCTGACCGCCGCCGGCATGGCGGTGTTCGGCGTGGCGATGAACCACCCGTCTCCCACCGCGTTCAGGTTCTGCGCGGTCCTCCCTCTGGTCCTCGCTCCCTCGGCGGGGGCCGTGTACTGCGGTGGCCTGCTCTTCGTCCGCTTCGGAGGCCCGTTCCCGGAACGGTGCGAGGACCGGAGCGGCGCCGGCGCCGAGTTGACGACCGTCCGCCATGCGAAGTGGCCCCTCAGTGACGCCTGCGTCTACTCCGACGGCTCGATCGTGGAGCACGTCCCCACAGCGATCAACGTGCTCGTCAGCGTGTTGGCAGGCCTTGCGCTCGTCCTGATCGCCGCCGCGACGGTCCTGCGCCGGCGAACCCGAAAGGCCGCCGACGAAACGGTGGTCGGCCTCTCGGGAACCGGCGACGAACGCGTCAGCCGAGCGCCGGGATGATGTCGGAGCCGTACGCGTCGATGGTGGCCTCCCGGGCGTCGTGCATGTCGTAGACGGCGAACTGGTCCACGCCCAGGGCGCGCAGGGCGCGGAGCTTCTCGATGTGCGCCTCGGCGGGGCCCAGCAGGCAGAAGCGGTCCACGATCTCGTCGGGGACGAAGTCGGCCGACGGGTTCCCGGTGCGGCCGTGGTGGCTGTAGTCGTACCCCTGACGGGCCTTGACGTACTCGGTGAGCTCGTCCGGGACCATCGAGGAGTGCTCGCCGTAACGGGAGACCAGGTCGGCGACGTGGTTGCCGACCATGCCGCCGAACCACCGGCACTGGTCACGGGCGTGGGCGAGATCGTCCCCCACGTACGCCGGGGCCGCCACACAGATGCTGATCGAATCGGGGTCGCGGCCGGCCTCCACGGCGGCCTCGCGGACCGACTTCACCATCCACTCGGTGAGATAGGGGTCGGCGAGCTGGAGGATGAAACCGTCCGCCTTCTGCCCGGCCAGCGCCAGCGCCTTCGGCCCGTACGCCGCCATCCAGACGGGCAGCCGCCCGTCCTTGATCCACGGGATCCGCAGCGGCTTGCCGTCGACCTGCGCCTCGCGTCCTTCGGCGAGGTCGCGGATGACGTCGATGGCCTCCCCCAGCCGGGCCAGGGTGTTGGGCGCGCGACCGGCGACCCGCATCGCCGAGTCGCCGCGGCCGATCCCGCAGACGGTGCGGTTGCCGTACATGTCGTTGAGGGTGGCGAAGGTGGAGGCGGTCACCTCCCAGGTACGGGTGCCCGGGTTGGTGACCATCGGGCCGATGGTCATCCGCTGGGTGTTCGCCAGGATCTGGCTGTAGATGACGAACGGTTCCTGCCACAGCACGGCCGAGTCGAAGGTCCAGCCGTAGCGGAACCCGTTGCGCTCGGCGCGCTTCATCAGGCTGACGACCTGGGAGGCGGGCGGGTCGGTTTGCAGGACGAGGCCGAAGTCCATGGCAGGACTCTCCTTACAGGTACTGGCAGGTGGAGCGGTGGACGAAGGCCCCGTGACCGGTCCGGCCGGTGTACTCCCGCCGGTCGATGACGAGTTCGCCGCGCGAGAGGACCGTTTCGACGCGTCCGGTGATCCGCCTGCCCTCGTACGCCGAGTAGTCCACGTTCATGTGGTGCGTCTCGGCGGAGATGACCTGCTCGGCGTGCGGATCGTAGAGGACGATGTCGGCGTCGGAACCCGGCGCGATGGTGCCCTTCTGCGGGTAGAGGCCGAACATCCGGGCCGGGGTCGCGCAGGCGATCTCGATCCAGCGGCGGCGGCTGATGTGCCCGTCCAGGACGGCCTGGTGGAGGAGGTCCATGCGGTTCTCCACCCCCGGCAACCCGTTGGGGATCTTCGAGAAGTCCCCGCGGCCCAGCTCCTTCTGGCCGCGGAAGCAGAACGGGCAGTGGTCGGTGGAGACCACCTGGAGGTCGTTGGTGCGCAGCCCCCGCCACAGCGCGGCCTGGTGCTCGCGCGGGCGCAGCGGGGTGGAGCACACGTACTTGGCGCCCTGGAAGTCGGGCTCCGCGAGGTTGTCGGTGGACAGGAAGAGGTACTGCGGGCAGGTCTCCCCGAAGACCGGCAGGCCCTTGTCGCGGGCCGCGGCCAACTCCGCCACCGCCTCCTGCGCGGAGACGTGCACCACGTACAGCGGGGAGCCGGCCACGCGGGCGAGCTGGATGGCGCGGTGGGTGGCCTCGGCTTCGAGGAGGACCTTGCGGACCTCGCCGTGGTGGCGGGGGTCGGTCTCGCCCCGCGCCAGGGCCTGTTCGACGAGGACGTCGATGGCGATGCCGTTCTCGGCGTGCATCATGATCAGCCCGCCGTTGCCCGACGCGCGCTGCATGGCGCGCAGGATCTGGCCGTCGTCGGAGTAGAAGACGCCGGGGTAGGCCATGAACAGCTTGAACGAGCTGACGCCCTCCTCGACGAGGAGGTCCATTTCCTTGAGGGTGCCCTCGTTGACGTCCGAGAGGATCATGTGGAAGGCGTAGTCGATCGCGCAGTTGCCGTCGGCCTTGGCGTACCAGGTGTCGAGGCCCTCGCGCAGGGAGCGGCCCACGCTCTGCACGGCGAAGTCGACGATGGTGGTGGTGCCGCCCCAGGCCGCCGCGCGGGTGCCGGTCTCGAAGGTGTCCGAGGCCGCGGTGCCGCCGAAGGGGAGTTCCATGTGGGTGTGCGCGTCGACGCCGCCCGGGATGACGTACTTGCCCGAAGCGTCGATGGTGCGGTCGGCCGTCCAGGCCCGGGCGGCGTCCGAGCCGTGTGCGGCGAGCGCCGCCACCCGGCCGTCCTCGATGAGGACGTCCGCGTGGAGCTCGTCGGCGGCGGTGACGACCAGCCCGCCGCGGATCAGGGTGCGGATGCTCATGTGAATCCCCCTACGTGATGCTGCGGAGCGCCTGTTCGAGGATGGCGGCGCCCTCTTCCGCCTCGGCGACGGTGAGGGACAGCGGCGGCGCGATGCGCAGCACGCTGGTGTCGTGGCCGCCGCCCTTGCCGAGCAGCAGGCCGGCCGCGCGGGCTGCCTCCAGGACGGCGGCGGCGGCCTCCGGGGCGGCCCGGTCGGTGCCGGGTTCGGTGAGTTCCAGTCCGGCCATCAGGCCCCGGCCGCGGACCTCCCGTACGGCGGGCACGTGGGCGGCGATGGCGCGCAGCCGTTCCAGGAGCAGGCCGCCGACGCGGCGGGCGTTGCCCTGGAGGTCGTGTTCCAGCAGGTAGGAGAGGTTGGCGAGGCCGGCGGCCATGGTGATCGGGGAGCCGCCGAAGGTGGAGATCGAGTTGGCGTCGAGGCAGTTCATCACCTCGGCGCGGGCGACGACGCCGCCGATGGACATGCCGTTGCCGATGCCCTTGGCGAAGGTGAGGATGTCCGGCGGGCCGTTCTGGCCGTGGGCCTGCCAGCCCCAGAAGTGTTCGCCGGTGCGGCCCCAACCGGTCTGCACCTCGTCGCTGATCCACAGGATGCCGTGCCGGTCGAGGACCTCGCGGAACGCCCCGTACAGTCCGTCGGGCGGGGAAGTGAAGCCGCCGACGCCCTGGATGGGTTCGGCGATGAGCGCGGCCACTCCCCCGCGGGCCTGTCCGAGCACGTCCTCCAGGTCGGCGACGGCCGCGGCGGTGAACTCGGCGTCGGGGAGCGCCGCGAAGGGGCCGCGGGAGCGGACGGCGCCGTGCACCCAGTACGTCTGGAGCGGCGAGAGGCTCGTCGGGGACCAGCCGCGGTTGCCGGTGATGGAGACGGTGGAGAAGGACCGGCCGTGGTAGCTGTTGCGCATGGCCAGGATCTGGTTGGAGCGGCGGTACGTCGTCGCGAGCAGCAGGGCGGCGTCGTTGGCCTCGGTGCCGGAGGTGGTGAAGAAGACCCGGGCGTCGGGGATGCCGGACAGTGCGGCGACCCGTTCGGCCAGCTCGATCATCGGCCGGTTCAGGTAGAGGGTCGAGGAGTGGATGATCCGGCCGGCCTGTTCGGAGACGGCCTTGGTCACCTCGGGCAGGGCGTGCGCGGTCATCGTGGTGAGGATGCCGCCGAAGAAGTCGAGGTAGCGGTTGCCGTCGGCGTCCCAGACGTGGCGGCCCTCGCCGTGCGTGAGCTCGATGGGGCGGTCGTAGTAGAGCGCGAGCCAGTCGGGCATGACGGTGCGGTGGCGGCTGTGCAGGGGAATGGGGTTGGTCACGGCTGTACGAGCCCTCCGTAGGCGTCGGGGCGGCGGTCGCGGTAGAAGGCCCACTGGTCGCGGACCTCCTTGATCAGGTCGAAGTCCAGGTCGCGGACGAGGAGTTCCTCCTCCTTGTCGCTGGCGACGTCGCCGACGAACTTGCCCCGCGGGTCGACGAAGTAGCTGGTCCCGTAGAAGTCGTTGTCGCCGTACTCCTCGCGGCCGACGCGGTTGATCGCGGCGATGAAGTACTCGTTGGCGACGGCGGAGGCGGGTTGCTCCAGCTGCCACAGGTGCGCGGAGAGGCCGCGGTGGGTGGCGGACGGGTTGTATACCAACTGGGCTCCTGCCAGACCCAGTTCGCGCCATCCCTCGGGGAAGTGGCGGTCGTAGCAGATGTAGACGCCGATCCGGCCGACGGCCGTGTCGAAGACGGGCCAGCCGAGGTTCCCCGGACGGAAGTAGTACTTCTCCCAGAAGCCCTTGACCTGGGGAATGTGGTGCTTGCGGTACTTGCCGAGGTAGCTGCCGTCGGCGTCGATGACGGCGGCGGTGTTGTAGTAGAAGCCCTCGGACTCCAACTCGAAGACCGGTACGACGATCACCATGCCGGTCTCGCGGGCCAACTCCTGCATCCGGCGGACGGTGGGGCCGTCGGGGACGGCCTCGGCCCAGCGGTAGTGCTCGGGCTCCTGCACCTGGCAGAAGTAGGGGGCGTTGAACACTTCCTGGAAGCCGATGATCCGCGCACCCTGGGCAGCCGCCGCGCGGGCGTGCTCCTCGTGCTTGGCGATCATCGACTCGGTGTCACCGGTCCAGGTGGCCTGGACGAGTGCGGCGCGGACGACTTGGGCCATGAGCTGCTCCTCGCGACGGGAACGCCGACTTCTACGCACGTAGACGGGGTGCGTAGGGAGTCGAAGGTAGGCCGCGTCCCAGCCCGGGGCAAGACCGCCGTGCGCAGTTGGAGTAGTCGATCAAGTTACGTCGCCACACGGTCGTTTACGGTCGGCAGGCGGGCGATTCAGGTGCCCGGCAGCCCGGCCACCCTCAGGGCGTGCGCCAGGTCCCGGTGTCGGGTCCCTTGCAGGGACCGGGCCTCGTGGAGCAGCCTCGGCACGAACCAGCCGGGGTCCCGGCGGGCGAGGGCGGCGGCTTCCTCCGCGGTGCGCAGTCCCACGAAGGCCCCGAGCAGGGCGTGGGCCTCGCGCTCCCGGCCGGCGGCCCCCAGGGCGAGCGCGGCGTCGGCCACCTCGGCGGCGGGGCGGGCGACGCCCTGGCGCAGCAGCCGGCCGCAGTCGGTGTCGCGGCCCGCGTCCCCGAGCGCGGCCGCGACCTCGGCGAGCCGGACGGGCGGCAGCGAGGCCGCCTCCCACAGCAGGGTCGCCCAGTCGGAGGCGAGGCCGGCCCGGCCGAGCCCGGCGGCGAGGGCGGGCAGCAGCGCGGCGGGCCAACCGGCGGCCTCGCACAACAGGGCGTGCGCCTCACCGCCCAGGCCGCGTGCGCGCAGGTCGAGGAGCCGCGCCACGAAGCCCCCGACCGACGCCTCCCCCGCGCCGGGGGCGGGCGCGGCGTAGGGGGCCGGGGGCCGGGCGGTGTCCCCGTACGGAGCCGGGGACCCGGGGGCGGGGGCGTCCGTGTACGGGGACTGGGGGCCGGGGGCGTGGCGAACCGGGGCATCGGGTCCGGAGGCGTCCGCGTACGGAGCCGGCGCACCGGGGCCCGCGGTGCGGGGGTTCCGGGAACCGGGGTCCGGAGCGGGCGCGTCCGGGGCGTCGGATGCGGCGGCGCGGGGGTCCGGCGCGTCGGTGGCGGCGTTCCGGATGCCGAAGCGCGCCCCGCGGGGCGCCGGGAGCACCCCGCCCGGGGCGGGCGCGTCCGGATCCGCCTGCCCCGGCGGCGGGGCGAAGGGCAGGGGCTGCGCGTTCGCGGCGCCCGCGTACCGGGCGCCACCGGACCGCCGCGCCCCACCGCGCAGCCACCGCCCCTCGGCCCGCCCCACCGGCACCCCGGCGGAGGCGTCGGATTCCTCCGGGGGCGGCTCCGCTGCGGAGAACGCCGCGGGGTGCGGGCGGGCCTCCCGCTGGCGGGGCACGGCGGGCAGCGGCTCACCGGCAGCGCCCCGGCCGGGCGCCTCACCCCCACCGGGGCCCGCAGCCCCGTCGAACCCGTACGCCCCACCGGGCCCCACGGCCCGGCCCGGGCCCCCCGCGCCGCCGGCCCTCGGCGCCGCGGTCGGTGTCGGGGCAGGTCGGGTCGGGTGGGGCCCGGGGGCCGACGTGCGCAGGCGGGCCGTCAGGTCGGTGTGCCGCGAAGCCGCGCGGGCGGCGTCGTCCCGGCTCCAGGACAGCTCCCGCTCGAGCGCGGCCGTTTCCGCCGGGTCACCGCCCGCCGAGCCGAGCCGCCCGGTCAGGATCCGTACCGCCGCCTCCGACACGGCCCGCTGCTCGGCGGCGGCCGCGAAGAGCGCGGGCAGCTCCCGCGCCCCGTCCGGGGTGGCGTCCCGGGCGGCGACCGCCGCGGCCCGCAGCCCGGCGGCGTACTGCGCTTCGCGCGCCACCGACCCGGCGCCCGCCGCCCCCGCGCGGTCGGCGAGGTCGGCGAGCAGGGAGTCCAGTACGTCCCACGGCGGCACCGCGACGCCCTCCAGACAGGCCCGCATCCCCTCGGGATCCCGCCTCAGGAACTCCCCGTACCAGCCTGCCCCGGGATCCAGCCTCTGGGTCAACCCCCGCAACCAGTTGGCGAGTTGCCCGATCACCAGTGAAGTCGGCGTCTCCATGACCGCATTGCATCCCACCCGTGTTACGGGCGGGCTACGGGAATCTCAAAGCTTGACGGCGATCCCGGTGTGCGGACGCTTCCCGCCCCGCGCCAGGGCCGCGGGTACGTCCAACATCCAGAACTGCCACGTGTACTTGCGCATCATCAGCCGGCGCACCCGCTTGAGCCCCTCCCCGTCCAGGAGTCGCGCGTGGCCCTCCAGCACGGGGGCTCCTTCCACGACGCGCCCGCGCACGTCACAGGCGACGACGGTGACCTTCCCGTTGTTGCGGATGCGCTTGACCTTCCAGGAGTCGCTGCGCGTCCACACGTACAGCTCGGCGCCGTCGGCGACGGCCCAGACGGGGGTGGCGACGGGGGTGCCGTCCTTGCGGAAGGTGGTGAGGCTCACGTACCGGGCTCGGCCCAGCTGTTCAAGGGACATGGGGGGAGCCTAAGGGGTGTCGCCGGACCGGGCCGGGAGAGCGTCGAGCCACCCGGCTCCCCGGCCGCCGAACCTGGCCGTCGCCCGGCCGTCGACAGCGGAGCCCCGCCACCCTCGGGGGCGGTACCGTCCGACCACCGGAGCGGGTGGAGACCCGGCGGGCGTGCCGCACACCGCCGGGCGCGCGCCGACGTCGGCCCGCGGCTACTTCCGCGTCCCGCCCTGGTGCGGGAGGACCACGTCGCCCGGGTCGGGGGCGGGGGGCCGGTCGTCGGGGACGGAACAGGCGGCGAGGAGCAGTCCGCCCGCGAGGAGGGCGCCGAGCAGCCCGAGGCCGAGCCGTTTCGACGCGTTGGCCGCGCCGGGCGCGTTGAGGTGGTGGACGGGTACGGACCCGGGTACGGGTACGGCCGCATCGAGCTCCGCCGCCCTCACGCTCCGGGCCGCCGTGCCGGTCGTGGGCGCCGCGGAGATGCTTCCTGCCGCCGCGGTGGAGCCGCCCGCCGCGGAGCGTGTGCTGGCTGCGTTCGTTGCGTTGGCGGCGTGCGTTGCCTTCGTTGCGTTCGTTGCTGACACGCCTTCACGCTTCCCCCGAGTTCCGGCGCTCCCCCACCGATTGGGCTGATCGGCCGCCGGACTCTCCCCGGGCGGCGGCCCGGGACCGCGCCCTGTCGGATCATCGCACCGGGGGCGTACGGTGGCCGGGCGCGGTGCCCGCTCCCCCACCCGCCGGGGTCGGCGTTCCGCCGGAAGGAGTGCCCGATGGCCGGCGGCCGGGCCGCGCACGTGTGTGGCGACTGCGCTCACGAGCGGGGGGTTCACGTCCCCTCGCTGGGCCGGTGTCTGGGCGTCGCGGACGAAGCTCCCTGCGCCTGCCGACTGTTCCGCCGCGCGGGCGCCCCGGAGCCCGCCGGGTGGGAGAGCGCCGAGCCGGGGCCGACGGAACCGCCGTGCCCGGAGTGTCGGTCGCCGTTCGGCGCGTGCCGGTGCGAGTCCTGGTGGGAGCGGCAGCGGTCGCCGTTCGCGCCGTGCGGGGGCTGAGCCGGTGACGGCGGCGGCCCGGTGAGCGGGGGCGACTGGTTCCTGTTGGGCCGGGCTCCGGGCGCGGACATCGACGTGGCGTCAGGCGCGAGGCGCGAGGCCTGAGGCCTGGGGCCTGAGGCATCAAGCGTCAGCCGCCAGGCATCAGCCCCCGGCCCCCCGGACGGGCCCGGCCGCCGGCGCCGGACACCGGCGCACGGCGTCGCGCCTCAGACCGGTACGAAGGCGCAGCGGCGCATCACGTCGTCCAGGGACAGCCCCAGGGCGCCCGCGAGCGCGGCCACCGTGAAGAAGGCGGGCGTCGGGGCCCGGCCGGTCTCGATCTTGCGGAGGGTTTCGGCCGAGAGCCCGGCCCCCGCCGCGACCTCGACCATGCTGCGGGCGCCGCGGGCCTCGCGCAGCAGGGCGCCCAGGCGCTCGCCGCGTTCACGCTCTTCGGGTGTCAACGGGGTACGGACCATGCGGCCAGCATACCCCCGACCCCCCATTACTATCCCGGTAAAGTTATACCGGTATAGTTATTGGCATGGTGAATTTGAAGACGGACCGTGAGATCGACGAGATGCGCGAAGCCGGCCGGGTCGTCGCGCACGCCCTGGCCGCCGTGCGGGCCGCGGCCGCCGTCGGGGTGTCCCTGCTGGAACTGGACCGGACGGCGCGCGAGGTGCTGCGGGAGGCGGGTGCCACCTCGCCCTTCCTCGGCTACCGGCCCCGGTTCGCGCCGGTGCCCTTCCCGGCGGTGGTGTGCGCCTCGGTCAACGACGCGATCGTGCACGGCATCCCCGACGAGTACCGGCTGCGCGACGGCGACCTCGTCAGCATCGACTGCGGGGCGCAGCTCGGCGGCTGGGCCGGCGACTCGGCGATCAGCTTCACGGTGGGCCGGGCCCGCCCCGCCGACCTGCGGCTGATCGCCACGGCCGAGGAGGCCCTCGCCGCCGGCATCGCCGCCGCCCGACCGGGCAACCGGATCGGTGACATCGCGCATGCCGTCGGCGGCGTCTGCCGCGCCGCCGGCTACGGCATCCCCGACGGTTTCGGCGGCCACGGCATCGGCCGCAGCATGCACGAGGACCCGGGCGTGCCCAACGAGGGTCCGGCGGGGCGCGGGATGAAGTTGCGCGCCGGCATGGTCCTGGCCATCGAGCCGATGCTGACCGCGGGCGGCACGGACGACTACACCTGCGACGCCGACGGCTGGACCCTGCGCACCGTCGACGGCAGCCGCGCCGCGCACGCGGAGCACACGGTCGCGATCACCGCCGACGGTCCCAGGATCCTCACCGCCCCGTAGCTCCCGGGGCCACGGCGGTGTCTACGACCTCCCCTGCGGGTGGACGACCATCGCGGATCCGCCGCCGCGACGGGTGGTCTCGGCCGCCGCGAGCCAGCGGCCGTCCGGCAGTCGCTGGACGCCGGTGGCGGCGCCGATCTCGGGGTTCTGCCGGAAGCCCTGGCCGAGCGCCTCCAGTTCGGCCCGCAGGGGGCTGTTCCACAGGCCCGGTTCCAGCTCGGTGGTGGTCTGGTTGCGCTGGCTGGCGCGCGGGGCCGCGATGGCGTCGACCAGCGGCAGGCCCCGGTCCAGGTGGCCGAGCAGGGTCTGCAGGACGGTGGTGATGATCGTGGCACCGCCCGGGGAACCGACGGCCAGCACCGGGCGCCCGTCGTCCAGCACGATGGTCGGGGACATCGACGAGCGCGGCCGCTTGCCGGGGCCGGGCAGGTTCGGGTCCGGGACGCCGGGAGCGGCCGGCGCGAAGGAGAAGTCGGTCAGCTCGTTGTTCAGCAGGAAGCCCCGCCCCGGGACGGTGATCCCGCTGCCGCCGGTGGACTCGATGGTCAGGGTGTAGGACACGACGTTGCCCCAGCGGTCGGCGACCGTCAGGTGCGTGGTGTTCTCGCCCTCGTACGTGGTCGGCGCCGCCTCGCCCGTGGTGGCGCAGGGCGCCGGCCGGCGCGGGTCGCCCGGGGCCAGCGGGCTGGTCAGCGCCCGGTCGGGCCGGATCAGGCAGGCCCGGGAGTCGGCGAAGCGCTGCGAGAGCAGGTCGCGCGTCGGGACGTCCACGGCGGCCGGGTCGCCCACCCATCGGCCCCGGTCGGCGAAGGAGATCCGCGAGGCCTCGATGAAGCGGTGCAGGTACTGGCTCTCGGAGAGCTCGCGGACGTCGCTGCGCTCCAGGATGTTCAGGGCCTCGCCGACGGTGGTGCCGCCCGAGGAGGAGGGCGCCATGCCGTAGACGTCGAGACCCCGGTAGCCCACCCGGGTCGGTGCCTGCCGCTTCGTCGCGTACGCGCGCAGGTCGGCGGCGGTCAGGTCGCCGGAGCGGACGGTGCGCACGGCCGCCGGGTCGACCGGGGGCTTGCGGACGGTGCGGACGATGTCGTCGGCGATCGGGCCCCGGTAGAGGGCGCCGGTCCCCTTGCGTCCGAGTTCGGCGTACGTGTCGGCCAGGTCGGGGTTCTTGAAGGTGGAGCCGACGACCGGCAGCGCCCCGCCCGGCAGGAACAGCGCGCGGGTGTCGGGGAAGTCCCTGAAACGCTCCTCGTTCGCGGCCGTCTGGGCCCGGAAGGTGGCGTCGACGGTGAATCCGTCGCGGGCCAACTTCTCCGCGGGCTTCATGAGGTGGCGCAGCGGCCGGGTGCCCCAGGAGTCCAGGGCGCTCTTCCAGGTGGCGGGGGTGCCGGGCACTCCGACGCCGCGTCCGCTGGTCTGGCCCTCGGCGAAGGGGATGGGGACGCCGTTCTCCTGGAAGAGGGTGTCCGTGGCCGTGGCCGGGGCGGTCTCGCGGCCGTCGATGGTGTGCACGCGGCGGGTACGGGCGTCGTAGTACACGAAGTAGCCGCCTCCGCCGATGCCCGCCGAGTACGGCTCGGTGACGCCGAGCGCGGCGGCGGTGGCGACGGCCGCGTCCACGGCGTTGCCGCCGGCGCGCAGTACGGCGATCCCGACGGCGGAGGCGTCCTGGTCGACACTGGCGACGGCCCCGCCGTACCCGGCGGCGACGGGCACCTTGGGTGGGGCACCGGAGGACGACGGCGGGGCTGCCGCGCCGGTGGAGACGAGCGCTCCGACCAGGGCGAGCAGCGGTAACGAACGTGCGGCAGGACGGTGCATGGCGGACCTCCGGTCGACAACGTCCGCAGAGCCTAGCGCTCGCCCCGCCGCTCCGTCAGGGAACCGCCCGGCCCGCCCCGACCGGAGCCGCGGCGGACACGGCCCCGACGGGTGGTCCTACCGGGTGCCGCCGGCGGTCAGCGCCTCCAGGGCCAGGCCCATGGCACGGTCGAACCCGGCGCCGATGAGGGCTCCGTCGGTGGGCAGGCCGAGGCCCGGGTGGTCGCTGGCGACGAGGAGGGTGGCGGCGCGCATCCCGGAGAGTCGGGCCGCGGTGAGGACCGCCGCGGTCTCCATGTCGATGCCGGACACGCCGGTGCGCCGGCACTCCTCGACGAGCGCCGAGTCCTGCGTGTAGACGGCGTCGAGGGTGTGCACCAGGCCGTCGCGCAGCGTGCCCGGGGCGGTGTCGTGCAGGGCCCGTACGAGCTGGTGGTCGGCGACGGCCGGGTAGCGGCCGGGGCACAGGGCGGCACTGGTCCCGTCGGCGGAGACCGCGCCGGTGGGGACGAGCAGGTCGCCGCAGCGGAGGTTGTCGGCGACGGCTCCGCAGTAGCCGACGCCGACCAGGGTGCGCACGCCGCGGCCGGCCGCCGCCTGGATGGCCATCGCCGCGGCGGGCGCGCCGAGCTTGGCGTTGAGGACGGCGATCCGCCGGCCCGCGTACACGCCGATGGAGACCGTGCGGTAGCGCTCCTCGATCTTCAGGTGCTTGTCCCACACACCGCGGTCGTAGAGGTCGGGGTTCTCCAGCGGCAGGACCGCCTCGGACGGGAGGGGGCCGTCGACATCGGCGAAGAGCCAGTCGTCGGCGATGGAACGGAAGGCGGTTCCCCAGTCCGGCCGGTCCCCGGTCGGTGCGTCAGGCATGTTCACAGCTTTCTCCACGGGTCGGTACGTCGACGCCGCTGCCCCTGGCGGGGCGGACCCCGTCCCCGCGCGGTCCCTGCCGGGTGGATGTCCGTCTCCGGCCGCGTGAACGACGACGTGCGCACCATTGTGCTCGGCCCGCCGTCCGGGGCCCTCGGCGGGGTTCGGCCGGCGGCGACGTCACACGGGCGGCCCGGTCACCCGCAGGGGGAGGCGGGTGATCCCGTTGATGAAGTTGGATACCAACCGACGTGGTGGGCCCGTCAGTTCCGGTGCGGGCAGCAGGGTGCGCCATTCCTCGTGGAGGGTGCGCAGTTGGAGACGGGCGAAGTGGGCGCCGAGGCAGACGTGCGGCCCGTCGCCGAAGGACACGTGCGGGTTGGGCGAGCGGGCCGGGTCGAGGCGGTGCGGGTCGACGAAGACGCGTTCGTCGTGGTTGGCGGAGGCGTGGAACACCACCACCTTGTCGCCCGCCCGGATCCGGGCGCCGGCGAGGACGGTGTCCCGGACGGCGGTGCGGCGGAAGCTGAGCACGGGCGGGTGGACGCGCAGGAGTTCGTCGACCGCCCGGTCCATGGGCGCGCTGCCGTCGGCGAGCCGGCGGTAGGCGTCGGGGTGCCGGGCCAGGGCGAGGAGCCCGCCGGGGGCGGCGCTGCGCACGGTGTCGTTGCCCGCGACGGTCAGCAGGAAGAAGAACATCTCCAGTTCGGCGGGTTCCAGCCCGGCCTGTGCGAGGGCGGTCATGACGTCCTCGCCGGGGCGGGCGCGCTTGTACGCGGCCAGGTCCCGGGCGTACGCGAACATCTCGCCGAGCAGGGCCGGGGAGCGGGGGTTCAGCGGGGTGCCGTCCGGGCCGGTGACGGGTTCGGGGGCGTCCTCGGGGTCCTGGTAGCCGATGATCCGTACGGTCCACTCCAGCAGCAGGGCCCGGTCGGCGGGCGGGACGCCCAGCAGGTCGGTGAGGTTCAGCAGGGCGTATTCGTCGGTGACGGCGGCCACCAGGTCGGTGCTGCCGTCCTCGGCGCGGTCCCGGGCGGCGGCGAGGAGCGTACGGGCCCGGTCGCGGGCCCGGTCGGTGAAGGCGTCGACGCGGGCGGGGGTGAAGGCACGGGCGACGAGGCGGCGCAGCCGGCCGTGCCCGGGGGGATCCTGGTTGAGCATGGTGCTCCGCAGGAACGGCAGGTCGGCCGGGTCGGGGTCGCGGATCTGGGTGGCGCCGGCCCAGGAAGAGTACGTGGCGTGGTCGCGCAGCACGCGGACGACGTCGGCGTGCCGGGTGACGGCCCAGAAGCCGGGGCCGGCGGGCCAGCCCTGGATCTCGGGCTCGGCCTGCCAGGAGACGGGGTGCCGGTCGCGCAGCGTCCGGTAGCGCTCGTGCGGGACGCCTTCGGCGTAGACGCGGGGGTCGAAGACGTCGGGGACGTCGGCGGCGCGTTGCATGGTCCACACGGTGGCGGGCGGGCGGGACGTCCGCAAGGGGGCCCGGGGCGGGAGGTTCCGGCGGCGACGGGTCAGTGGTCCGGGTGGCAGCGTTCGGGGTCCAGGGCGGTGTCGGGGCCGTGCAGGAAGACCTCGTAGCCGGAGCCGGGACCGGAGGCGGCGCTGCACACGAGCTGGCCGCGGGCGACGGCGTCCAGGCCGGCGACCGGGAAGGGGACGCGCAGGTCCAGCCCGTCGTCGCCGACGGGGACGACGGACACGGCGGCGACGTCCGGGCCTTCGACGGCGGGCAGTCGGGTGCCGAGCCCGGCCCGGTGCTCGGTGCGGCCGGGGCCGCGCAGCAGCCCGAGGACGCCGCTCAGCGGGGTGCTGTCCGCGGTCCGGGGTTGCGGCGAGGGCACCAGCCGCCCGTCGGGGCCGACGAAGAAGGCGAGCGGCCCGCCGGCGGGCGCGGCGACGGCGACCCGGGCGGGCGCGCCGCTCTCGACGACGCCGGTGGGGGCGATCCCGCAGGCCGTGAGCAGCAGGGGGCCGGTGAGGGCCAGGGCGACGGCGGTCGGGCGGCCGGGAAGGGGCGGGCGGCGGTTCACGTGACGGCCTCCAGGGGCATGTCGACGGTGAACACCGCTCCGGCCGCGAGGGCGTTGGCGGCGCGCAGGGTGCCGCCGTGGAGGCGGACGTTCTCCAGGGTGATGGCGAGGCCGAGGCCGCTGCCGGCGGAGCGGGTGCGGGCGACGTCGGCCTTGAAGAACCGGTCGAAGATGTGCGGCAGTACCGCGGGGGCGATGCCGGGGCCGCTGTCGCTGACCTCGATCAGCAGGCGTTCCCCGGCGGGGTGGGGCTGGGTGCGCACGGAGATCCGTACGGGTGCGGAGCCGTGTCGCAGGGCGTTGCCGACGAGGTTGGCGAGGATCACGTCGAAGCGGCGCGGGTCGAGACGGGCCCGGATGTCCGGGGGGAGATCGGCGGTCACCCGGTCGTCGTCCCAGTGGCGCAGTTCCAGGGTCTTGCCGACGGCTTCGGCGACGTCGACGTCGTCGAGGTTGAGTTCGGCGGCGCGGGCGTCGAAGCGGGAGATCTCCATCAGGTCCTCGACGAGCACGGCCAGTTTCCCGGTTTCGGAGCTGATCAGGCGCAGCGCCTTCGCGGTGTCGGGGTCGAGCTGTTCGGCGTCCTCATCGAGCACTTCGGTGACGGCGAGCATCCCCGCGAGGGGGGTGCGCAGTTCGTGGGAGACGTCGGAGGCGAAGCGGCGGGCGCGGGCCTCGGCGTCGCGGAGTTCGGCGACCGATTCCTCCAGGGCGCGGGCGGTCTCGTTGAAGGTGCGGGCGAGGCCGGCGAGTTCGTCGGAGCCGCGGACCTCTATGCGGGTGTCCAGCCGGCCGCGACCCAGGTGGGTGGCGGCGCGCCGCATGTCCCGTACGGGTCGCAGGACGCTGCGGGCGGCGAGCAGGGCGGGGATGACGGCGATGGCGAGGCCTGGGATGGCGCCTTGGCGGGCGGCCTCGACCATGGCGTCGACGGTCTGTTCCTCGGCGCCGAGCGGCATGACGGCGTAGAGGACGACGCCGGTGGGTCGGGCGGGGCCGTCGCCCGAGTCCATGACGGCGGGCATGCCGATGGTGAGGTAGGACTCGCCGCGGCCGTCCTCGACGCGTTGGAAGGCGCCGTGCGGGTTGGCGGCGACCTGCCGGCGGAGCCGGTCGGTCAGGACCGCGGAGGTCGCGGGGGTGACGTTGGAGGAGGCGCGCAGGGTGCCGTACTCGCCGAACACCACCCAGGGGTGCGGTTTGCCGCGTTTGCCGATGTCGGTGACGAGGCGTTGGAGCTGCTGCTGTTCCATCGGCAGCACGAGGGTCTGGCCCTCCAACTGGTCCCGCAGGGTGCTGACGGCGGTGTCCTGGCTCTGGGTGAGGACCGCCGTGCGGGCCCTTTGGTAGGTGAGGGCCGCGGTGCCCACCGCGCTGATCGCGGCGACGAGGAGGAACGCGGCGATGAGGCGGGTGCGCAGGCCGAGGGGGGCGAGGTCGCGCACGGCCGGCTACAGCGGTCCGAAGCGGTAGCCGAAGCCCCGCACCGTCTGTATGTAGCGGGGGCCGGCCCCGGGGTCCTCGATCTTGTTGCGGAGCCGGCGGACGCAGGCGTCCACCAGTCGGGCGTCGGCGTGGTAGCTGTGCTCCCACACGTACTCGAGCAGTTGCCGGCGGGAGAAGACCTGCTCGGGCGAGGCACTGAGGTGGAGGAGCAGTTTGATCTCACTGGGGGCGAGGGCGACGCGCTCGCCGTTCTTCGCGACGGTCAGTCCGGCCCGGTCGACGGCGAGCTCGCCGTGCTGCTCGACGCCGGAGCGGGCGCCGGCGTCGCCGAGGCGGCGGAGCACCGCCTTGATGCGGGCCTCGATGATCTCGGTGCGGACGGGTTTGACGACGTAGTCGTCGGCCCCGGCCTCGAGGCCGACGACGATGTCGAAGTCGTCGCCGCGCGCGGTGAGCATGATGATCGGGACCTCGCTGGTCTCGCGGATCCGGCGGCACACCTGCACGCCGTTGATGCCGGGCAGCATGAGGTCGAGCAGGACGAGTTCGGGGTGGAAGCCCGCCATGAGGGCGAGCCCCTCCTCGCCGGTCTCCGCCGCGCTCACCTCGTGGCCGCGGCGGCGCAGCCCGAGTCCCACGCCTTCCCGGATGGAAGGGTCGTCCTCGATCAGCAGTACGCGTGGCATCCGGTCAGTATCCCCAGAAGGTCGGTGGCGTTCCTCCCGCTAACGGCCGATCCGGCGCCGCAGGGAGTTCAGCAGGTCGGTGATCTCCGTCAGGCGCAGCGGCCCGGCGAGGACAACGACGACGAGCACGATCGTGGCGGTTCCCGCGCCGGCGGCGACGACGTCGCCGAACCGGTCCGCGCCCCGGGCGGCGGCGTACCCGGCGGCGCCGGCGGGCAGGCAGGCGGCGAGCAGTCGCAGGTGGGTCCGTACGGCGGAGCCGGCGGGCGCGGTACGGGTCGCCGGGCGCGGGCCGAGCCGTCGGGAGAGGGCGTACGCGGTGACGGCGGCGCCCGCCGCGAAGGCGACGGTGGTGGCCGCGGCCATGCCGGTGACGGCCCAGCGCGTGGGGAGCAGGAAGTACGCGGCGGCCGACAGGGCGGCGTTCAGCCCGGCGATGACCAGGTTCAGGAAGAACGGGGTCCGGGTGTCGGAGAGGGCGTAGAAGGCGCGGGAGAGCACGTACTGGCCGGAGAAGGCGATCAGGCCGGGGGCGAAGGCGATCAGGATGCCGGCCATGACCTCGATGTCGGCGGGGGTGGTGGCTCCGTGGCCGAAGACGCTGCCGATCACCCAGGGGGCGAGGACGGCGAAGGCGGTGGCGGCGGGCACGACGAGCGCGGCGCTGGTGCGCAGCGCGTACGAGACGTCCCGGCGTACGGCCGTGAGGTCGCCGTCGCCGGCGGCGGCCGCCATGCGGGGGGTCAGGGCGGTGACGAGGGAGACGGTGATGATGCCCTGCGGGACGATCCACAGCTGGTAGGCGTTGCTGTAGGCGGTGTAGCCGACGCCGGCGGCGAGGCCCGCCCGGTCCGCGACGTCCCCGGCGGTGGTGGACAGGCGGGTGACGACCCAGTAGGCGATCTGGTTGGTCAGGACCAGCAGGACGAGCCAGCCGGCGTTGCGCAGGGGGCGGGCGAGGCCGCTGCCGCGCCAGTCGAAGCGGGGGCGCCAGCGGAAGCGGGCCGCGCGCAGCGAGGGGATGAGGGCCAGTGCCTGGAGGACGATGCCGGCGGTGGTGCCGATGCCCAGCAGCCGGGTCTCGGAGGCGGTGAGGCCTTCGGGGGCGTCGTGGGAGAGGGCGAGGAAGAGGCCGAAGACGCCGATGATGACGAGGTTGTTGAGGACCGGTGTCCACATCATCGCGCCGAAGCGGCCGCGGGCGTTCAGTACTTGGCCGAGCAGGGTGAACAGGCCGTAGAAGAGGATCTGCGGGAGGCAGAACCGGGCGAGGGCGACGCTGGTGTCGAACCGGTCGCCGCCGTAGGGGGTGTACGCGCCGATGATGGCCGGGGCGGCGACCACCGCGACGGCGGTGAGCGCGACGAGGGCCGCGGTGCAGGCGGTGAGCAGCCGGTCGGTGTACGCGGCGCCGCCGTCCGCGTGTTCCCTGGCCGCGCGCACCAGCTCCGGGACGAAGACGGCGTTGAGGGCGCCGCCGACGAGCAGCATGTACAGGATGTTGGGCACGGTGTTGGCGACGGCGTAGGAGTCACCGAGCCATTGGGTGCCGAGTGCGGCGACGACGACGGCGGAGCGGACGAATCCGGTGGCGCGGGAGACGATCGAACCGGCGGCCATCAGGGCGCCGCTGCGCAGGAGCGAGCCGCCGGCCTTCGCGGGGCCCTCCGTGTCGACGGCGCCGACGGGCGCCTCGGCCGGACTCGTTCCGGTGGCGGTCATCGGGGCCTCCAGGTCGGTGACGCCCGACGGGGCGTCGTCGGGCGGGCGGAAGTTGGAGCGTACCCGCCGGTCCGGCATGCCCCTGACATCGCTCTTGGGGCAGGGAACCTCCGTCCGGTAGGGCCTTTCGGTCCTGATGTCGGGGCGAAGGTCCCGGACCGGGCGGGGGAGGGTCGGCGTGGGCGGGCCCGGGTGCGCGTCGACGGAGATCGTCCGGATATTTTCCGCAAAAGGCGCAACCCGAAGGCGCCCCGTTCGCTCCTTGCTTACGGACGATCGTTACTTTCGGAGGGGTTTTCGTTGAGCCGCACAAGCCGTACCGCACTGCCGCGCCGTCGGAGCCGTCACGCCGCACCGGCGGCCACCGCCGCACTCCTGGCCGCCGCACTGACCGCCTGCGGGGGCGGCTCGGACGCCGGCGCGAGCGGCAAGGGCGAGATGAAGCAGAAGCCGGCCATGGCGGTTTCGGTGAACCTGACGGGAGACCAGGTCAAGGCGGGCGAGCCCGTCACCGTGACCGTCGCCGAGGGCAAGCTCGCGCAGGTGAAGGTGACGGACGGCAAGGGCGGGGAGCTGCCCGGGCGGATATCCGCCGACGGGAAGAGCTGGACCTCCGAGCGCAACGCCTCGCCGGGCACCGAGTACAAGGTGGAGGCGCAGAACACCGACAGTCAGAGCGCCGACGCACAGTTCAAGACCTCGGCCGCGGACAAGGTGAACAAGGTCTCGATCAACATCCCCAAGGGCAGCACGGTGGGTGTCGCGATGCCGGTCTCGCTCGTCTTCGACAACCCGGTGAAGAACAAGGCCGAGGTGGAGAAGCAGCTGAAGGTCACGGCCTCGGACAACACCGAGGGGTCGTGGGGCTGGTTCAAGGACTACTCGGGCAAGGACCGGGTGGACTGGCGGCCGAAGGAGTACTGGAAGTCCGGTACGGACGTGAAGGTCGAGATGAACCTGAACGGCGTGGACTCCGGGCAGGGCGGCGGGCTGTTCGCCCGTGACTACAACACCGAGTTCAAGATCGGCAAGGATCGGCGGATCGAGGTCAGCCTCGACACGAAGAAGCTGTCGGTGACCGAGGGCGGTCAGGTGGTCAGCACGATCCCCGTCTCGGCGGGCACTCCCGGCGGCCAGAAGGCCTCGTGGTCCGGGAAGATGGTGCTGATGGCGAAGGAGGGCACCATCCGGATGGACTCCCAGACGGTGGGCCTCGGTGACAGCTACGACAAGATGGTCGACTACTCGATGCGGTTGACCTGGTCGGGCATGTACGCGCACGCCGCCCCGTGGAACACCGCCAACTTCGGCAACGCCAACACCAGTTCCGGCTGCGTGGGCATGAGCGACGCCAACGCGAAGTCCTTCTACGGGCAGGTGCAGGTCGGCGACCCGTTCGAGGTCGTCGGCAAGGGATCGAAGGGCAACGCCGAGCTCGGCAACGGCTACGGCGAGTGGAACCTGTCCTGGGACGAGTGGAAGGCCAAGAGCGCGCTGGGCGGCGGCGCGCAGAACGGTTGACCCGGAGGGACTCCTTCCACCCCTTCGGCCTGTTGACTATTGGTCAATTGTTACCACCACGTAACTTACCCACGGGTTACCCCAGGTAAGCCCCTCCCGTTACCGTCGGGTCACTTTGACACCGGCGCACGTGAGGAGCGACCGATGCCAGTCCGCACCACCACCGCAGCAGCCGTGGCGGCCCTGCTCGCCGCCGCCGCCCTGGGCCTGGCCCCCCACCAGGCCCAGGCGGCGTCGGCCGCCGCACCCGCCCCGGCCGCGGCAGCTCAGCCGGAGCTGCGCTTCCACGACATCCCCGGCTCCGGCGGCATCACCCTCAAGGGCAACGTCTTCACCCCCGCGGGTGCCACGCCCGGCCGCACCTACCCGCTGATCGTGCTCCCCACCAGCTGGGGCATGCCGCAGATCGAATACATCGCCCAGGCCCGCAAGCTCGCCGACTCCGGCTACGTCGTGGTCGGTTACACCTCGCGCGGCTTCTGGCTCTCCGGCGGAGAGATCGAGACGGCCGGCCCCGCGGACGTCGCCGACGTCTCCGCCGTCATCGACTGGGCCCTCGCCACCACCCCCGCCGATCCCGAACGCATCGGCCTGGGCGGGGTCTCCTACGGCGCCGGCATCAGCCTGCTGGCCTCCGCGCACGATCCTCGGATCAAGGCCGTGGTCGCGCTCAGCGGCTGGGCCGACCTCATCGAGTCCATCTACTCCGGACGCACCCAGCACCTCCAGGCCGCCGGCCTGCTCGGCGCCGCCGGCGCCATCACCGGCCGCCCCGGACCCGAACTCCGCCAGATCCTCGGCGACTTCCTCGGCTCCAAGCTGGACAAGGAGCAGGCGATGATCGACTGGGGCCGCAAGCGGTCACCCGCCGAGAAGGTCGACCGGATCAACGCCAACGGCGCCGCCATCATGCTCGGCAACGCCTGGGGAGACACCATCTTCCCGCCCAACCAGTACGCCGCCTTCTACGAGAAGCTCACCGGCCCCAAGCGCCTGGAGTTCCGCCCCGGCGACCACGCCACCGCCGAGGCCACCGGCCTGCTCGGGCTGCCCAACGACACCTGGACCAACGCTCACCGCTGGTTCGACCGCTACCTCAAGGGCGAGCGCAACGGGGTGGACACCGAGGCCCCGGTGCAGATCAAGTCCCGCAGCACCGGCGGCTACGAGGGCTACGCCGACTGGAAGTCCGTCGGCTCCGGCGGCACCGAGCGGATCGCCCTCTCCGACAGCGAGCACGTCTTCGCCAACGTGGACTCCGGCGCCAACGGCGGCATCGTCATGCTCTCCAACCTCCTCGACCAGTTCCTGAAGACGCCCCCGGTCGCCTCGATCCCCCTCCTCCCCCGCTCCTTCGCCGCCGTCTGGCAATCGCAGCGCTACGAGGAGGAGCGCCGCATCCGCGGCACCGTCCGCCTCCACACCACCGTGACGCCCACCAAGGGCGACGGCACCTTCGTCGCCTACCTCTACGACGTCGGCCCGCTCGGCCTCGGCAAGCTGGTCAGCAACGCCCCGTACACCTTCCACGGCAAGACCCCCGGGCAGGCCTTCGGGGTGGACCTGGAGCTCTTCTCCACCGCCTACGACGTGCCCGCGGGCCACCGGCTCGCCCTCGTCGTGGACACCGTCGACCCGCTCTACATCGAGCACAACCCGACCGGCGCGCAGCTGACCTTCTCCTCGCCGCGCACCGATCCGAGCTGGGTCTCCGTGCCGCTGCGCGAGCAGTGATCCACGGCTGCTGCCGGGCGGTGGGTGCGCCCGCGCGCCGCTACCTTCCCGGCAGCAGCCCTCCCGGACCGGCGTCCGGGACGGCGACCGCCTCGGTCTTGGGGTTGCCCCGCTCGCGCCGGGCCACCCAGGTGGCGAACCAGGAGAGCAACATGCACATGCCGATGTAGATCGGCGAGATGATCATCACGACGGGGATGAACGGCAGGTCGTAGTCCAGGTTGGAGGCGATCAACTTCCCCGCGTGCAGGAACTCCTCGTAGGTGATCAGGTAGCCCAGCGAGGTGTCCTTCAGTGCCACCACGAGCTGGCTGATGATCGTCGGTAGCATCGCCCGCACGGCCTGCGGGGCGAGGACGTACGTCATGACCTGCGTCTTGCGCATGCCGAGCGCGTACGCCGCCTCCCGCTGCCCCTTCTCCACGGAGTTGATTCCCGTGCGGAAGACCTCGGCCAGGACCGACCCGTTGTACAGGGTCAGCCCCGCGACCAGGGCGGGCAGCGGCTGCACCTTCAGCGCCACGAAGATGAAGAAGATCATCACCAGCACCGGCATGGCCCGGAAGAACTCCACGCACAGCGTGGCCAGCCAGCGCGCGGGCCGGTGGACCGAGAGCCGGCCGCAGGCGAGGACCGCGCCGAGCAGGAGGGAGAGCACCGAGGCGTAGACGAAGGCCTTGAGGGTGTTCCACAGACCCCTGAGCAGCAGCTCCTGGATCCCCTGGTAGGTGAAGGGGCTCCACTTGGCGGCGGTGAACTGCTCGGTGTCGAACAGCAGGTAGAGGATCCAGGCCAGCAGGGCGAGGATGAGCACGGTGGAGCCGATCCCGTAGAACAGGTGTCGGCGTTGGGCCCGTGGGCCGGGCAGGTCGTAGAGGGCGGAGGACCCCAGGTCCCCTTTCAGCCCGTGCGCGGTCATCGGGCGACTCCGTAGCGCTTCTCCAGCACGTGGAAGAGCAGGCTGATGGACAGGGTGATGATCAGGTACCCCACGGCGATCCAGACGAAGGTCCAGATGATGCTGTAGCCGAGTTCGTTGAGGGTCTTGTAGGTGCCCAGCAGCTCGTTGACGCTGAAGGCGCCCGCGATCGCCGAGTTCTTGGCGAGGGCGATCAGCGTGGAGCCGATCGGCGGGATGACCGAGCGGAAGGCCTGCGGCAGGATCACCGAGCCCAGGTTCTGCTCGAAGGACATGCCGAGGCTGCGGGCGGCCTCGCCCTGGCCCTTGGGCACGGTGTTGATGCCCGAGCGCAGCACCTCGCAGATGAACGCGGAGGTGTAGCAGCCCAGGGCGAGGACGGCGAAGAGCTGGAAGGGCAGGACGATCCCGAAGCGGGGCAGGCCCAGCAGCACGGCGAAGAAGAGCAGGGTGAGGGGGGTGTTGCGCAGCACGGTCACCCAGACCGTGCCGAAGACGCGGAAGGATCCGACGGGCGCGACCCGGAAGGAGGCCATCAGGAAGCCCAGGACCAGGGCCAGGAGGCTGGCGTAGACGGTCAGCTCCACGGTGCCGAGGAAGCCCTCTCCGTAGAGGGCGAAGTTGTCGGTGAGTACGTCCATGGCGGTGCGGTCTCCCCTCAGCCCGCCGGATAGCGGTCGATGGCGGGCGGTGTCGGGGCGGGCTCGCCGGAGAGGCCGAGGGTGGCCTCGTAGGCCTTCTTCCAGTTGCCGTTCTTCTCGTTCTCCTCCAGCGCGTCGTCGAGGGCGAAGCGCAGGGCGTTGTCCGAGCGCGGTACCCCGATGCCGTACGGCTCCTCGGAGAAGGGGTCGCCGACCACCTTGAGCTCCTCGGGGACCTTGGCCGCGTAGCCCAGCAGGATGGAGTCGTCGGTGGAGACGGCGTCGACCTGGTAGGTCAGCAGGTTGTCCACGCAGACCGAGTAGGTGTCGTAGGCGACGAGGACGGCCTTGGGGTACTCCTTCTGGAGCCGCTGGTAGGGGGTGGAGCCGGCGGCCGAGCAGACCTTCTTGCCCGCCAGGTCGTCGGGGCCCTTGATGTCCTTCTCGTCCTTGCGGACCAGGAGGGACTGGCCGGCCATGAAGTAGGGCCCGGCGAAGCCGACCTGCTTCTTGCGGTTGTCGTTGATCGTGTAGGTGCCCACGTAGTAGTCGATCTGGCCGTTCTGCAGGGCGGTCTCGCGGTTGGCGGAGGCGATGGTCTTGTACTCGATCGTCTTGGGGTCGAAGCCGAGGGCGGCCGACATCATCTTGGCGATCTCGACGTCGAAGCCGGAGTATCGGCCGCTCGCGGGGTCCTTCTCCCCCATGTACGGCTGGTCCTCCTTGACGCCGACCACCAGGTGGCCGCGCTTCCTGGCCCTCTCCCAGGTGGGTGACTGCGGCAGCTGGAAGCCGGTGGCGACCTTGTAGACGGGGAGGTCCTCGGGCTGCGGTCCCTTGACCGGGGGGCTGCCGGGCCTGCCGCAGCCGGCCACGGCGAGGAGCAGGACGAGCAGGAGGGCGCCCAGCGCGCGGGTGTGTTTCATCGGGCGGCCCCTCAGTGCTTGAGGATCTTGGAGAGGAAGTCCCGGGCCCGCTCGCTCTCGGGGGCGGTGAAGAAGGCCTCCGGGGTGCGGTCCTCGACGATCCT
Organism: Streptomyces sp. NPDC001568; assembly: GCF_042893755.1. Lineage (NCBI taxonomy): Bacteria > Bacillati > Actinomycetota > Actinomycetes > Kitasatosporales > Streptomycetaceae > Streptomyces > Streptomyces sp. NPDC001568. Next base: position 72,318 of record NZ_JBIAVF010000022.1, on the reverse strand, counting down.
GCCGTCGGCCATGAAGACGACGCGGTTGGCGGCGGAGCGGGCGAAGCCCATCTCGTGGGTGACGACGACCATCGTCATGCCCTCGGCGGCGAGCTGCTGCATGACCTCCAGCACCTCGTTGATCATCTCCGGATCGAGCGCCGAGGTGGGCTCGTCGAAGAGCAGGGCCTTGGGGCTCATGGCCAGGGCCCGGGCGATGGCAACGCGCTGCTGCTGGCCCCCGGACAGCTGGGCGGGGTACTTCTCGGCCTGGTCGGCGAGGCCGACGCGGTCCAGCAGTTCCCGGGAGCGCTTGTCGGCCTCGTCCTTCTTGCGCTTCCTGACCTTGATCTGCGCGAGCGAGACGTTCGCGAGGACGGTCTTGTGGGCGAAGAGGTTGAAGGACTGGAAGACCATCCCGACCTCGGCCCGCAGCCCGGCCAGTTCCTTGCCCTCGGCGGGGAGCGGCTTGCCGTCGAGGGTGATCGTGCCCGACTCGATGGTCTCCAGTCGGTTGATCGCCCGGCAGAGGGTGGATTTCCCGGAGCCGGAGGGGCCGATGACCACCACCACCTCCCCGCGGCCGACGGTGAGGTTGATGTCCTGGAGGACGTGCAACGTCCCGTAGTGCTTGTTGACGTCCCGCAGCTCGATCAACGGATCGACGGCCATACGCTGCCCTGCCCACTTGTCGGTGTGTCGAGGTCAGCGCAAACTATCCAGCCGCCGAAGGCGACTTCCCCCCGACACGCCTAAAAGGTACATAAAGCACACCGGGTGCGTCGCGGTACGGGCCCGGGGCGGCGGGCGGCTGGGGTCAGCCTTCGGAGGCCTCGGCGTAGGCCTGGCTGAGTTCGGGGGACCCGGTCATCGCCCAGGACACCCCGGACCCGATCACGTCCAGCTCGCGTCCCGATGCCAGCCGGATCATCGGCAGGCCGTTCGGCCAGACCTGCCAGGCGGCGTGCGGGATGGTTCGGACGATCACCGTCCCGAGGTAGAACCCGGCGTCGTTGCCCAGCCAGGGCACGGCCTCGGGGTCCCGCCGCCAGCGCGGCATCAGTTGGTCCAGCGCCTCCAACGAGGCGGGGGTCCCGTCGAGTTCGAGCCCGGCCGCCCTCGCCTGGGCCCGCAGCATCTCGCACTCCGAGAACAGTTCGGCGATTCCCTCGGGATCGTCCGCCAGGGCGACGGCGAGCCCCGGACCCTGTTCCGTTTCGTGCCGGTTCAGCCAGTTGGCCAGGAAAGGGATGTGCATGCCGTCCAGCGTGGCACCAGGAACGGCCGCCGGCCACAGGGCGCGCCTGTCCGGCCGGGATCGCAGGACCCGGGCCGGGCTCGCGAAATCCCGGGCCGGGCTCGCGGCGTCCCGGCCCGGGTCCTCAGACCTCCAGGTCGACGACGACCGGGGCGTGGTCGGAGGCGCCCTTGCCCTTGCGCTCCTCGCGGTCGACGTAGGCGTCCTTGACGGCCTTCACGAAGGGCTCGTTCCCGTAGACGAGGTCGATGCGCATGCCGCGGTTCTTGGGGAAGGCGAGCATCCGGTAGTCCCAGAAGGTGTACGGCCGGTCGTACTTGAGGGCGCGCGGGAAGACGTCGGACAGGCCGGCGGCGCGCAGCGCCTCCAGGGCGGCGCGCTCCGCGGGGGTGACGTGCGTGAGGCCCGCGAACACCGCCGGGTCGTAGACGTCCTCGTCGGTCGGCGCCACGTTGAAGTCGCCCAGCACCGCGAACGGGCGCGATCCGGCCGCGTCTTGCGCGATGGCGGTGGTGAGGGCACCGAACCAGTTCAACTTGTAGCCGTAGTGGTCGTGCTCGACCTCGCGGCCGTTGGGCACGTAGACCGACCAGACGCGCACGCCGCCGCAGGTGGCGGAGATCGCGCGGGGCTCCTGCACGCCCTCGTAGTCCGGCCCGTCCGGCAGGCCCATCACCACGTCCTCCAGGCCGACCTTGGAGAGCAGGGCGACGCCGTTCCACCGGCCGGTGGCGTTGACGACGGACTCGTAGCCCAGCTCGCGCAGCTCGGCGGCCGGGAACTGCTCCGCCGAGCACTTGGTCTCCTGGATGCAGAGCACGTCCGTGCCGGAGCTCTCCAGCCAGGCGAGCAGCCGCGGCAGCCGGGCGGTGATCGAGTTGACGTTGTACGTGGCGATGCGCATGCGTCCCAACCTACCGCCCCGCACCGACAGTCACAGGTCGGTGTGGTCCCCGGCGGTGAGTCGGCCGTGGGGGGCGCCGGACAGGGCGTTCAGGGCCGTGTCGTAGACGGGGCGGGCGATGTCGGCGAGGTAGGCGTCGTGGATGTCGATGGTCCGCCCCGGCTTGACCTCGCGGACGTAGTCGATCACCTCGGCGATCTTGTTCCAGGGGGCGTGCACCGGGATCATCAGCGTCTCGACGGGCACCCCGGGCACCGTCAGGGCGTCGCCGGGGTGGAAGAGCGAGCCGTCCACGAGGTAGCCGACGTTGGTGACGCGCGGGATGTCGGGGTGGATCACCGCGTGCAGTTCGCCGTGCGCCTGCACCTCGAACCCCGCGGCCTCGAAGGCGTCGCCGTGGCCCACGGTGTGCACGCGGCCGGGGTAGGCGGGCGCGAGCCGCTGCGCGACGGCGCGCAGCGTCCACAGCCGGGCGGCCGGGTTCGCGTCGAGCGCGGCCCGCAGCCGGCCCTCCTCGAAGTGGTCGGGGTGCTCGTGCGTGACCAGCAGGGCGTCCGCCCCGAGGCCGGCGTCGGGTTCGCTGAAGGCGCCCGGGTCGATGACGAGCGTGCGCCCGTCCTTCTCCAACTGGACGCAGGAGTGCAGCCGCTTGGTGAGCTTCATGATCCCAGGCTAGGCCGGCCGGGGTCCCGTGGTCCCGCCCCGGGCCTACGGGATCGTGGTGGAGACGACGTAGACGCGGGGGTTGGACGGGTTGGTGAGGTCGACCGTGACGTCCCGGGTGGGGCGGGGGTCCCGCGCGTCCAGGGTGACCCCGTACCACTGGTGCTTCGGGCTCCAGCTCCAGCCGGCGACGCCCGCGTCGTGCGTGGAGATCGACACTCCGGGGGTGAGCGCCGCCCGGTCGGTGCCGATGTCGGTCAGGAACGCGTCGAGCTGCTCGGGTGAGACGCCGAACTGGACGTAGAGCCGGCTGGTGCGCCAGTTGTTGGTCTCCAGGTACCCGACCAGCGAGGCCATCAGCGGGATGGGCACCTCGTAGATGCTGCGCTGCACCTTGGACGGCCAGGCCTCGCGCACCTTGACCGCGCCGACCTTCGCGGCCTTGTCGCGGCCGCTCTGGCGACTCTGTTGGGCGGAGACGGCGAGGTAGCCCGCCGGGACCCCGACGAGCAGCAGGATGATGATCGCGGTGATCCAGCGGCGCCGGACCACGTGTCTGCGGTCCTCGACGGTGGGCGCGGGCGTGTCGCCGGACCCGGGGGGCGGGGCCTGGCGGGGCAGGGAGGGCGGGGTCACTGCTGTCCTGTGTCCTTGGGGCCCGGGGCGTCCGGGGCGTCGGTGGAGCCGGTGGCGGTGCGCCGGCCGAGCTGCGCGTAGCGCTCGTAGCGTTCGTGGCGCTCGACGCGGCGGCGGGTGGCGCGACGGAAGCGGCGGGCGACGAGCCGGGCGAGGTCGGCGGCGCCGACCATGCCGGCCTCCGGGCCGAGCTGGGCCTTGGCGATGCGGGCCTCGGGGCGGTAGCCGCGGCCGGTGAGGTGGCGCCGGAAGGCGTCCCGGGCGGGGCCGATGAGCAGGTCGTCGGCGGCGCTGACACCTCCGCCGATGACGAAGCAGGAGGGGTCGAGGGCGGCGGCGAGGTTCGCGATGCCGACGCCGAGCCACTGGCCGATGTCCTGGAGGAGTTCGACGCACATGGCGTCCCCCTCGCGGGCCAGCTCGGTGATGAGCGGGCCGGTGATCTCCGCGACGTTGCCGCCGACGCGGGCGATGATGTTGTACGCGACCGGGGAGTCGGCGGCGGCCAGCTCGCGGGCTTCGCGGACCAGGGCGTTGCCGGAGCTGTACTGCTCCCAGCAGCCGCGGTTGCCGCAGGGGCAGCGGTGGCCGCCGGGCACGACCTGCATGTGGCCGAACTCGCCGGCGACTCCGTAGCGGCCCCGTTTGACCTGGCCGCCTTCGAGGATCGCGCCGCCGATGCCGGTACCCAGCGTGATCATGACGAGGTGGTCCTCGCCGCGCCCGGCACCGAAGCGCCATTCGGCCCAGGCGGCGGTGTTGGCATCGTTGTCCACCATGACCGGGACCGCGAGCCGCGACTGGAGGGCGTCGCGCAGCGGCTCGTCGCGCCAGGCCAGGTGCGGGGCGAACAGGACGCGGGAGCGGTCGGCGTCGACCCAGCCGGCCGCCCCGATGCCCACGGCGTGGACGTCGTGCCGGTCGGACAGGTCCAGCACCAGCTCGACGATGGTGTCCTCGACGACCTTGGCGCTCTTGGACTTGTCGGGGGTCTCGGCGCGGATCTTCTCCAGGATGACCCCGTCGGCGTCCACGACACCGGCCATCACCTTGGTGCCGCCGATGTCGATGCCGACGGTCGGGACGCGCGGGGCGGTCAGCAGCGACCTGCGCTCACGGGTCCCGACGGTCCGCAGGACGGTGCCCCGCGCCGCCCCCCGGTGGGCGAGCGTGAAGTCCCGGTACGTGCTCATCGAGTCGTGTCGTCCCTCATGGTGCGGTGGTGCCCGGTGCGGCGCCGGGTGCGGCGTCCGGTCCTGATTCTGCCACCCGCTCCAGCTCGTGGCTCAGCTCGTCGAGCTCCGAGCCGCCCGCCATCTGGCGCGTCAGCTCGTCCAGGGTGATCGAGTCCCGGGTGTGGCTACCGGCCATCGTGCCGCGCTTGAGGAGCACGAAACGGTCCCCCACCAGGTACGCGTGGTGCGGGTTGTGCGTGATGAGGACGACACCGAGGCCCGCGTCGCGGGCGGCGGCGACGTACTTGAGGACGACACCGGACTGTTTCACGCCGAGGGCGGCGGTGGGCTCGTCCAGGACGAGGACCTTCGCGCCGAAGTACACGGCCCGGGCGATGGCCACGCACTGGCGCTCGCCGCCGGAGAGGGTGCCGATGGGCTGGTCCACGTCGCGCAGGTCGATGCCCATGCGCAGCAGCTCGGCGCGGGTGGTGCGGCGCATCAGGTCCACGTCGAGGCGACGCAGCGGGCCGCGTCCCTTGGTGGGCTCGGAGCCGAGGAAGAAGTTCCGCCAGACGGGCATCAGCGGGACGACGGCCAGGTCCTGGTAGACGGTGGCGATGCCGTGGTCGAGGGCCGCTCGGGGGTTGGCGAGGACGGTTTCCTCGCCCTCGATCTCGAAGGTGCCGGCGTCGTGCCGGTGCAGCCCCGCGATGATCTTGATGAGGGTGGACTTGCCGGCGCCGTTGTCGCCGAGCACACAGGTGATCTCGCCGGCCGAGACCTCCAGGGAGACGCCCTGGAGGGCGCGGATGTTGCCGTAGTACTTGCTGACGTCGGTCAGTCGCACCAGGGCCGTACCGGTCTGCGCGCCGGGCGCGGGTTCCGTGCTCACTTGCTCGCCTCCGCCCGCTTGCGCACCCATGCGTTCAGCAGCGTGGCCAGCAGCAGCATCCCGCCGAGGAAGAACTTGAACCAGTCCGGGTTCCACTGGGCGTAGACGATGCCGTTGCTGGTCATGCCGAAGATGAAGGCACCCACGGCCGACCCGATCGCCGAGCCGTAGCCGCCGGTCATCAGACAGCCGCCGATGACGGCCGCGATGATGTACAGGAACTCGTTGCCGACGCCTTCGCCCGACTGGACGACGTCGAAGGAGAACAGGATGTGCTGCCCGGAGATCCAGGCGCACAGCGCGACGCCCATGTAGAGGCCGATGCGGGTCTTGACCACGGGGACGCCGGTCGCGCGGGCCGCGTCGGCCCCGCCGCCCACCGCGAAGATCCAGTTGCCGGCGCGGGTGCGCAACAGGATCCAGGTGGCGACGGCGACCAGGACCAGCCACCACAGGATGGTGACCTTGAGCGTGACGGAACCGATGTTCCACTGGGAGGCGAAGAGCGCCCGGGCGGAGGAGAAGCCCTCCATGTCGGCGATGCTCTTGGTGGAGACCGAACCGCTGATCAGCTTGGTGAAGCCGAGGTTCAGGCCGGTCAGCATGAGGAAGGTGCCGAGCGTGATGATGAAGCTCGGCAGTTTGGTGCGGGTCAGCATGAACCCGTTGAAGAAGCCGATGGCCAGCGTCACCAGCAGCGACACCAGCACGCCGACCCACACGTTGGCCGTCATCTGGTAGCTGAACATCGAGCTGAACAGGGCCGACGTGGTGACCATGACACCGGCGGAGAGGTCGAACTCCCCGCCGATCATGAGCATCGCGACGGGCACCGCCATGATCCCGATGGTGGAGGCCGAGTACAGGATCGTGCTCAGGCTGGAGGCCCGCAGGAAGCTGTCGGCCGCGAAGGAGAAGAAGACGAAGACGGCGGCCGCGCCGACGACCGCGCCCAGCTCGGGGCGGGCGAGGAGGCGGCGCAGCAGGGAGGGCGGGGCCAGGCGCTCGTCGGCGGTGGGTACCGCGGCGCTCACCGGGTACCCCGCTTGATGTACTCCTCCAGCTCGGCGGCCTCGGCCCCGGTGACGATCTGCGGCCCGGTGAGCACCGGGCGGCCGCCGCCGAGGACGTCCGCGTTGTAGCGGTAGAGCCACAGCAGGTCCACGGCCTGGTAGCCCTGGAGGTAGGGCTGCTGGTCCACGGCGAAGCCGAGGGCGCCGGACTTCAGGTCCCGGGCGACGGATTCGTTGAGGTCGAAGGTGTCGACCTCGGCCTTGCTGCCCGCCGCGTCCTTCGCCTTGACGGCGGTCGGGGCGAACGGGGCGCCGAGCGTGACGATCGCGTCGACGGACGGATCCGCCTGGAGCTTCGCCTGGATGGCCGCCTGCACGGACGGCATGTTGGTGCCCTCGACGTACAGGTTCTCCAGACTCCCGCCGAAGGTCTTCTTCGCTCCGGCGCAGCGCTGCTCGTGGCCGACGTTGCCCTGCTCGTGCAGGACGCAGACGGCCCGCTTCTTGCCGCGCTTGGTGAGCTCCGCGCCGACCGCCTCGCCCGCGATCTCCTCGTCCTGACCGATGTGGGTGAGGGCCCCGTACGCGGCGGACTGGGCCGATCCGGAGTTGACCGTGATCACCGGGATGCCGGCCTTGACCGCCTTGCCGATGACGTCCTTGAGGGCGTCGGGCTTGGCGAGGCTGACGATGATGCCGTCGACCTTCTGGTCGATGGCGTTCTGCACGAACTGGGCCTGCTGCTGCGCCTGGTCGTCGTGGGAGTAGACGAAGTTGATGTTGTCCTTCGCCGAGGCCTCCTTGGCGCCCTTCTGCACGATGTCCCAGAAGGTGTCCCCGTCGCCCGCGTGGGTGACCATCGCGAACGTCCAGCGTGGTGTGGACACGGCCGGTCGGCCCGCATCGGCCTTCGCCCGCTCCTCGGCACGCTTGCCGCCGGTGCTGCTGCAGCCCGCGAGGGAGGCTCCCAGTACCACCGCGAGCACCGCGCCCACGACGCGTACCCCTGTCCGAACCCTAGCCACGTCGCCGCGCCCTTCCCTCGTCCGCCATCAATCGGTCATTCCGGTTCCAGCCGCCCAGTATCCGCCACAGTGGACCATGAAGGGCCATCGGGGCATGCTCGGGCAGATTGACAGGTCCCCCGTACGGGGTCAGGTTGAGTGCATGCGCATCGGGCTCATCGGAACCGGCCGCATCGGCTCGTTCCACGCGGCCACTCTGGCCCGCCACCAGGACGCCGGCTCGCTGCTGCTCGCCGACGCCGATCCCGGCCGGGCCGCACGGCTCGCGGACCGGCTGGGGGCCACGGCCGCGCCCAGCGTCGATCAGGTCTTCACGTGGGGGGTGGACGCCCTGGTCGTGGCCTGCTCGACGGACGGGCACGCCGAGCTGGTGCGGCGGGCGGTGCGCGCCGGCCTGCCGGTGTTCTGCGAGAAGCCGATGGCCCCCGACCTGGCCCGCAGCCTCACCGTGCTGCGGGAGGTGACGGCCGCCGGCGGGACTCTCCAGCTGGGCTTCATGCGGCGTTTCGACGCGGGCCTGCGCGCGGCTCGGGAGCTGGTCCGTTCGGGCGCGCTGGGCCGGCTGCACACCGTACGGACCATGACGTCCGACCCGGCTCCGCCGGCCGCCCCGTACCTGGCGACCTCGGGGGGCCTGTTCCGGGACTGCCTGGTGCACGACTTCGACATGGTCCGCTGGGTGACCGGGCACGAGGTCGTCGAGGTGTACGCGGCCGGTTCCGACGCGGGTCCCCCGCAGTTCCGCGAGAGCGGCGACGTCGACACCGCCGCGGCCCTGCTGACCCTGGACGACGGGACGCTCGTCACGAGCTCCGCGACCCGGTGCAACGGCGCCGGGTACGACGTACGCATGGAGCTGGCCGGGGAGCGGGACCAGGTTTCCGCCGGGCTGGACGACCGAACGCCGATCGCCTCCACCGAACCGCAGGGCCCGCCTGCGGCGAGCAAGCCGTGGGGCGGGTTCCTGGAACGCTTCGGCCCGGCGTACGAGGCCGAGATGCACGCCTTCGTCCGGCTGGTCCGGGGCGAGGGCCCCAATCCGTGCGACGGCCGGGAGGCGCTCGCCGCCTTCCGGGTCGCGGAGGCGTGCGAGCTGTCCCGCCGGGAGCGCCGGCCGGTGCGGCCGGCGGAGCTCCCGGATCTGTGAAGGGGCCCGGTTGCGGGCGGTCACGGCGCGGCGCCTACCAGCGCACCGGGTACTGCTTGACGCCCCGGACCAGGGCGCCGCTGATCCATTCGCGCTGTCCGGGCACCTCGGCGAGGTCCGGGAAGCGCTCCAGCAGGGCGCGCAGGGCGATGCGGCCCTCCATGCGGGCGAGCGGGGCGCCGAGGCAGAAGTGGATGCCGTGGCCGAAAGCCATGTGCCCCGGGCCCCGGCGGCGGATGTCGAAGACGTCGGGCTCCGCGAAGCGGGACGGGTCGCGGTCCGCGCCGGCCAGGGAGATCAGGACCGGCGAGCCCTCCGCGATGAAGGCGCCGCCGATCTCCAGGTCCTCGCGGGCGAACCGGAAGGTGGAGTTCTCCACCGGGCCGTCGTAGCGCAGGATCTCCTCGACCGCTCCGTCGATCAGCCCGTCGAAGTCGGCGCGCAGGGCCGCCAACTGCTCGGGGTGGGCGAGCAGCGCCCGTACGCCGTTGGTGATGAGGTGGCTGGTGGTCTCGAAGCCGCCGATCATCAGCAGGAAGGCCATGGCGACGAGTTCGCGCGGGGTGAGGCGGTCGCCGTCGTCGTCGCGGCTCAGGGTCCAGGCGCTGAGCAGGTCCTCGCCGGGGGCGGCGCGCTTGGCCTCGGTGAGCTCGGTGAGGTAGGCGGTCATCTCCCTCAGGGCGGTGTCCTCGGCCTCCTGGCCGCTCGGCGAGACGATCTCGACGGACCAGGCTCCGAACGGCTCGCGGTCGGCGTCGGGCACCCCGAGGAGTTCGCAGATGACCGTCATCGGCAACGGGTGCGCGAAGGCGGTGACCAGGTCCGCGCCGCGGGAGGGGTCCGCCGCCATCGCGTCGAGCAGTCCGTCGGTGATGTCCTGGACGCGGGGTCGAAGTTCCTCGACCCGGCGCGAGGTGAAGGGTCGGGACACCAGCCGGCGCAGCCGGGTGTGGTGCGGCGGGTCGGCGCGGTGCATGTTGTCGCTCGCGTCGGTGGTCTCGCGGTCGGCGTAGCTGCGGCCGGAGGTCAGCCAGTTCTTCGAGATGGCGGGGTGGACCAAGGCCTGCCGCGCCGCCTCGTCCCCGACGATGAGACAGATTTCCGTGCCGTCGGTCGCCTTGACCCGGTGGACGGGTCCTTCTTCCCGCATCCGCGCGTAGTGCGGGTACGGGTCTTCGTCGAAGTCATCGGCGATCGAACTGATGTCGAGAACGGGCATGACGGCCACACTAGGCCCGACGATCAAGCGGGTAGGAGCTGCTTTCGGACAATCGTTCAGGCCACGGCGCGACGTCCCCAGGCGGTACCGGCCAGTACGAGCACGACGCCCGCCGCACCGACGGCGCCGAGGTGCTCCCCGCCGATGGCGATGCCCGCCGCTGCCGCCCAGAGGGGCTCGGTGCCGAGCAGCAGGCTGACCCGGGAGGGCGAGGTGCGGCGTACGGCCCACATCTGCACGAAGAAGGCGAAGAGGGTGCAGAAGACGGAGAGGAAGGCGAGGCCGGCCCACTGGGCGACACCGAAGTCCGCCGCGGCCGCCCACGGGGACGAGCCCGTACCGGGCAGCGTGGCGAGCACGGCGAACACCAGGACGGCGCTGCCGAGCTGAACGGTCGTCAGGGAGAGCGGGTCCGCGTCCTGGACGGCCTTGATCCGGGCCATCAGCAGCACGTGCAGGGTGCGGGCGAGGGCGGCGCCGAGGATCAACAGGTCACCGAGGCCGGGGGCGGTGAACCCGGCGCCCTGGGTGAGCAGCACGACGCCCGCGACGGACACGGCGGCGGCGCCGAGGAAGGCGGGCGAGGGGGCGGTGCGACGGACGGCCGACTCGGCGAGCGGGGTGAAGATCATCGTCAGGCTGATGATCAGCCCGGCATTGGTGGCGGAGGTGTGCACCACCCCGTACGTCTCCAGCAGGAAGATCCCGCCGAGCACGAGGCCCAGCGCCCCCGCGCCGCGCAGCTGGGCGGCGCTCAGCGCGCGCAGCCGCGACCAGCCGGCGATGACGAGGACGGGCAGCACGAGCGCGAAGCGCAGCACGAGCACCGCGATCACGGTGTGGGTGGTGGTGATGCCCTTGGCGGCGAGGTAGCTGCCGCCCCAGACGACGGCGACGAGCAGCACGGGGAGATCGGCGAGCCAGGCCCGGCGGGGGGCGAGGGCGGGCGCGGGGGCGGCGAGGGTGGTCACCGGGGCGTCTCCAACGGTGGGAAGGGGTGGAGACTTCGGCGGCTCGCACGGGTGCGGGCCCACGGTAACCGAGTCGATCTTCCCGGTCGACCCTGTTTCCCGCGCCCCTCCCCCACGCCCGCCCCGCCCCTCCTGCGCCCGCCGGAGCGGGCTTTCGCCGGCGCCCGTCGGAGCGGGCTATTCGCCGATCGTGCCGAAGGTGGCGCGCCCCGCGATGCGGTAGGTGTGGACGGCGACGCCGCTGCCCGTGGTGCGGGAGGCCGCCAGCTCGAAGGCCGTCGGCAGGCCACCGGTGGAGAAGAGGCGGCGGCCAGTGCCCAGGAACACCGGGAAGGTCAGCAGGTTCAGCTCCTCGACGAGGTCTCGCGCGAGCAGCCACTGCGCGAGCTGCCCGCTGCCGTGCACCTGGAGTTCGCCGTCCGTCGCGTCCTTGGCCCGGACCACCTCCGCCTGGAGGTGTTCCCCGTCGATGACGGTGGCGCCGGCCCAGGCGGGCTCCTTGAGGGTGGTGGAGGCCACGTACTTCGGCAGGGCGTTCAGCGGGCCCGCGATCGGGTCGGTGGGGTCGGTCTGCCTCGGCCAGTACCCGGCGAAGATCTCGTACGTCCTGCGCCCGAGCAGGAACGCCCCGGCGCGGTCGAAGACCTCGGTCATGAACTCCCCCATGCCCTCGTCGGCGTAGGGGGCCACCCAGCCGCCGTACTCGAAGCCGCCGGTGGTGTCCTCCTCCGGGCCACCGGGGGCCTGGTAGACGCCGTCGAGGCTCTGGAAGGTGGTGAGGGTCAGTTTGCCCATGGCTCCGCGCTCCTTTGATCGTTCCGCTCCGGTTACCCCGTGCACCGGTTCAGACTCCCGGTCGGCCCCGAACTCATCGGTGCGGCGCGCGTGAACGCCACGTCCGATTCCCGCCAGCGCCCGACCTCGGCCTCCCATTTCATTGAACCCACAACGATTTATGGGGCCGACCAGCCCCGAACGGGAGGAAACACGATGAACGGTGTCAACACGGTGGCTCTGGTGACCGGCGGCAGCCGCGGCATCGGGGCGGCCACCGCCCTGCGCCTGGCGCGGGACGGCATGGACGTCGCGATCACCTACACCCGGGACGCGGGGGCGGCGGCCGAGGTCGTCGGCAGGATCGAGGCGCTGGGCCGCCGGGGCGTGGCCGTACGGTCCGACGCGGGCAGCCCCGACGGACCCGGATCGGCCGTCGAGGAGACGGTGCGCGCGCTCGGCCGCATCGACGTGGTCGTCAACAACGCGGGCGTCGGCGTCCTCGGCCCGCTGGAGTCCCTGGCCACGGAGGACGTGGACCGGGTTCTGGACGTCAACGTGAGGGGCGCCTTCCTGACCTCCCGGGCCGCGGTCGGGCGGATGGAGCGCGGCGGCCGGATCATCACCATCGGCAGCTGCATGACGCAGCGGGTGCCGGGCCCGGGCGGAACCCTGTACGCGATGAGCAAGGCCTCCTTGACGGGCCTGACCAAGGCGCTGGCCCGGGAGCTCGGCGAACGCGGCATCACCGCGAACCTCGTGCACCCCGGCCCGGTGGACACCGACATGAACCCGGCCGACGGGCCGTACGCCGGGCCGCAGGCGGCGATGACGGCCCTCGGCCGGTTCGGCGCGCCCGACGAGGTCGCCTCCATGGTGTCCTTCCTGGCCGGGCCGGACGCCGCGTACGTCACGGGCGGTGAGTTCTCCGTGGACGGCGGACACGCCGCCTAGGGCGTCCGACGACGGGGGACGGCGGGTCGGCGGGCACGCCGAAGGGGCGCACCGCATCGCGGTGCGCCCCTTCGGGCAGGGCGCGCGCCCCGGGGGTGTCGGCCCCCGGGGCAGTCGTCGGGAGGGGCTGCGTCAGCCGCCCAGCTCCTGGTGACGGGCGGCGTGCGCGGCCGTGCCCGTCTCCGTCAGCGAGCCGAACAGACGCAGGCGGGAGAAGCCGCCGTCCGGGAAGATGTCGATCCGCACGTGCGTGCCGACCGCCGGGGCGTCCAGCACGAAGCGGTGGTTGGTGTCGGGCTGCAGGCGGGTGCGCGGCAGGAACTCCGTCCACTCGCCCTCCTCGCCCGTCTTGACGGACAGCGAGGCCCAGCCGGCCGAGTTGCCCTTGAGGTACGCGGTGTCGATCTCGACGGCGCGGATCTCGGACTCGGCGACGAGCTGGTAGCGGATCCAGTCGTTGCCGTTGTCGCGGCGACGGGCGGTCTCCCAGCCGTCGTCCATCTTGCGGGAGCGGCCCGGGTTGATGGTGTTGGTCGGCGGGGAGTAGAAGCGGTTGGACGCGTCCTCCACCGAGCCGCCGTTCTCCAGGGCGACGACGTCGAACGTGCCGAGCGTGGCCAGCCAGCGCGGGTCCGGGACGACCTCGCCGTGGACGCGCAGGCGGGCGATGCCGCCGTCGGGGTGCTGGTTGACGCGCAGGTGCGTGAAGCGCTGCTCCGCGGTGACCTCGTAGCCGTTGGCCGCGTGGCCGCCGACCGCGGTGCGCGGGACGAGCACGGTCCACTTGACGTCCTCGCCGAGCAGCTCCTCCGGGGTCGGCGCGAGGGCGCCTTCCCAGTTGGTGCCCTCGATCGAGACGGCCTGCGGCATGTTGCCGCGGAAGTGGGCGGTGTCGACGACGATGCCGCGGATCACGCCGGGGGCGCCGAGGCGCACCAGGGCGTAGTCGTGGTCCTCGGGGGTCGGCCACGGCTGGGTGGCGGAGACGCCACGCCTGCGGCGGGTCTCCCAGCCGTCCATGACCTTGCCCTTGTGGCCGAAGTGCTCGGGGTCGAAGTGCGCGGCCTCGGCGATGAGGAGGTTCTCGCGCATGGCGAAGAACTCGTCGTTGGCGAAGGTGACACCGGCGCCCAGCTCACGGGCGGCGAGGTTCGCGTACTGGGTGAACGGGAAGTCCGCGGTGCGGTAGTCCGCGTACGGGTCGCCGCCCCCGTACGGGTTCGCGTTGCCGGTGAAGGATTCAATCGCCACTGTCAGTTCTGCCTTTCGAGGAGGAGGCCCTTGGGCTCGGTCGGGGTGCCGTGGTCGGCGATCTGCGTGCCGCGCAGCCAGGTGGACTTCACGACGCCGTGCAGGGTCTTGCCCGCGTACGCCGTGACCTGGTTGCGGTGGTGCAGTTCCGCGGGGTCCACGGTGAAGGTCTCTTCGGGTGCCAGGACGGCGAAGTCGGCGTCGCGGCCGGCCTCGATCGCGCCCTTCTGCGCCAGTCCGGCGAGGGCGGCCGGGGCGGCGGACATCCAGCGGACGACGTCCTCCAGGCTGCGGCCGCGCTTGCGCGCCTCGGTCCAGATCGCCGGAAGGCCCAGCTGGAGGGAGGAGATGCCGCCCCAGGCGGTGGCGAAGTCGCCGGTCTTCAGGTCCGCGGTGGAGGGCGAGTGGTCGGAGACGATGCAGTCGATGGTGCCGTCGGCCAGCGCGTCCCACAGGATGTCCTGGTTGGCGGACTCGCGGATGGGCGGGCAGCACTTGAACTCGGTCGCGCCGTCCGGGACTTCCTCTGCCGTGAGGGTGAGGAAGTGCGGGCAGGACTCGACGGTGATCTGCACGCCCTCGGCCTTGGCGGCGGCGATCAGCGGCAGCGCGTCGGAGGAGGACAGGTGCAGGACGTGGACGCGGGCGTTCAGTCGGCGCGCCTGGTCGATCAGGTTCTGGATCGCGGTGTTCTCGGCGTCCTTGGGACGGGAGGCGAGGAAGTCGGCGTACCTGGGGCCCGGGTTCTGCGGCGCGGACTCCAGGTGGTGCGGGTCCTCGGCGTGCACGATCATCAGGCCGCCGAAGCCGGTGATCTCCGCGAGGGAGGCGGCCAGTTGCTCCTGGTCGAGCTGGGGGAACTCGTCCACGCCCGACGGGGACAGGAAGCACTTGAAGCCGTAGACGCCGGCGTCGTGCAGCGGGCGCAGGTCCTTGACGTTGTCCGGCAGCGCGCCGCCCCAGAAGCCGATGTCCACGTGCGCCTTGGTCCGGGCGACCTCCTGCTTGACGCGCAGGTGGTCGACCGTGGTGGTCGGCGGCAGGGAGTTGAGCGGCATGTCGAGGATGGTGGTGATGCCACCGGCCGCGGCGGCGCGGGTGGCCGTCCAGAAGCCCTCCCACTCGGTGCGGCCCGGGTCGTTCACGTGGACGTGGGTGTCGACCAGGCCGGGGAGCAGGACGTCGTCGCCGAAGTCCTCCAGCCGGGCTCCGGCCGGTACCTCGGCCTCGTACGCCAGCACGGCCGTGATCTTCCCGTCGGCGACGGCCACCGAGGCGGCGCGCGTCCCCTCGGGGGTGATGACGCGCGTCGAGCGCAGTACCAGTTCCACAGCCGCGTCGGCCACCGGAACCTCCCCATCTACTTCCACAGAGCGAAATTCAACGTTCTGTTGACGGAGTCTTCACCCCGATCCGGAACCAGTCAAGAGCGACCGGAGGGACTGCTGACCCACTCGGGCCGCAATTGGATGTTTCCACAGGATGGAATTAAGATTTCACTATCCAGAATGTAGCTACCACCACCAGGAACCGGACGGGTAACTTCCCGAGGACGTCCACCACCAGGACAAACCCCCTCTGACCGGCGGGGACGGCGAGGGCCCGGCTCTAGGGCAGGCGCCGACCGACCGGTAGGCTGCTCCCTTGCCTGCCAGCACCGAAAGGACCGCGCCGTGCCGACGTCCAGCGCCAGCACCACCGACGCTTCCGCCAAGCCCACCGCCGCCGGCGGTGGCGTCCAGTCCCTTGAGCGCGCCTTCGATCTGCTCGAACGCATGGCCGATGCCGGCGGTGAAGTCGGACTCAGCGAGCTCTCCGCCGCCAGCGGTCTGCCGCTGCCCACCATCCACCGACTGATGCGCACCCTCGTGGCGTGCGGCTACGTCCGGCAGCAGCCCAACCGACGGTACTCCCTCGGTCCCCGGCTGATCCGCCTGGGCGAGTCCGCCTCGCGCCTGTTGGGCACCTGGGCCCGTCCCTACCTCGCCCGTCTGGTCGAGGAGACCGGTGAGACGGCCAACATGGCCCTCCTCGACGGCGACGAGATCGTCTACGTCGCACAGGTGCCGTCCAAGCACTCCATGCGCATGTTCACCGAGGTCGGCCGCCGGGTGCTGCCGCACTCGACGGGCGTGGGCAAGGCCCTGCTCGCGCACACCCCCGCCGAGGAGGTCCGCGCCCTGCTCGCCCGCACCGGGATGCCGGCCGCGACCGAGAAGACCATCACGACGCCCGACGGCTTCCTGGAGGCGCTGGAGCGGGTCCGCAAGGCCGGCTACGCGGTCGACGACAACGAGCAGGAAATAGGAGTCCGCTGCCTGGCCGTGTCGGTGCCGAACTCGCCGACCGCCGCCGCGATCTCCATCTCGGGACCGGCCGGCCGGGTCACCGAGGCCGTGGCCGAGTCCTTCGTCCCGATCCTCCAGGGCGTCGCCGCCGAGCTGTCGGTGGCCCTCCAGAGCCAGAACCCGGCCTGATCACCCGCGTACGAAGGCCCCCGCGGTCCCTCTTCGGAAGGGGCGGCGGGGGCCTTCGTGCGTCGGCGGGACGGGCGACGGCGCTCAGGCCGCCGGGAGGGACGGCGCCGTCGCGGTGAGGCGACCGTCGGCCATCGTCGCCGTGCGGTCGGTGCGCTCGAGGTGGGCGTGGTCGTGGGTGACCAGCACCGTGGCCGTGGAGCGCTCGCGCGTGAGGGCGACCAGCAGGTCGAGCACGGCCGCGCCCCGCTCGTGGTCCAGGGCGCTGGTGGGTTCGTCGACGAGCAGCACGGACGGCTCGTTCATCAGGGCGCGGGCGATGTTCACGCGCTGGCGCTGACCGCCGGACAGCTCGTGCGGACGCTTGTCCGCCTTGTCGGCCAGGCCCACCGCCTCCAGCAGTTCCACCGCGCGCCGACGCAGCAGCCGCGCGGGCCGGCCCGAGATGTGGCTCATGACCTGGAGCTGCTCCAGCGCGGTCAGCGAAGCCAGCAGGTTCGGCTGCTGGAAGACGATGCCGATCTCCTGCCTGCGCAGGGCCGACTTCTCGGCGGCGCCGAGCGTCGCGGTGTCGCGGCCCGCGACGACGACCCGACCGGAGTCGGGGGTGACCAGGGTGGCGGCGACGGCCAGCAGGCTGGACTTGCCCGAGCCGGACGGCCCGATGACCGCGGTCATGGTGCCCGCCGGCACCTCCAGGGACACCGCGTCCAGGGCGGTGAGCCGGCCGTCCCCGTCGGGGTAGGTGAGCGTGACGTCGTGGACGAGCAGGGTCATCGGGCGCTCCCGAGGGCGGTCAGCGGGTCGACGGCGGTGATCCGCCGGATGGACAGGGCGGCGCCCAGCACGCCCAGCGCGATCATGATCGCCGCCGGGACCAGCACGGTGGCCGCGTCGAGGACGAAGGGCACGTCACCCCCGCCGATCAGCGCGCCGGCGCCGACGGCCAGGGCCGTCCCCGCCCCGGTGCCGATCGCGAGCATCACCACGGCCTGGCCGAGGGCGTCCTTCAGCAGGTACGGGGTGGAGGCGCCGAGCGCCTTCAGCACGGCGATGTCGCCGCTGCGCTGGATCGTCCACACCGTGAAGAAGGCCCCTATGACCAGGGCCGAGATGGCGAAGAGGAAGCCGCGCATCAGCTGGAGCGAGCCGTTCTCCGCCTGGTAGGACCCTATGGCTTCGAGGGCGTCCTCCACGGTGAGGGCGCTGGTCGAGGCGGCCTCGTCGCCCGCGGCCCAGTCCACCGACGCGCCGCCCTCGACGGCCAGCACGGTGGCGAGGGACTCCAGGGAGGTCCCGGGGTTCCCGATGCGCTGCCAGTCGTTGATGTCCATCCACACCACCGGGGTGTGGCTGTAGGAGGCCGCGCCGGCGACGGCGGCCACCGTCAGCTCCAGCGGGCCCGCCTTCAGCCTGCCGCCCGCCGTGAGCCCCCCGAGCTCCGCAGCGGCCTTCCGGCTGAGGACCACCTGCCCCTGCGTGAGGCCGGCCCCGGCCGGGGCCAAGCGGCCCGCCGACTCGACGCCGAAGAGGGTCACGGCCGCGGTGCGCTCACCGGAGACGGCGTTGGTGGTGCGGATCCCGAGCGGCTCCGCCGACTTCACCCCCGGCCGCTCGCGCCAGGCCCGCCACGCCGCCTCGGGCACCTGCGAGCTGGTGAAGGACACCTTCTGGTCCCCGGCGGGCGCGGCGAACGCCAGCCGGGTCGCGGGCAGCCCCGTGATGGCCGAGATGTTCTCCCGGGCCAGTCCCGAGGTGAGTCCCGACAGCAGGCCGACCAGCAGTGTGATCAGTAGGACCACCGAGCCCATGAGGGCGAACCGGCCCTTGGCGAACCGTAGATCTCTCCATGCGACGAACATGCCCCCACCTTGGTCTTCCGTGTGGGCACGGGACATCGCGCCACAGTAGGGATCCTCGTATCGAAGGAGGGCTCCTGACATCGAACTTTTGGTTGACCGGTGCCCGCGGCCGGCGACTTACGCTGGTCGGGTCATGCCCGATTCCCCGCGCCCGCGCCCCCTCACCCCCGTCTCCCGCGTCCTGCGGCTGTGCCTGCACGCCCTGCTCTTCGGGCTGCTCGCGCTGGCCGCCGGCCGGGCCGTCGCCGGATCCGCCCCGCACGCCGGGGCGGCGGTCGCGGCGTGCGCGCTGCTGGCCGCCGTCTACGTGGCCGGCGCACTGGCCCCCGTCGTGCGGAGCTCCGCACGCGCCGCGGCCGGTTGGCTGGCCTGCGTCGGAGCGGCCTGGGCCGCGCTGCTGGTGGTCTCCCCCGACGGGCTGTGGATCGCCTTCCCCCTGTACTTCCTGGAACTGCACCTGCTGCGGCTGCGCTGGGGCGTCGCCGCCGTCGCCGTCACCGCGTGCGCGGCGATCGGCGGGTTCCTCGCCCACAGCGGCGCGGTGACCCCCGGGGCCTTCCTCGGCCCGGTGTTGGGCGGGGCCGTCGCCGTCGCCACGGTCCTCGGCTACCAGGCCCTCTACCGGGAGAGCGAACGGCGGCGCGAACTCATCGAGGAGCTGATGGCCACCCGGGCCGAGCTGGCCGCCGCCGAGCGGAGCGCGGGCATCCTCGCCGAACGCGAACGCCTGGCCCGGGAGATCCACGACACCCTGGCCCAGGGCCTGTCGTCGATCCAACTGCTGCTGCGCGCGGCCGAACGCGCCCTGCCGCCGGCCACGCCGGCCGCCGAGCACATCGCCCGGGCCAGGGAAGCCGCGCAGGAGAACCTCGCCGAGGCACGACGGTTCGTACGGGCCCTGACCCCGCCGGACCTGGAACACGGCTCGCTCGCCGGGGCCCTGGAGCGGCTCTGCTCGGGCGTCCCCGGTCCGCGCGTGCGGTTCTCCGTGAGCGGCGACCCGCGCGTCCTGCCCACCCCGTACGAGGTGGCGCTGCTGCGGATCGCCCAGTCGGCGCTGGCCAACGTCGTGCGGCACGCGCGGGCCGGGCGCGCCGAGATCACCCTGACCTTCATGGACACCTCGGTGACCCTGGACGTCGTCGACGACGGCCGGGGATTCGACCCCGCTGCCGCTCCGTCGACCCCCGCGGGCGGGGGCGGCTTCGGCCTGCCGGCGATGCGCGCGCGGGCCGAGACCCTCGGCGGGCTGTTCACCGTCGAGTCCGACCCGGGCCAGGGCACCGCCGTGGCCGTCACCCTGCCCCTGCCCCTGGAGGCGACCTGATGACGATCCGGCTGCTGCTCGCCGACGACCACCCCGTGGTCCGGGCCGGGCTGCGCGCGGTCCTGGACACCGAACCGGACTTCGAGGTCGTCGCGGAGGCGGCGACGGCGGAGCGGGCGGTGGAACTGGCGGCGGCGGAGCCGGTGGACGTGGTCCTGATGGACCTCCAGTTCGGGGCCGGGATGCACGGCTCGGCGGCCACGGCGGCGATCACCGCCCGGGCCGGTGGCCCCCGGGTGCTGGTGCTGACCACCTACGACACCGACGCGGACATCCTGGCGGCGGTGGAGGCGGGCGCAGCGGGCTACCTGCTCAAGGACGCCCCGCCGGAGGAGTTGGCGGCGGCGGTGCGCACGGCGGCCGCGGGCCAGTCGGCGCTGGCCCCGGCGGTGGCGCTGCGGCTGATGGACCGGATGCGGACGCCGGCGGAAGCGTTGACGAAGCGGGAGCTGGAGGTGCTCCAGTTGGTCGCCGACGGCCTGTCGAACCAGCAGATCTCCAAGCGGCTCTTCCTCAGCCAGGCCACCGTCAAGTCCCACCTGGTGCACGTCTACGCGAAGCTCGGCGTCGACTCCCGCACGGCGGCGGTCGCGGTGGCCGGCTCCCGCAGACTGATCCGCCGCGCCCCGTAGCCGGGGGTCGGGGTGGGGCCCGCCCCCCTGTCGGGACACCGGCAGGCAGGCGGGCGCGCGGGCGGCCGGCGGCGGGAGCATCGGGGTGTCGAGTCCCCGGCCCGAGAGCGAGCGCCCGTGTCCGCCACATCCCGCCCCTCCGCTTCCAGCACCGCCGTCCCCGGCTCACGCACCCCGGCTGCGGGCGCCCCGGGCTCCGCCGGTCCGCCCGTGGTCGTCCGTACCGCCTGGGCCCTGTGGCTCACGGCCGTGGGGGCCGGGGTGTTCGAGACCGCGCTCATGGTCGGCCGGACGCCGGGCGACGCCGGAGCGGGCCTGGTGTTCCGCTTCGCCGTGTTCACCGTCGCCGTCCTGGTCGCCTTCCGGATGCGCTCGGGCGCCGGCTGGGCCCGGATCGCGCTGGCCGTCGGGCTCGGCGTGCTCGGGACCGCCTCGTTGGTGGTCGAGCCGCTCGGATACCTGCTCGACGGCGGCTCCCCCGGCGACGCGCTCGGCCGGGCGGACTTCCTGGACCTGGTCTTCGGCGCGAGCCGGACCGTTCACCTCGCGGCCGTCCTGACCGCCGTGGCCCTGATGTTCCGACCCGCGGCGAACGCCTGGTTCCGGGCGCGCCGGTGACCGCCGGTCCTACGCCACCCAGTACGGCCGCTCCACCGCCGGAGCCAGTGGCACGCCTTCGTGGAAGGCCTTCGCGAGGAGCCGTACGCCCTCGTCCAGCCGGTCCGCGGGCAGGGTGTACGGGATCCGCAGCCGGTGTTCGAAGGTGCCCGGGTCCACTCCGAAGCGGGCCCCGCGCCCGATGTGCACGCCGACGGACGCCGCCCGCTCCGCGAGCGCGGAACTGACTGGTTCACCGAGGTCCACCCAGAGCGAGAGGCCGCCCGGGGGCAGCTGCCAGGACCACTCGGGGGTGTGCCGCTGGAGCGAGGCGACGAGGGCCCCGCGCCGGCTCCGCAACTGGTCCAGGCGTTCGGGCAGGGTCCGGTCGAGGGCGTCCATCAGCGGGAGCGCGACGACCTGGTCGAGTACGGAGCCGGTCATGTCGGCGGAGACCCGTACGGCCGTCAGCTCGGTGATCATCTTGGCGGTGGCCCGGATCCAGCCGACGCGCAGGCCGCCCCAGTGCGTCTTGCTGAGCGAGCCGATGGTGATCACGTGGTCGGCGCCGCCGCGCGGGGCCAGCGAGGCGAGCGGCGCGGGCGCCGGTACGTCCAGGGCGATGTCGGCGATGGTCTCGTCGACCACCAGCCAGGTGCCGGTGGCCCGGGTCGTGGCGAGCAGGCGCAGCCGCTGCTCCGGCGGCATCAGCGCGCCCGTGGGGTTGTGGAAGTCGGGGATCACGTACGCCAGCCGCGGGACGGTCTGGCGCAGCGTGGACTCGGCGATGTCCAGGTCCCAGCCGGCGTCGGAGACGGCGATGGAGCCGGTGCGCAGCCGGGCGTGGCGCAGGGCGTCGAGGGCGTTGGCGTAGGTGGGGTTCTCGGTGACGACCCGGTCCCCGGGCCGGCAGAGCAGGCTGACGACCAGGGCGAAGGCCTGCTGGGCGCCGGCGGTGACGAGGATCTGCTCGGGGCGGGTGGGCAGCCCGCGCCGGGTGAACCGTTCGGCGACGGCGGTGCGCAGGTCGGGCAGCCCGAAGGGGTGGTAGCCGGGGGTGCGGGCGAGTTCGGGGAGCCGGGGCGCGGCCCAGGCCAACGCCTCCGTGAGGCTGCCTTCGGGGGCTCCCATGGCGGCGATGGCGAGGTCGATGCCCGGTTCGTCGTCGGCCCGGCCGCCGATCCCGCCGCCGACGAGGGTGTGGGCGCCGACGGGGCGGTGGCCTTCGGGCAGTTCGGTCCAGGTGCCGGAGCCGCGCCGGCTGCGCACGTAGCCGCTCTCGCGGAGCAGGTCGTAGGCGCCGGTGACGGTGGCCCGGGCGGCGCCGACGGCCTCGGCGAGTTCGCGTTCGGCGGGAAGGCGCACGTGCAGGGCGATCCGGCCGTCGAGGATCAGCGTGCGGACGGCGTCGGCGAGGGCCCGGTAGCCGGGGCGGGCCGTGACCTCCGCGGGCAGCAGGGCGGCGAGTTGCCGACTGCCGATGGTCCTGTCCGCCGTCTGGACCACTCGACCGTTTGCCATGCCAACCTCCCCCGATTGGCTCTGCCGGCCAGGCCAATCCGGGTCCAGACTCGCCTCATTGGACCCCGATTGGCAAGGAGCATCCGCCATGTACACCTCCACCCTCACCGACCGTGACGAGCGGGCCCTCGCGGCCGCCGCCGAGAACCGGATCGCCGCGCCGCTGCGGATCGGCGCCGCGCTCGCGGCCGTACGCCGCGCCCTGGCGGGGCGTTCGCTCCGTGCGGGGAAGGGGCGAGAATCGGTCCCATGTCAGCAGCCGAACACCTCACCGAAGACCCCACCGGGGATCTCACCCGGCACCACGCCGAGCCGTCCGTTGCCGCAGTAGCCGCCCCGCCGACCGAAGGGGCTGCCGCGGTCGCGGGCCTGCTCCTGGCCGCGGGCGGCGGACGCCGGCTCGGCGGACGGCCCAAGGCCCTGCTGCCCTTCCGGGACCGCCCGCTCGTCGAGAACGCGGTGCGCGTGCTGCGCGAGGCCGGCTGCGACCCGATCCACGTGGTGCTCGGGGCCTCGGCGGCCGAGGTCCGCGAGCGCGCCGACCTGACGGGCTGCGTCGTGGTGGACAACCCGGACTGGGAGGAGGGCATGGGCTCCTCCCTGCGGGTCGGCCTCGGCTCCCTGGCCGGTGCGGGAGCCGGCGCGGCCCTGGTCTCCCTCGTGGACCAGCCCGGGATCGGGGCGGCGGCGGTGGCCCGGGTCCGGGAGGCGTACCGCTCCCCGACCAGCCTGGCGGCGGCGGCGTACGACGGGGAGCGCGGGCATCCGGTGCTGTTCGGGGCGGACCGTTGGGCGGACATCGTGAGGACGGCGACGGGCGACCGGGGTGCGCGCGTCCATCTGAGGGAACACGCGAAGGAGGTCATGCTGGTGGAATGCGGGGACATCGCGGAGGACTACGACATCGACACGCCGCCCGACCTGGCGCGTCTGACCCGGACCGGGCCGCAGGACGGCCTGCGCGGGGCGTGACCGTGATGGCACCGAGGGCCACCAGGATGCGGAATCTGTCGACTCGGAGAATCTCGACATCAACAAACCATTGAACTTCCACCATGAGGAAATTACTATCCACTGGTCAGAAGCGCCCTGAACCCCCAGACGGCGCCCGCGACCGTACTCCGGAACTCTCCACACCCGACGGCACTGCGTGCCGTCTCGCGCGAGCATTCCCCCGCGGCCGCCAGGCACCGCCGCTGAAGGAGTGACAGATATGTCCGCACCAGCGCCGTCCCCGCTGGCCATCGTCGACGCCGAGCCCCTGCCCCGGCAGGACGAAGTCCTCACCGAAGCGGCCCTCGCCTTCGTGGCCGAGCTCCACCGGCGGTTCGCACCCCGCCGCGCCGAGCTCCTCGCCCGACGCGGCGAGCGGCGCGCCGAGATCGCCCGGACCTCCACCCTCGACTTCCTCCCGGACACCGCACAGGTCCGCGAGGGAGACTGGAAGGTCGCGCCGGCTCCGGCCGCGCTGAACGACCGCCGCGTGGAGATCACCGGTCCGACGGACCGCAAGATGACCATCAACGCCCTGAACTCGGGCGCCAAGGTCTGGCTCGCCGACTTCGAGGACGCCTCGGCTCCCACCTGGGAGAACGTCGTCCTCGGCCAGCTGAATCTCATCGACGCCTACGAGCGCCGCATCGACTTCACCGACCCGCGCACCGGCAAGGCGTACGCGCTGAAGCCCGCCGACCAGCTCGCCACCGTCGTCATGCGGCCGCGCGGCTGGCACCTGGAGGAGCGCCACCTGCGCTTCGAGGGCGGCCCGGCCTCCGGTTCGCTCGTCGACTTCGGCCTGTACTTCTTCCACAACGCCCAGCGCCTGATCGACCTCGGCAAGGGCCCGTACTTCTACCTGCCGAAGACCGAGTCCCACCTGGAGGCGCGCCTCTGGAACGACATCTTCGTCTTCGCCCAGGACTACGTCGGCATCCCGCAGGGCACGGTCCGCGCGACCGTCCTCATCGAGACCATCACCGCGGCCTACGAGATGGAAGAGATCCTCTTCGAGCTCAAGGACCACGCGGCCGGCCTGAACGCGGGCCGCTGGGACTACCTGTTCTCCATCGTGAAGAACTTCCGCGACGGCGGGGCGAAGTTCGTCCTGCCGGACCGCAACGCGGTGACGATGACCGCCCCCTTCATGCGCGCGTACACCGAACTGCTGGTGCGCACCTGCCACAAGCGCGGAGCGCACGCGATCGGCGGCATGGCGGCCTTCATCCCGTCCCGCAAGGACGCCGAGGTGAACAAGGTGGCCTTCGAGAAGGTCAAGGCCGACAAGGACCGCGAGGCCGGCGACGGTTTCGACGGCTCCTGGGTCGCCCACCCCGACCTGGTCCCGATCGCGATGGCCTCCTTCGACGCCGTCCTCGGCGACAAGCCGAACCAGAAGGACCGCCTGCGCGAGGACGTCTCGGTCGCCCCCGGCGAACTGATCGCGATCGACTCCCTGGACGCGAAGCCGACCTACGACGGCCTGCGCAACGCGGTCCAGGTCGGCACCCGCTACATCGAGGCGTGGCTGCGCGGCCTCGGCGCCGTCGGCATCTTCGGCCTCATGGAGGACGCGGCCACCGCCGAGATCTCCCGCTCGCAGATCTGGCAGTGGATCAACGCCGGAGTGGTCTTCGAGAACGGCAAGACGGCGACGGCCGAGCTGACCCGTGAGATCGCCGCCGAGGAACTGGCCGCCATCCGCGCCGAGGTCGGCGAGGAGGCCTTCGCGGCCGGCAAGTGGCAGCAGGCCCACGACCTGCTCCTGCAGGTCTCCCTGGACGCCGACTACGCGGACTTCCTCACCCTTCCCGCGTACGACCAGCTCATCGGCTGACCATCGCTTCGGCTGTCACGCACAGCAGTCGAATCACCGGCTCCGCCCCCGTCACCCCCGAGGTGACGGGGGCGGAGCCGTTTCCGGGTCCGGATCGAACCCCACCTCCGGGCCCCCTCGTTCGGCCGAACAAGCGGAATTCCCGTGTCCCGAACGACCGGTCGGTCGTTACCCCATCGTGATCTGCGGCTACCTAGCGGTAACAACCGTCGGCATGTCACCTTTCCGAAGCCACCGGCCGGCGGTACCCCCACTTCCCCAGCCACACACCGGAGTTCTTGCCGTCTCCGGCGTGGCCTACCGCAGGAGTTCCGCAGTGATCGGATTCCGCAACGCCAGCAGGAGCAGGGACCGAGGCCGGGTGCGACGGGCCGCCAGGGCGGCGGTGGCCCTCTCGGTCGCCGCCGGGGCACTGGTGACCGTCGGCGCCGGCGCCTCCACGGCCGGACCGCGACCGGCACCGGGCACCGGACCCACCGCCGTGGTGTCCATGGGCGACAGCTACATCTCCGGCGAGGCCGGACGCTGGAAGGGCAACAGCCTGACCAACAGCGGCAGCAGGAACGGCACCGACCGGGCGTGGATCAGCGGCAGTTCCTACGATCCCGCCAAGGTGTACGGGGCGACCGCCGGCGGCTGTCACCGTTCGGACTCGGCCGAGGTGTTCAGTGCCGGCCCCATCGCCGAGACGGCCGTGAACCTGGCCTGCTCCGGCGCCGTTTCGGCGAACGTCTTCCGGGCCTCGAACGGCGGCGTCGCCTTCAAGGGCGAGGCCCCGCAGGCCGATCAGCTCGCGGCGGTGGCCGCGAGCCGCGACGTGAAGGTCATCGTCCTCTCCGTCGGCGGCAACGACCTGGGCTTCGCCGACATCATCAAGAACTGCGCGCTCGACTTCGTCATCTGGAACTCGTACTGCTACGACGACCAACAGGCGGGCGTCGACCGGAAGATCGACGGAGTCATGGCGAACGTCGGCAAGTCCGTCGACGAGATCCGGGCCGTCATGCGCACCGCCGGGTACGCGGACTCCTCGTACCGGGTCGTGCTCCAGTCGTACCCGTCGCCGATCCCGCGCGGCGCGGAGAACCGGTACACCCAGAGCGACTGGAGCCGCCTCAACACCGGCGGCTGCCCCTTCTGGAACAGGGACTCCGACTGGGCGCGGGACTCCCTCGTGCCGCAGATCGCGGGCCGCCTCAAGGCCGTGGCCGCCGCGAAGGGCGCGCAGTTCCTGGACCTGCGGGACATGATGCAGGGCCGCGAGGTGTGTGCGAAGGCCAGCAAGCAGGTCAGTTCCTCGGCGCCGGCCTCGGCGAAGGCGAGCGAGTGGGCGCGCTGGATCGACAACAGCGAGTCGCAGGGCCTGATCCAGGAGTCCATGCACCCGAACCACTTCGGACAGCTGGCCGCCGGACGCTGCCTGGCCCTGGCCGTCGCCCAGCCGGCGGGCTCCGGCGTCAGCTGCAAGAACACGGCCGGCGGTGACCACACGGGGATGTACCTGACGCCCGCGCCGTAGCCGGGACCGTACGCACGACGACGGGGCGGGCCGCCACGACCATGCGTGGCAGCCCGTCCCGGACGTTGCGGTCGGCCCCTCTCCGCGCCCGATGCGCGAGGTGTCGTGCCCGTCAGTTGGTGAAGACCTGGACGATCCTGTCGCCCGAAACTCCGACGCCGGTCTTCGTGTAGTTGCAGTTCTTGATGTTGCCCGAGTGGACGGCACTGTTGAGCCAGCCGTCCACGTGCTTCTGCTCGTCCGCGCTGCCCCAGGCGATGTTCTCCGCGGAGGCGGTGTACGTCGCTCCGGCCTTCTTCAGCCGGTCCTGAACGCTGGAACCGTCCGAGCCCGTGTGGCTGGTGGTCGTGTCGTTCGCGTATTCCTGGGCCGCGGCGGTGACGGCCGGGTCGACCGTCAGGGCCGGACAACCGGCAGCCGTACGGGCCTGGTTCACCAAGTCGAGGATCTTGTTCGGGTCCGCCGCGGACGGGGCGGCGGCCCGGGTGTTCGTGGGCGGCGCCGCTACGGCCGCCGAGGCGGTGCCTACGGCTCCTGCGAACAGGAGGAGCGAGGACGCGCACGCGATGGTGCACCTGCGCCGTATGGATCCGGATGCCATGGGGATACCTTCCTTCTTCCGACAAAGGAGCGGCGTACGTGGTCGCGTCGCCGCTCGACCCCCATCACCGATGATTCTCCGCCGGGCCCCGCCGGCCCGCATCTCCCCACGGCAAAGCCGCAGGTCAACCGGCATATTGCGGCACGGATACGGGCCTACGCCGCCCCTGCGGGCGGGGCTGATCCGACGGGCGGCGCGCCCGGGGCCGGACCGATGCACACTTCGCCGCCGGGCGCACGACGAACGGTCCTACGTCGGGACCCCCTCGAACCGCCCCTGCGTCGCGCCCGGTTGGCGCGGCAGGCGGGCCAGGGCCGTGGTGAAGGCGGCGCGGCAGCGGAGCCAGTCCGGGTCGGCCGTGGTGGTGTGCAGGTCGGCGAGCTTGGGCAGCAGGTCCGCCGAGAAGGCGTGGGCGGCCTCGGCCGGCAGCAGGGAGGGCAGGTTGTCGATGGCGATGACGTCCAGCGGCCGGTCCCCGCCCCGCAGGCGGCGGGCCGGGACCTCCCAGTCGGTGAGCCGGTCGTAGACGGGCAACAGGTGCAGCTCGGATCCGGTGTCACAGGTGATGTCGGCGATGACCGAGAGCCTGCGGGCGCCGCTCTCCAGATCGGCCGGGGTCAGGAACGGCGGCACGGCCCGGGTCGTGAGCACCGCGTTGACCAGGATGTCGTGCTCCAGCAGCGCGGCCCGGTCCAGCCGGGTGGTCGCGGCGCGGCCCCAGCGGGTGACCGCCATCCCGGCCGTGGTGAGGGCGTCGCAGGCGCCGCGGCCGCTGCGGCCGCCCGCGCCGATCACCAGGGCGCGTAAGCCGTCGGGCGAGGGGGCCCGCAGGCGGGCGTCCAGTTCCGCGCGGGCCAGTGGGACGAGGGGGGTCGCGAGCCGGCCCCGGGCGTGCAGCGCGGCGAGGGCGGCCCCCGCGTAGCCCGCCCAGTACCCGAAGGCGGCCAGCCTGCGGCCCTGCGCGTCGGCGAGGTACTCCAGGTCGAGCAGGGTTCCGCCGCCCGCCGCGAAGCGCCTGAGCAGTTCGGGGGCCTGGGCCTGCCCCTTGTAGGCGTGCCCGAAGTACACGTGGCGGTGGCGCAGGAGCTCGGGCGTGGGCGGGAGTTCCTTCAACCCGAGGACGTACGCGGCCCCCGGCGCGGCCTCGGCCCAGGCCCCGGACGGGGCCGCGCGGCAGCCGGCCGCGAGGTAGTCGTCGAGGGGGAAGACCCGGTGCGCCGAGTCCTCCACGGTGATCCGTACGCCCTGCCGGACGAGCCGTCCGGCGTCCTCGGGGGTCAGCGGCGCGCGTCGTTCGGTGGTGCGGGTCTCGTCGCGCATCCAGAGCTGCGGAAGATCTGCCATCGCTGTGCCACCTGTCTGCTCAGAGGGGTGGGGACGAGCGGGCGGCGCGCGGCCCGGTGCGGGTACCGCGTGCTCATGCGATGTCTTTCCGCGCCGTATACGGCGCACGCGGGATCGGGCCCGGAACTCCGGGCCCGGGGGCACCGCGAGCACCTCCCGACCTCACGGGCCCCGGGACCCGCGCGGGTGCGTCCTGGCGCCGGGGGCGTGCGGATGCGAGCGAAGGCGTGCGGACGCGCGAAAAGGCGTGCGGCGGTGCGTACGCCACACCCGCAGTGGGTGACGTACGCACCGCCGCACGCCGGTCGGTGACCGGGCGTCAGTGCACGAAGGCCGGTTCCGCGGCCGGTTCGGCGGCTGCGTCCTTCCTGGTTCCGAGGTGGTTGAAGGCAAGGTTGAGGAGGATCGCCACCACGCAGCCGGTGCTGATGCCGGAGTCGAGGACCACCAGGAGGTCCTTCGGGAAGTCGTGGTAGAACCCGGGGGCGGCGATCGGGATCAGGCCGATGCCGATGGAGGCGGCGACGATGAGGGCGTTCTCCCCCTTCTCCATGGCCGCGCCGGCCAGGGTCTGGATGCCGCTGGCAGCGACCGAACCGAAGAGGACGATGCCGGCGCCGCCGAGGACGGGCAGCGGGACGACTCCGATGACGGAGGCGGCCATCGGGCACAGGCCCAGCAGGATCAGGATGCCGCCACCGGCGGCTACCACGAACCGGCTGCGGACCTTGGTCATCGCGACGAGGCCGATGTTCTGCGCGAAGGCGCTGCACATGAAGCCGTTGAACAGCGGGCTGATCGCGCTGCCGAGGGTGTCGGCGCGCAGGCCGCCCTCGATGGTCTTCGCGTCCGCCGGCCGGCCGACGATCTTGCCGAGGGCGAGGATGTCGGCGGTGGACTCGGTCATGCAGACCAGCATGACGATGCACATCGAGATGATGGCGGCCACCTGGAACTGCGGGGCGCCGAAGTGGAAGGGGGTCGGGAAGCCGACGATGTCCGCGTTGCGGATGGCGTCGAAGTTGGTCATGTTCAGCGGTATCGCGATGAGCGTGCCCACGATCAGACCGAGCAGGATGGAGATCTGCTGGAGGAAGCCCCGCAGGAACTTCCGCATCACCAGGACGATCGCCAGGGTGAGGGCTGCCATGCCTATGTTCTGCATCGAGCCGTAGTCGGGGGCGGTGCTGTTCCCGCCCTGCGACCAGTTGAAGGCCACCGGGAGCAGCGAGACGCCGATCAGGGTGATGACGGTGCCGGTGACGACGGGCGGGAAGAAGCGTACGAGCTTCCCGAAGTAGGGGGCGGCGAGGAATCCGACGAGTCCGGCGACGATGATCGCGCCGAAGATGATGGGGATGGCGTTGTCCCCCTCCCCCTTGCCGATGGCGATCATCGGGGTCACGCCGGCGAAGGAGACGCCGTTGACGAAGGGGAGTTTGGCGCCGATCTTCCAGAATCCGAGGGTCTGGAGGAGGGTGGCGAGGCCGGCGGTGAAGAGCGAGGCGCCCATCAGGAAGGCGGTCTCGGTGGCGGAGAGGCCGACGGCAGGACCGACGATCATGGGCGGGGCGACGACACCCGCGTACATGGCGGCCACGTGCTGGAGGCCGCTGGTGAACATCTTCAGCGGAGGCAAGGTCTCGTCGACCGGGTGCTTCTCCTCCGGTACTACGACTGCATCTTTGCGAAACCTGGGCGTTGCGGCCACGGCTTCCTCCGGTCGGTTAGACACGTCGGCAGGGACGTGGGTGTCATGGAGGTGGTGCGAAAGCGTGCTGGTCGTGCCTGTCTTCAGTTGTGGGTGACGCTGCGATTGCTTGTCCCAAGGGGTGCGGAAACGATTCGCCCAAATCGGTTCCACGCATGCCCCGCGCTGGGGTCGGCGGTGCCATGGCAGTGGCACGGGACCTGTGCCGCAGTGCGGGTTGTCACGAGTCACCGCCCCCGGGGGCGCCCTCGGATCTCTCCTCGGGCGCTTCCCGGGAACGGCTGCCGCGGACCCCGCTCGGGTCCGCCGCCGCCGGTCGAGGGCCGTCCCCCCCGACCGGACTCCGGGGGATCAGGCCTGCGCGGAGATCCGCGCGAGGCGCTGGGCCTCTTCCCGCGTGGACACCGCGATGGCGTCCTCGTCGGCGAAGAGCAGTCGGTTGTTCTCGACGATCTGCTTGCCGTTGACGAACGAAGCCGTCACCGGGGCCGCCGCACCGAAGACCAGCGCGGTGACCGGGTCGGCGATCGAGGAGTGCAGGAGGGTGTTCAGGTTCCACAGGACCAGGTCGGCGCACTTGCCGACCTCCAGCGAACCGATGTTGTCGGCGCGGCCGAGGACCTGGGCGCCACCGTAGGTACCCAGGCGCAGGGCCTGACGGGCGTTGAGGGCCCGCTCGCGGTGGACCGGGTTCAGGCGGTTGATCAGCAGCGCGTTGCGCAGCTCGGTGTGGAGCTCACCTGACTCGTTGGAGGCGGTGCCGTCCACGCCGAGGCCGACCGGTACACCGGCGGCCAGCATGTCCGGGACGCGGGCGATGCCGGCGGCCAGACGGGCGTTGGAGGACGGGCAGTGCGCGACACCGGTCTTGGTCCGGGCGAACGCGGCGATGTCGGAGTCGTTCATGTGGACGCTGTGCGCCATCCACACGTCCTCGCCGAGCCAGCCGGTCGACTCGAAGTAGTCGGTCGGGCCCATGCCGAACAGTTCCTTGCAGAACTGCTCTTCCTCGACGGTCTCGGAGCCGTGCGTGTGCAGGCGCACACCCAGCCGGCGGGCCAGCTCGGCGCCCTGCTTCAGCAGCTCGGTGGAGACCGAGAAGGGCGAGCAGGGGGCGACGGCGACCTGGGTCATCGCGTCGAAGGAGGCGTCGTGGTAGCGCTTGACGGTCGCCTCGGTGTCGGCCAGCGCGCCTTCGAGGGTCTCGACGGCGTGGTCCGGCGGCAGGCCGCCGTCCTTCTCGCTGCGGTCCATCGAGCCGCGGGCGAGGGTGAAGCGGACACCCATCTCGGACGCGGCGCGGATGATCGAACCGGACAGGTCGCCGGAGTTCGCGGGGAAGACGTAGTGGTGGTCCATCGCGGTGGTCACACCACCCTTGGCCATCGCGGCGAGGGAGCCCTGCGCGGCCGTGTACGTCATCTGCTCGTCGATGCGCGCCCACGTCGGGTACAGCGCGACGAGCCAGTTGAAGAGGTTGTGGTCGGTGGCCAGACCACGCGTGATCCACTGGTAGAAGTGGTGGTGCGTGTTGACCAGACCGGGAGTCACGAGGTGCCCGGTGCCGTCGATGCGGCGGACTACGTTTTCGAGGTTCGCGGGGGCTTTGCCCGCGCCGACGAACTCGATCCTGTTGCCGGCGAGGACGACGTGGCCCGAGGCGTACTCGGTGTCGTTCGCGTCGACCGTCGCGATCGCACAGTTCTCGATGACGATGCGCTCGACGGCGCTGTCAGGGGCTGCCGATGCTGCCATGGGACTTCCTCGTGCTTTCAGTGGCGGTGCGGGCACGGCAAAACCCAGGGGATTTGAGTGCCGGAGCCGGGGGCCTTGGCAGCTGACAGTACTGCCGCCCCATATGTTGCGTCCGGGTGCCGATTCAGGAAGTTGTGGGGGTGTCGCGCACCCCGGGGCCACTGCGGAGCCCCGGGGCACGCGTGCCGCGCCCTAGAGGTTGGTCATGTCCACGGGGATACGGGCGTCAACGCCGTCGCGGAGGACCGTCGCCTCGATCAGCCCGTACGGGCGGTCGGCGGCGAAGTACACCTCGTTGTCGTTCTTGAGGCCGAAGGGCTCCAGGTCGACGAGGAAGTGGTGCTTGTTCGGGAGCGAGAAGCGAACCTCGTCGATCTCCGAACGGTGGTTGATGATGCGCGAACCCATCTGGTACAGGGTCTGCTGGAGCGACAGGGAGTAGGTCTCCGCGAAGGCCTGCAGCATGTGCTTGCGGGTCTCGGCGTAGGACTTCTCCCAGTTGGGCATCCGCTGGTCGTCGTCCGACCAGGCGAAGCGCCAGCGAGCCGACACCTGGGTGGCCAGGATCCGGTCGTAGGCCTCCTTCAGCGTCGTGTACTTGTCCTTCACGTAACCCCAGAACTCGGAGTTCGTGGAGTTCATGACGACGAGGTCCTTGAGGCCGGAGATGACCTCCCAGTTCTTGCCGTCGTACGTGATCTGGGTGACCCGGGTCTCGCCGCCGTTGCGGACGAAGGAGTGGTTCACCTCGTCGGAGCCGATGAACTTGGAGTTGGCGTCCGAGGTGGCGATCCGGGACCAGGAGTACTCCTCGATCCGGATGCGCGCCTTCTGGATCGGCTCCTGGCTGTTGACGAACCAGCGCGCCAGGTGGATGCCGAACTGCTCGGCGGACTCGATGCCGTACTCCTTGGCGAACGCGTACACCGTGTTCTTGGTGGTGTCCGTCGGCAGGACGTTGGCGTTCGAGCCGGAGTAGTGGACGTCGTCCATGTCGCCGGAGAGGGCGACCGAGACGTTCAGGTCCTTGATGTGGTGGGTGTCGCCGTCCCGCGTGATCTTGACGACGCGGTTCTCTGCTTTGCCGTACTGGTTCTGGCCCAGAATCGTGGCCATGCTAGCTCCCTCGGTAAACGGAGTAGCCGAACGGGTTGAGCAGCAGCGGTACGTGGTAATGCTCGCCCGGGTTCACCGCGAAGGTGATGGTGACCTCGGGGAAGAACGCACCGCTGTCCCTTACGCGGGGGGCGTCCTGCTGCGCCTCGGCTTGCTTCTTGGAGAAGTACGTCTCGGTCTCGAAGTCGAGACGCACGTGGGTGGTGCCCTCCGGCAGCGCCGGCAGGTCCTTGCAGCGCCCGTCCGCATCGGTGGCGGATCCGCCCAGGGCCGCCCACTCGCCGTCGAGACCCGTACGGGCCGACAGGGAGATGGCGACGCCCTCGGCGGGCTTGCCGATGCTGGTGTCCAGGATGTGAGTGGACACCGAGGCGGTGGTTGCCGTGCTCATGGTCACTCTCCTTCTACGAGTCGGGTCAGGCGGATCTTGTTGATCTTGACGAGCTCGCCGCGGGCGGTTTCCCGCTCCTGCTCCGGCGAGTTGTCGATCCGGACCTTGACCGCGTCCCGCATGAACGCACCGGTCGCACCGGTGGCGCAGATGAGGAAGACGTGGCCGAACTTCTCCTGGTAGGCCAGGTTCAGTTCGAGGAGTTCGTTCTTGAGCTCCTCCGAGGCGCCGGCCATGCCACGCTGCTCGCGGGCGGAGGTCGGGTCCCCCGGCTTCGGCCGGCCGATCGGCGCGTGGCCTCCCATCGCCTCGCCCAGGTCCTCCGCGGTGAGCTCCGCCATGGCGGATTCGTTCGCGGCGAACAAGGAGTCGGCGGTGGCGAAGGGGCGCTGGGCGAGGAGCTTGGCGCCCCATGCCGAGCTGGCGCACACCTCGTGCAGTTCGGCCGTGGCCTCGCTGTCATCCAAGGCGTTGAACCGGGTGAGACCCGGGGTCGGACTCGAAGTCACGGTAGGCCTCCGTGGCCTGTTGTTGCTTAGACGGGCTGCGCATAGCTAACGCTCTCGACAACACGGCGTCAACACTTTGTTGAAACTTCCCGTACACAAAAGCCGCCGCCCGGGTGAATTGGGCGGCGGCTCCTCACGTGTGGTGACACGGTGCTCACTCTTGGCTGTGCTTGGCCCCTTTGGGAGTGGCCGAATCCCTGTTCAAGTAGTTGTAGACGGTGAAGCGGCTTACCCCCAGGGCTCCCGCGACCGTTTCCACACCGTGTCGGACCGAGAAGGCGCCCCGCGCCTCCAGTATCCGCACCACGTCCTGCTTCGACTTGCGGTCCAGCTGCGCCAACGGTACGCCGTGCCGGCGCTCCAGGGCGGCCAGGATGTGGTCCAGCGAGTCGGACAGCTGGGGCAGTCGCACCGCCAGCAGCTCCTGACCCTCCCAGCTGAGGACCACGTCGTCCGGCTGCGCCTGGGCCGGATCCATCAGCTCGCCGCCCATCGCGTCGACCAGGGGCTTGACCGCGGCGACGAAGGGGTGGTCACGGGGCTCGGTCACGAGGTCTCCTCCCTGATCACGTTCACCTGGAGCGAGACGCGCGTCGCGCCGGCGCCCAGGGAGTCGCGCAGCAGCGCGGCCACGGCGGTCAGCACCTGATCGGCCTCACCCTCGGCGGTGTTGCCGAAGGGACCGACGTCCACCGCGTCCAGCTGGGCCTTCTGGATGACCTCGCGAGCGGCCACGGCATGGGCGGGGGCCTCTTCGAGATCGAAGGGCTCGGTCGTGAACTCCACTCTCAATCGCACGCAGGTCAACCTACTGCGCAGTCACGATTTTTCGGCAGTCCGCACTTGACATCGGCGCGGAATCCCATGCAGTCTTCCATCAAGCAGAAAATAACTTCCGCAATACGGAAGGAGCGCACACCCCTCATGGGATACACGGACCAGCGCTTCGATGTAAACCTGTCGATCCTCTTCACGGAACTCCCGCTCCTGGAGCGTCCCGCGGCTGCCGCCGCGGCGGGCTTCACGGCGGTCGAGCTGTGGTGGCCCTGGATCGAGACCCCCACCCCCGCACAGGCTGAGCTGGACGCCCTCAAGAAGGCTCTTGAGGACGCCGGCACCCAGCTGGTGGGCCTGAACTTCTATGCCGGCCAACTGCCGGGCCCGGACCGCGGTGCGGTTTCGGTACCCGGTGACGAGTCGGACCGCTTCAACGCCAACATCAACGTCGCGGCGGACTTCGCCGCCTCGGTGGGTTGCAAGGCGCTGAACGCCCTGTACGGCAACCGCGTCGAAGGCGTGGACCCGGCCGTCCAGGACGAGCTCGCGCTGAAGAACCTGGTGGTGGCCGCTCGGGCCGCCGACCGCGTCGGCGCGATCCTCCTGATCGAGACCCTCAACAAGCCCGAGTCGCCGCTCTACCCCCTGGTGAGCGCGCCGGCCGGCATCGAGGTCGTGGACAAGGTCAACGAGGCCACCGGCCTCGGGAACGCCAAGTTCCTGCTCGACCTGTACCACCTGGCGATGAACGATGAGGACCTCTCCGAGGTCATCGAAAAGTACGCCGCCAAGACCGGTCACGTCCAGATCGCGGACAAGCCCGGACGCGGTGCCCCCGGCACCGGCGAGCTGCCTCTCGAGGCGCTCCTGGACCAGCTGAAGAAGGCTGGATACGAGGGCTGGGTCGGCCTCGAGTACAAGGCGGCCGACGCCGCCGCGTCCTTCGAGTGGCTGCCCGCCGAGGCCCGCGCCGCCCGATAGGCGGACAAAGTCCAGGCGATCAGCCAGGCACCCCCCGCACTTTTCGTACAAAGCATTAAGAGAAGGACCCTCATCATGAGCAACCTCCCCAAGATCGCCTGGATCGGCCTCGGAATCATGGGCTCCCCCATGGCCGAGAACCTCCTGAAGGCCGGTTACCAGGTCACCGGCTTCACCCTGGAGCAGGACAAGCTGGACCGCCTGGCCGCCGCCGGCGGCAGCGCGGCCGGCTCGATCGCCGAGGCCGTCAAGGACGCCGACGTCATCATCACGATGGTGCCCGCCTCCCCGCAGGTCGAGGCCATCTCCTACGGTGAGAACGGCATCCTGGAGAACGCGAAGTCCGGCGCGCTGATCGTCGACATGTCGTCGATCACCCCGCAGACCTCGATCGACCTCGCGAAGAACGCCGCCGAGAAGGGCATCCGCGTCATCGACGCCCCGGTGTCCGGTGGCGAGGCCGGTGCCATCGAGGCCGTCCTGTCGATCATGGTGGGTGGCGAGCAGGCCGACTTCGACGAGGCCCTGCCGGTCCTGGAGACCCTCGGCAAGACCATCGTCCTGTGCGGTCCGCACGGCTCCGGCCAGACGGTGAAGGCTGCCAACCAGCTCATCGTCGCGGTGAACATCCAGGCGTGCGCCGAGGCCGTCGTCTTCCTCGAGAAGTCGGGCGTGAACCTCCAGGCCGCCCTGGACGTCCTCAACGGTGGTCTGGCCGGCTCCACGGTCCTGACCCGCAAGAAGGACAACTTCCTGAACCGCGACTTCAAGCCCGGTTTCCGGATCGACCTGCACCACAAGGACATGGGCATCGTCACCGACGCCGCCCGCAACGTCGGTGCGGCCCTTCCGGTCGGCGCGGTCGTCGCCCAGCTGGTCGCCTCGCTGCGCGCCCAGGGTGACGGCGGCCTGGACCACTCCGCGCTGCTGCGCGCGGTCGAGCGCCTCTCCGGCGACCAGGTCTGATCCCGCCGCGGCCCGCTCGCCGGGCCGCGCTCCCCCCTCACGGGGGCCCCGAGTGTCCGGATGGTGCCGGTGCTGACACCTGTCCTGTCGCGCCCAAGCGCCGGCACCGTCCGGATTTCCTCTCCTCAATCTTTGTTCAACAAACTGTTGACGCCACGTTCCAGCCGAATTTAGGCTGTTCCGCATGACGGAAGACGGATTCCGTCAGCAGTTATCCGTACGGAAGGTCACCATGTCGAAGCGCACGCTGACGACCGAGTCCGGCGCCCCGGTCGCCGACAATCAGAACTCCGCCACCGCCGGCGTCGGTGGCCCGCTCCTGGTCCAGGACCAGCAGCTCCTCGAGAAGCTTGCCCGCTTCAACCGTGAGCGCATCCCGGAGCGCGTGGTACACGCCCGCGGTTCCGCCGCGTACGGCCACTTCGAGGTGACCGACGACGTCACCGCGTACACGAGCGCCGCGTTCCTGAACACGGTCGGCAAGAAGACCGAGACCTTCCTGCGGTTCTCCACCGTGGCGGACTCCCTCGGCGGCGCGGACGCGGTCCGCGACCCCCGCGGTTTCGCGCTGAAGTTCTACACCGAAGAGGGCAACTACGACCTCGTCGGCAACAACACCCCGGTGTTCTTCATCAAGGACCCGATCAAGTTCCCCGACTTCATCCACTCCCAGAAGCGCGACCCCTTCACGGGCAAGCAGGAGCCGGACAACGTCTGGGACTTCTGGGCGCACGCCCCCGAGGCGACGCACCAGATCACCTGGCTGATGGGTGACCGCGGCATCCCCGCGTCCTACCGCCACATGAACGGCTACGGCTCCCACACCTACCAGTGGACCAACGCCCAGGGTGAGGCCTTCTTCGTCAAGTACCACTTCAAGACGAACCAGGGCGTCCGCAGCCTCTCCAGCGACCAGGCCGCCGAGCTCGTCGGCAAGGACGCGAACTCGCACCAGACCGACCTGCTCCAGGCGATCGAGCGCGGCGTGAACCCGAGCTGGACCCTCTACGTCCAGATCATGCCCGCCGCCGAGGCCGCGGACTACCGCTTCAACCCGTTCGACCTCACCAAGGTGTGGCCGCACAGCGACTACCCGCTGCAGCGCGTGGGCCGTCTGGTCCTCGACCGCAACCCGGACAACGTCTTCGCCGAGGTCGAGCAGTCCGCGTTCTCCCCGAACAACTTCGTCCCGGGCATCACCGCCTCGCCGGACAAGATGCTCCAGGGCCGTCTCTTCGCGTACGCCGACGCCCAGCGCTACCGCCTCGGTGTGAACCACACCGTGCTGCCGGTCAACGCACCGAAGGCGGCGAAGGCCGACAACTACGGCCGCGACGGCGTCATGGCGCTGCGCAACGGCTCGCGCCAGGACAAGAACTACGAGCCCAACTCGTACCAGGGTCCGGCCGAGACCGGTCTCGCGCTGGGCGCCCCGCAGGCCGTATCCGGCTGGACGGGCACCCACGAGGCCCCGGCGCACACCAAGGACGACAACTTCTTCCAGGCCGGCGAGCTGTTCCGGCTGATGTCGGAGGCCGAGAAGGGCCGTCTGGTGGCGAACATCGCCGGCGGTCTCTCCCAGGTCACCCTGGAGGACGTCATCGAGAAGAACCTGGCTCACTTCCACGCCGCCGACGCCGACTACGGCAAGCGCGTCGAGGAGGCCGTCCGCGCCCTGCGCGACGCCTGAGCCCGAAAGCTGTACCCGAGGCCTGACGGGAGGTCAGGCCCCGGGTGCTAGCCCGACCCGTGGACCCGGATGAGGGGTGGTACGCGGTGAGGGCAGGACGAGGACCGTGGCGAGCGTGCGAGCCAGTGCGGTGGTAATGGGTTCCGAGGCCCGTCTCTTGACCTGAGGGAGACGAAGCCGGAGTTCTCGTCGCCCGCCCGCCACGGTCCCAGCCACCTCCTCCTTGTACGAGGGGCTACGCACAGAGCCCCCTCCTACAAGAAGAGGACAACCTCCCCCCGACACTCCGCCCGGCGGTGCGAACGTCCTGTCGCGCCAGCCTCGCTCCGTCGGGCGGTACCAAACCAGAGCGCCGAGTCACGGACGGTCCCGTGACTCGGCGCTTTGTCGTGTGCGGTGCGGTGCCTGCTCGGTGCCGCGGCCTGCTCGGTGCCGCGGCCTCGTCGGGCGCGGCCTCGTCCAGCGCCGCCTCGTCGGGCGGGCCCGTCAGGCGCGGTCGCCGGGTGCGTGTTCGTCCGCGTCGTCGCCGGGCGGCCTCCGCAGCGACTCGCGGTCGAAGAGCAGCATCCCGGCGAAGAACAGCCCTCCCAGGACGAGCAGGCCGGCCACGATCACCACGGAGACCAGCGCCTCGGCCGGCGCCACCAGGACGAACAGCGCCACGAGCGTCCACACCAGCGCGCAGAGCGCGACGGGCAGCTCGAAGCGTCCGAGGCCGAACGCGCCTTCCTTGCGGGCCAGCCGGCCCCGTACGGCCAGGTAGAGGACGATCGTCGCGCCGTAGATCAGGGCCGGGAGGATGGTCGACGCGGTGATCAGTTCCAGCAGCGCGGCCCCCGGCAGCCCGACCATCAGGACGACGCCGAGCGCGAGGATCAGGAGGGTCGCCGGGATGGGCGTCCGGGTGCGGGGGTTGACCCGACGCATCGTGCGGTACGCGGGGAAGCGCCCGTCGCGCGACATCGCGTAGACGAGCCGCGAGCAGGCGACCATCACCACGACCCCGGCGCCGAAGAACGCGAACGAGATCGCGACCAGCAGCCCGCTCTCCGCCGCCGGACCGAAGCGCTCGCGCAGGATCGCCGCGACGGGCGAGGGGTCGGCGCTGATCCGCGGGAGGTCCTCGATCGCGAAGGTGAGCGCGATCAGGAACAGCATGCCGAGGATCCCGGCCGCCACGACCGATCCCACGATGGCGCGCGGGACGCTGCGGTAGGGGTCCTTGGCCTCCTCCGCCAGGTTGGCCGCGGAGTCGAACCCGACGAGGGTGGCGAGTCCCATGATCATCGCGAGCATCAGCCCGCCGCCGACCCCGAAGTAGTCGCCCGCGTGCACGGCGACGCCCCGTGAGGTGAGGTTGGCGGCCGAACCGCCGCCCGTGACCAGCACGGCGACGACGAGGGCGACGGCCACCAGCACCACGAGGACCACTTCGAGCCCCACCGCGACCGAGTTGATCCAGCTGACCAGGCGCGTCGAGGCGATGGCGACCAGGGCCTGGACGAACAGGGCCACCACCGTGATCAGGCGCGCGGTGCCCTCGTCCGCCGCGATGCCGGCCAGCGGCATGAACGCCTGGGAGGCGAGCGCGCTGTCCATCGCCACCACGGCGATCGCCAGATAGCAGAAGGTCAACCAGCCGAACCACCACCCCGTGCGCGGGCTCGCCAGCCGCGAGGCCCATTGGTACGAGGAGCCGCTGAGCGGGATGCGGGCCGCGAACTGCGCGACCACGAGCGCCACCAGGGTCTGCCCCACGGCCGCGATCAACCACAGCCAGATCCCGACCGGCCCGGAGGTCAGCAGTACCTGGTCGTAGGTGGCGAAGATCCCGACCGCGACCGAGATGAACGCGAACGAGATCGCGAACACCTGGAACGAGCCGAGAGTACGTTTCAGCTCCTGCCGGTAGCCGCCGGGCTCGGCGGGCCCACCGCCGTCCCGTCCACCCGTAGGAGCCTGCGACGCCTCGACCACCTCGGCCACCTGCCCTTCCCCGTGCCCCTGGCGCCGTCTCTCCGCGGCAGCGGCGGCGTGGGGGCCGGAGGGGGCGGGGGCAGCCCGGCCAGTGTGCCCCCGCGACCGCCCGGGCCCCGTACGCGGGGCTCGACGCGCGCGGCCGGGCCCCCGAACGGACCCCCGGCACCACCGGCCGCGATTCGGCGACCGCCGGCCGGCGACCCGCCACCGGCGATCGGCTCCGAGACGCGGACGGCCCCCGCCCCTCCGGGTGGAGGGGCGGGGGCCGTCGGGTGGTGCGGGGTGATCAGACCTTGAGGGCCTTGATCGCGGTCGGGGCGTGGCCCGGCTCGGTCGCCAGCTCTTCGAACTCGGTGACGTCGCTCATGTCGACCGTCTTGCTCATCGCGATGTTGGTGATGCGCTCCAGGATGGCCTCGACGACGACCGGGACCTGGAACTCCTGGGCCAGCTTCTTGGCCTCCTCGAAGGCCTCGCCCAGCTTGTCCGGGTCGGTGACGCGGATGGCCTTGACGCCCAGGCCCTCGGCGACCTTGACGTGGTCGACACCGTAGACACCCAGCTCGGGGGTGTTGATGTTCTCGAACTCGAGGTTGACCTCGAAGTTGATGCCCAGACCACCCTGCGCCTGACGGATCAGACCCAGGTAGGCGTTGTTCACGAGGACGTGGACGTAGGGGACCTTGTGCTGGGCGGCGACCGCCAGCTCCTCGATCATGAACTGGAAGTCGTAGTCGCCCGAGAGCGCGACGATCGGGGTCTCCGGCTCGGCGGTGGCGGCACCGATCGCGGCCGGGATGGTCCAGCCGAGCGGGCCGGCCTGGCCGCAGTTGATCCAGTTGCGCGGGCGGTAGACGTGCAGGAACTGCGCGGCGGCGATCTGCGAGAGCCCGATGGTGGTGACGTAGCGGGTCTCGGGACCGAACGCCTTGTTCATCTCCTCGTAGACGCGCTGCGGCTTCAGGGGGATGTTGTCGAAGTGCGTGCGGCGCTGCAGGGTCGCCTTGCGGTCCTGCGCCGAGGCGGTCCAGGCGGAGAAGTCCGGCAGCTTGCCCTCGGCCTTGAGCTCCTTGGCGATCTCGATGAAGAGCTCCAGCGCGGCCTTGGCGTCGGAGGCGATGCCGAAGTCCGGGGCGAAGATCTTGCCGAGCTGGGTGGGCTCGATGTCGACGTGGACGAACTTGCGGCCCTTGGTGTAGGCGTCCAGGTTGTAACCGGTGTGACGGTTGGCCCAGCGGTTGCCGATGCCGAAGACGAAGTCCGACTCCAGGAACGTGGCGTTGCCGTAGCGGTGCGCGGTCTGCACGCCGACCATGCCGGCGGCCAGCTCGTGGTCGTCCGGGATGGTGCCCCAGCCCATCAGGGTGGAGATGACCGGGACGTTGACCAGCTCGGCGAACTCGACCAGCAGGTCGGAGGCGTCGGCGTTGATGATGCCGCCACCGGCGACGATCAGCGGACGCTCCGACTCCAGCAGGAACTGCAGGGCCTTGGCGGCCTGGGCGCGGGTGGCCTGCGGCTTGTAGACCGGCAGCGGCGCGTAGGTCTCCGGGTCGAACTCGATCTCGGTCAGCTGGACGTCGATGGGGAGGTCGATCAGGACCGGGCCCGGACGGCCGGAACGCATCAGGTGGAAGGCCTCCTGGAACACGCCCGGGACCTGCGCGGCCTCCAGGACGGTCGTGGCCTTCTTGGTGACGGGCTTGGCGATCGAGGCGATGTCGACGGCCTGGAAGTCCTCCTTGTGGAGCTTCGAGACCGGAGCCTGACCGGTGATGCACAGGATCGGGATGGAGTCCGCGATCGCCGAGTACAGGCCGGTGATCATGTCGGTGCCGGCGGGGCCGGACGTACCGATGCAGACACCGATGTTGCCCGCCTTGGCACGCGTGTATCCCTCGGCCATGTGCGAGGCGCCCTCGACGTGGCGGGCCAGCGTGTGGCTGATGCCGCCCACGTTCTTGAGCTCGCGGTAGAACGGGTTGATCGCTGCGCCGGGCACGCCGAAGGCTTGCGAAACGCCCTCAAGCTTGAGGATCTCCACTGCAGCGGCGGCGGCTGTCATACGGGGCATCGAGTTCTCCTGCGGGTCCGACGGTCAGGCTTTTCCGTAATCCGGAAGTTTTGTTCTGCTATACGGAACAAGCTAAGCGGCGGCTCCCCGGACGTCAAGGCGGGATGACACCCCGGAACGCACCAAAAGCCGCATCTCTTTCGGTGAGTTGTACAAATGACCGAGGCGTCGACGCGTTTCGGCGGGAATCCGCGGGCTGGGACGCCCCCTCGGTCGCGGGTGGTGGAGCATGGACCCACGCACAGCGACGAGGGGGTCCTTTTCACATGGCGGAAGCGGTACCGGTGCGCTGCCCGGAGTGCATGCGCGAGAACGGCTACACCTCCCCGGTCTTCCCCTGCGCCTGCGGGAGCCCGGTCACGCCGACGCTGGACCTGACCTCACCGCCGGTCCCGCTCACGCACCGCACCTGGTCGCAGAGCTGGGTCACGGTGCGCTGCGGGGCCTGCGGGCGGGACAGCGAGTGGCCGCACCCGGAGGTGGGGTGCGGAGCGTGCGGGACCGTGGTGCTGCTTCCGGTCGATCCGCCCGGGCAGCGGCGGTCGGAGAACCCGGACGGGTCCGGGCCTCGGGACCTCGGGGCGGGCGACGGAGCCGAGCCGGGCGGCGCTCCGGCTTCCGGGCGCCCCGGCCCGACCGCGGGTGCGGGTACGGGTGCGGGTGCGGCGGGGAGGACCCCGGTGCCGCGGCCCGCGTTCCGGCCGGTGACCATCCGTACGGCCCGGGACGCGGTGGCGACGGCCGCGCTGTACCTGCGGTGGCTCGGCTTCCAGGACGTCCGCCGGCCGGACGGGCTGCCCATCCCCTCGGCGGCGGTGGACCTGCGCGCCCCCGGCGTGGTCGCGCAGGTGGACCCGTCGACGACCCCGGCCGGACTGCGGGCGGTGGAGTGCGTGTGGCTGAACGGCCTGACGGCCTCCGCGACCAGCGTCTACTTCTCGCTCGCGGGCTATACGGAGGAGGCCCGCGGCCGGGCGGACGACCTGGGCATACCGCTGTTCGTCATGGACCTCACCGGCATGCCGCAGCCGGTCAACGACCCGGCGGACGCACTCGTCGCGACGGGGGCCTAGGCTCGGAGGCTGTTGTTCTTGTTCCTGTTGTTGCCGAGGAGAGCCCGATGAGCCTGTACGACATCCCGCTGACCACCCTGGCCGACGAGCCGACCAGCCTCGCGGCCCACAAGGGCAAGGCGATCCTGCTGGTGAACACCGCCTCGCAGTGCGGGCT
The DNA here is from genome assembly GCF_042893755.1 of Streptomyces sp. NPDC001568. Classification (NCBI taxonomy): domain Bacteria; kingdom Bacillati; phylum Actinomycetota; class Actinomycetes; order Kitasatosporales; family Streptomycetaceae; genus Streptomyces; species Streptomyces sp. NPDC001568. The sequence continues at coordinate 28,561 of NZ_JBIAVF010000022.1, read as the reverse complement.
CACCCCCCAGTACTCGGGGCTGGCCCGCCTGCAGTTCAAGTACGAGGAGAAGGGCTTCACCGTCATCGGCGTGCCCTGCAACCAGTTCGGCGGCCAGGAGCCCGGCAACGCGGAGGACATCCAGACCTTCTGCGCCGCCGGCTTCGGCGTGACCTTCCCGATGCTGGAGAAGTCCGAGGTCAACGGCGAGAACCGGCACCCGCTCTACCAGGAGCTGGTACGGACCCCGGACGCCGACGGCGAGGCGGGGGACATCCAGTGGAACTTCGAGAAGTTCCTGATCTCCCCCGCCGGCGAGGTCGTGGCGCGCTTCCGCCCGCGCACCGAGCCCGAGGCCCCCGAGGTCATCGCCGCGATCGAGGCGCAGCTGCCCGCCTGAGTCCTGTCCGCCCCGGGCCGGCCCGCGGACGCCTCCCGGGGCCGCAGGGCCCGCCCCGTACGTCCGCTCAGCGCAGGTCGGCCTCGTCGTACTCCCCCGCGGAGCCGGCCGCGGTGAGCTCCCGCAGTTCCACCCGGCGGATCTTGCCGGACACCGTCTTGGGCAGCTCGGCGAACTCGATGCGGCGGATCCGCTTGTACGGGGAGAGGACCGCCCGGGAGTGCTCGAAGAGCACCCGGGCGGTCTCCTTGTCCGGCTCCCAGCCCGCGGCGAGGGTGATGTACGCCTTCGGGACGGAGAGCCGCAGTGCGTCCGGGGCCGGGACGACGGCCGCCTCGACGACGGCCTCGTGTTCCAGCAGGGCGCTCTCCAGCTCGAACGGGCTGATCTTGTAGTCGGAGGCCTTGAACACGTCGTCGGCGCGCCCGACGTAGGTCAGGTAGCCGTCCGCGTCGCGCGCGGCGATGTCCCCGGTGCGGTAGAGCCCGTCCGCCATGGCCTCGGCGGTGCGCCTCGGGTCGTCGCGGTAGCCGGTCATCACCCCGGCGGGGCGGGTGCGCAGGTCGACGCAGAGCTCGCCCTCGTCGGCCGACGGCTCACCGGTGGCGGGGTCCAGGAGCACGATCGTGTAGCCGGGAGCCGGCCGGCCCATGGAGCCGGGCTTGACGGGGGCGCCGGGGAAGTTGCCCACCTGGAGGGTGGTCTCCGTCTGACCGAACCCGTCGCGGATGGTCACGCCCCAGGCCTCCCGGACCCGCTCGATCACCTCCGGGTTGAGCGGTTCGCCCGCCGCGACGACCTCACGCGGGGGCTTGCGCAGGCGGGTGAGGTCGGACTGGATCAGCATCCGCCAGACGGTGGGCGGGGCGCAGAAGGTGGTGACCCCGGCCCGGTCCATCTCCGCCATGAGCCGTTCCGCGTCGAAGCGGGCGTAGTTGTGGACGAAGACGGTGGCGCCGGCGTTCCAGGGCGCGAAGAGGTTGGACCAGGCGTGCTTGGCCCAGCCGGGCGAGGCGATGTTGAGGTGGACGTCGCCGGGGCGCAGCCCGAGCCAGTACATGGTCGACAGGTGCCCGACGGGGTACGAGGCGTGCGTGTGCTCGACCAGCTTGGGGCGGTCGGTGGTCCCCGAGGTGAAGTACAACATCAGCGGGTCGGTGGCGAGGGTCTCGCCGTCCGGACGGAACTCCCGGTCGGCCCGGCGCATGTCCTCCAGCCGCCGCCATCCGACGGGGACTTCCTCTCCCGCGGCGATCCGGGTGTAGGTGCCGGCCACTTCGTCGAACTTGGGGGTGTCCTCGGCGCGGGCGATGACGTGGCGGATCTCGCCGCGGTCCACCCGGTCGCGCAGGTCGGCCGGGCCGAGCAGGGGGGTCGCGGGGATGACGACGGCGCGGAGCTTCATCGCGGCGAGCATCACCTCCCACAGTTCGACCTGGTTGCCGAGCATGACCAGGATCCGGTCGCCGGCTTCCACGCCCTGGGCCCGGAGCCAGTTCGCGGCCGCCGCGGAGCGGCCGCTCAGGTCCTCGAAGGAGACGCTCAGGCCGGTGCCGTCCGCCTCCACGATGCGCAACGCGTCGGCGTCGTTGCCGACCGCGATGCGGTCGAACCAGTCGAGGGCCCAGTTGAACCGCTCCGGGCGGGGCCAGGTGAATCCGGTGTGGGCGGCGTCGTAGTCCCCGCGGTGGCTGAGCAGGAAGTCCCGTGCGGCGAGGAAGCTGTCGGTGGCGCTGTTCTCCGTCATGACAGGCATCGTGCCGCGCCGGGCGTCCCGTTCACCAGGGCGGCGTCAGCCGTGGATTGACCCGAAGCGCACGGAGCCGGGTCCGCCGGCCATCCCGGTGAGCAGCACCTGCCCCTCGGCCTCGATCTCCTCCTTCCGCGCGGGGGACTGCGTACCGAACAGCTCGACGGTGAGGACGGGGCCCCTCACGGAGCCGTCCGCTCCGGCGTCGTCGGTCCCGGAGCCGGTCGCCGGGGTGTCGTCCAGGCGCCACAGCCCGGCGAGGAAGCCGTCGACGAGGAGGGTGCGGTGGGCCTGGTTGCCCGTCCAGGTGCGGTTCCTGATCTCGGGGGCGACGACGCGGGAGCGGTCGGCGTGGGACAGCAGCAGGTTGTCGAACTCGGGCAGGAAACGCGGCGGGGCCGGTGTGTCGGGGTCGGGGCGGGGCGCGTCGGGCAGGTCGAACAGCTCGGTGCCGTTCTCGTCCCGGAAGGTGATCAGGCGCGGCCGCAGCCGTTCGAAGGCCTCCCGCAGTCGGGTGAGACCGGCCCAGGTCTGCATGTCCTTGACGGAGGCGGGGCCGAAGGCGCCGAGGTAGCGCAGCACCACGTCGTCGACGGGCTGCGCGGCGCGGGCGTCCGCCCTCGCGGCGGAAGCGTCCGCCCTCGCCGCGGCAGCGTCCGCCCCGAGCCACTGTTCGACGGTGGTCAGCCGGACCTGCCCGCTGCGGCCCCATACGCCGCGGGGCGTGACCTGGACCAGAGGCAGCAGACAGCGGGCCGCGACGGACAGGGACTGCGGGTCGGCGGCGGGCCACTGGAGGAGGAGCTCCTCACGGATCTCCGCCATGGTGCGGGGCTCCGCCTCGACGAAGGCGCGGGCCCGCTCGGCGAGCCGGTCCAGGTCCACGCCCGTGAGCCCCTTGCGGAAGTAGGCGACCTCGCGGTCCCGGGCGGCCTGGACGAGGGGCCGCAGCGTGAGGGCGTCGTGCGCGGTGTGGGTGTGGATGGTGGAGCGCATCGTGACCATCCTGACCACCTCGCGGGACTCCATGAGCCCGGCCAACTCGGCGGGCCGGAACCCGGCGAGCCGGGCGTGCAGCTGGAAGTAGGGGGGCTTGACGTTCTGCGCCTGGAGCCCGACGAGGTGCGCGACGGCGTCCCCCGCGCACATCTCGGCCCGGCTCAGCAGCAGCTGCCGGGCAAGCGTGGCGCGGTTCAGCGCACGGGTCCCGAGCTGGGGACTCTGGTCGGGGGTCTTCGTCCTGGAGGCCATGACAGCACGCTAGCGCCGCTTGCGGACACCTTCTGTCCGCAAGCCTCCCGCCTCCCACCTTGGCCGCTTCCTACCGATCCCTCCCTATATCCTGCCCTTGGCCCGTAAACGTACGTTCGACCGGGAGCTGACCTGCGATGCCGGAGCGACCAGACCGCCGCCCCTCCCCGCCCGCGAAGCGCCCGGGCCGGCTCCGCCCGTCCGGCCCCGGCACCACTCCCCCGCCCGGCGCACCCGGCACGGGCTCGGCGGGACCGGAGCCCGCAACACCGGTCCCGCCGAACCACCGCAGCGTGATCGACTCCGCGGTCTACCGGGACGGCCTCCGCGTCGCCTCCCCCGCCACCCTCGCCGACACCTTCCGGCAACTGCGCGACCAGCCCGACGGCATGGCCTGGATCGGACTCCACCGCCCGACGGAAACCGAACTACATTCCCTGGCGAGCGAGTTCAACCTCCACGAACTCGCCGTCGAGGACGCCTTGGAAGCCCACCAGCGCCCCAAATTGGAGCGCTACGGCGCCACCCTGTTCGTCGTCCTGCGCGCGGCCCGCTACCTGGACGCCCTGGAGGAGGTCGAGTTCGGCGAACTCCACGTCTTCGTCGGCCCGGACTTCCTGATCACCGTCCGCCACGGCGGCGCCCCCGACCTCTCCTCCGTCCGCCGCCGCATGGAGGAGAACCCCGCCCTCCTCTCCCTCGGCCCGGAAGCCGCCCTGTACGCGATCCTCGACGCGGTGGTCGACGGCTACGCGCCGGTCGTCGCGGGCGTCCAGACCGACATCGACGAAATCGAGACCGAGGTCTTCCGCGGCGACCCCGAGGTCTCCCGCCGCATCTACGAACTCTCCCGCGAAATGGTCGAGTTCCAACGCGCCACCCGCCCCCTGGTCGGCATGCTCCACGGCCTGATGGCCGGCTTCGCCAAGTACGGCACGGACGAGGAACTCCAGCGCTACCTCCGCGACGTCGCCGACCACGTGACCCACACCAGCGAACGCGTAGACGGCTTCCGCCAGGCCCTCACCGAAATCCTCACGGTCAACGCCACCCTGGTCTCCCAACAGCAAAACGCCGAAATGCGCGCCCTGGCCGAAGCCGGCTTCGAACAGAACGAGGAGATCAAGAAGATCTCCTCCTGGGCAGCCATCCTCTTCGCCCCCACCCTGGTCGGCACCATCTACGGCATGAACTTCGAGGACATGCCCGAGCTGAAGTGGGCGGGCGGCTACCCCTTCGCGATCCTGCTGATGGCGGTGGTCTGCGTAAGCCTGTACGTCATCTTCAAGAAGCGCGACTGGCTGTAGCCGGCGCATCGAGGTGGGTGGTGGAGGTCCGGGAGTTCCCCGGCTTCGGTGACGTCATCTCGGCGCTCTGCCGCTGATCCCGGATGTCGGCGGCAACGTGTCGACGGGATCTTCCGCTTCGAGGGGGAGCGGGTTACCTGGGAGGGGCGGAGCGCGGGGAGTTCGGCGTCGCCGGAGGGTGCGTCGGCGGAGGGGGTTGGCCGCGTCACCTACGGCTCGCGTCGTGGCGGTGGGCGGGCGTCGTGGCGCATTCGGGGTCGTGCTTCGTTTGCGCAGCGGTGGAATTGGGGTGCGACGTGTGTCGTCGCTCGTGGTGGGGGCCGTATCCCTCTGCTGCTCGGGACCGATGAAGTGGCGTGCGCCACACCGTCGATGGCGCATGAGAGCCGTCGGGAATTGAGTTGACGAGGCCTCAGGGTGATGTGAGGGATTGTCGTCCGTCTCGTGAAGAACTGCTTGCCGGAGCGATGACGTGTGGGGTGGCCGATGGTGGGCACAGGATGGAAAGGCCTCGTCAACCCGCTCTCGTAGCAGCCGGGTTGGGGGTTTGCGGTGCCATGACCGGCGTCGAGGGGACGAAGAACCGGGTGATAGCATCCCGGCATCTGTGATCTTGATCCATTTTGACGCAGATGCTGATTTCCGATCGGCGGCAGGTTCTCCGCGTCACGGCGGGTGAGCCGCGCCGATCAGCTGTGTTGCGGGGCCTCGCGAGGTGTATCTGCAGCCGTCCGCATGCCATGCGCCGGGAAAGGTTTCCATGAATCGAGACGCACTTGTGTGGTGCTTGGTTGCGGTGGCGGCGATAGCCGTTGTCGCGGTCGTTGCACTCGTCGCCCGCAACAGAGCACTGGGGGCGAAGAAGGAGCACACCGAGGCCGAACTCAGGCACCAGCTGCTCACGATGGACGGTCACCTGCACGCCTCGCACTCCGAGTTGCAGCGGTTCCGGAACGAGCAGGACGCCACGCTCCACGCGGCCAAGGAGGCGGCGGAGGAGAACACCAAGGCCGTCCTCAAGGGTGCGGCCAGTCTCCTGCAGAGCCTCGCGGCCGAGCAGACGACGCTTCTGGACGGAATCCAGCGCAAGTACGGCGGACACGGCGTGCTCAGCGACCTGTTGGACGTCAATCACGCCAACGCGCAGATGGCGCGCAAGGCTCAGGGCATCGCCGTCATGTGCGGTGCGCCGCTCGGTCGTCGCAACCGGCCTGCCAGTGTCTACGACGTGGTGCGCAGCGCCCAGGGGCAGATCCGCAACTTCCACCGGGTCGCCATCATGCAGCAGACCGGTCTCGCCCTGAAGGCGTCCGCGGTCGCGCCCGTCGCCCTCGCCGTGGCGGAGCTGCTCGACAACGCCGCAAGCTTCTCGCAGCACGACGCGCCGATTGAAGTAACGTTCCAGCGCGTCCAGAACAACCTGTGCATCGTCATCGACGACGCCGGTGTCAGCATGAACGACGAAGACCGGCAGCGGGCGACCGCGCTGCTCTCCGGAGAAATCGCCCCCCGTCTGTCGCAGCTCGGGACCCAGCCGAAGTTCGGCTTCCCGGTCGTCGGCCTGATCGCGCGTCAGCACGGTTTCAGGGTCGACGTCACCGGAGTCTCCCGGTACGGCGGCGTCAGGGCCGTCGTCCTCTTGCCCGAGGAGCTGTGGACCATGGAGGAGATACCGCCCGCCCAGGAGGCTCCGGTCAGCAACATCCGGCGCGCCCCCGAGAGCCGGCCGCAGAGCGCGCCGTCGCGCACGATGCACGGTCTGCCCAAGCGCGGCGCACGTCAGGCGCCCATCGCGAGCGTCCCGGATCCCGACAGCACCTCGCCCGCGCCCCGGACGCCGCAGGAGACGGGCCGTGCTTCCGGGCGCGGTCTGGGGGCCTTCCAGCGCGGCACGCTCTCCGGTCGCAACCTTGACGCCACCTCGTTCGAAGGGCCCGAAGACGCATGACCGCAGACCTGTCGTGGATGCTCGAGGACATCGTGCACAACGTGCCCCTGGCACGGCACGCCGTCCTGCTGTCCGCGGACGGCCTTCCTCGCGGCGCGACGGAGGGCCTGGCCGAGAAGGACGTACGTACCATCTCCGCCGCCATGGCCGGAATGCAGTCGCTCAGCCGGGCAACGGCCCACTTCGCCGGTCCGGAGGAGGACCGGCAGTGGAACCAGACCATCATCGAGTTCTCGCACGGGTGGAGCTTCCTGATCGGGGCGGGGCAGGGCTCTTACCTGGCCGCCGCGGCCGCGCCCGACGTGGACATGCAGCAGATCTCCTTCCGCATGCACCGGCTCGTCGCCAGGCTGGGCAACAACCTGACCTCGCCGCCGAGGGTGGGCGCCGAGGACGCCGGAGGTGCGCGGGGAAGCGTTCCCCGGCAGCAGGGCCCTCGTGACGCGGGATTCGCCCTGGCCGCGCTCGACCGGGTGGTGTCCGAGGTCGAGGGGGCCCGCCACGCGGTGCTGCTGGGATCGGACGGTCTTCCCCGCGGTGCCACCACCGGGATGAGTCGCGACCTCGCGGACACGATCTCCGCGGCCATGACGGGCATCCACGCCTACAGCCGGGTCACCTCCCAGTTCGCCGGGGCCGTCGAGGACGCGCAATGGCGTCAGACGGTCATCGAGTTCCAGCACGGCTGGATCTTCCTCATGGCGGCCGGTCCCGACGCGTTCCTGGCGGCTGCCGCCGAACACGACTGCGACATAGAGAAGTTCACCACGCGCCTGCACGAGGTGGTTCCCGGACTGACCGCGGCGGGGACACGGGGGAAGGGGACCGGCCATGCCTGACCTGCCCGAACAGGATGAAGAGCTGGAACTGACGTCACCGTTAGTCCCCCTCTTCGTGATCACGAACGGACGAGCCCTGCCCCCGGACCACGAGTACGAGCACACGACGCTCGTGACGGCGACGGCGGTGGAGAACGTCCAGGTGGCGGCGCGCACGCTGTCCCCGGAGGCGGGGCAGGTCATGGACCTGGTCGCGAACGGCTTCCTGTCCGTGGCCGAGGTGGCGGGGCACACCCACCTGCCGCTGGGCATCGTCCGCATCCTGCTGGCGCAGTTGGAGGAGGACAGTCTCATCCTCGCGAGGACCCCGATACCGCGCGCCGAACGTGTCGACAGAGAACTGGTCAGTGCCGTGCTAGAGGGCCTGAAGAATCGATTCGGAGCGTAGCGCGTGTACTTGGATCCAGACGTCTCCCACGCGGTGAAGATCCTCATAGTGGGGCACTTCGGGGTCGGCAAGACCACCTGTATCGGCAGTCTCTCCGAGATCGAGCCCCTGCGGACCGAGGAGGAGATCACCGAGGCCAGCGTGGGCCTCGATGACCTGTCGGGCACCCCCGACAAGACGACCACCACCGTCGCGATGGACTTCGGTCGGCTCACCCTCAGCGACACCCTGGTGCTCTACCTCTTCGGAACGCCCGGCCAGGAGCGGTTCAAGGAGATGTGGGAGGAGCTCTCGCGGGGCGCGCTGGGGGCGCTGGTCCTGGTCGATCCGGAGCGACTGCACGAGTCGTTCCCCGTCCTGGACCTCGTCGAGCGTTTCGGTCTGACGTACGCCATCGCCGTGAACCATTTCGAGGGCACCACGCACTACCCGCTCGACGAGGTGCGCGAGGCCCTGAACCTCACCGCCGAGACTCCCGTCGTGCAGTGCGACGTACGGGACGAGAACTCCTCGGCGCAGGCCCTCATCACCCTCGTGACCCACCTCATGTCCCAACTCGGCTAGGAGCGCAGGAATGCAACAGCCACTTGATTCGACGGAGATACCTCCCGGCTGCCCCGCGCACGGGAACGTCCAGCTCTACGGTCCCTCGTTCGGAGCCGACCCCGACAGCCACTACGCGCAGCTGCGCGCGTTCGGCCCCAGCGCGCCCGTGGACATCGCGCCCGACGTCCAGGCCGAGCTCGTCACCAGCTACGACGCCGCGCTGTACGTCCTGCAGAACCCGGCCTCCTTCGTGCGTGACTCCCGCCGCTGGAACGCCCTCAACGAGGGGCGCGTCCCGGCCAACAGTCCGGCGCTGCCCATGATGGGCTACCGGCCCAACGCGCTCTTCAGTGATGGCGCGTCACACGCGCGTCTGCGGCGCGCTGTTACCGACGCCCTGGCCACGGTCAACGAGCACCAGCTCATCCGGCAGACGCAGCAGTCCGCCAACTACCTGATCAGTCAGTTCAGTACCGACATCCGCGGCCATGCCGAGCTGATGGCCGAGTACGCCCAGCCGTTGCCCCTGCTGGTCTTCAGCGACCTGTTCGGATGCCCGCCCGAGATCGGCGACCGCGTGATCGCCGGTATCAGCGGCATCTTCGAGGGGAAGCCCGGAGCCGACGAGGTGCTCGGCGGGGCGCTCAACGAGCTGATCGCCCTCAAGCGCCGCCGTCCGACGGCCGACCTGACGACGCGTCTGATGGAGCACCCGGCCCAGCTGACCGACGAGGAGGTGCTGCACCAGCTGGTCACCCTGCTCTCCGGTGGTACCGCGCCCCTGACCGCGGCCATCGGCACCAGTAGCGCCCTGTACCTCGGTGAGGACTGGCAGCTCGGCCTCCCGGTCGAGGACGCCGTCTCGCAGACCCTGTGGAACTACGCGCCGATCGCCAACTACGCCGCGCACTACCCGACTCATGACGTCGAGCTCGGCGACCGGTTGGTTCGGGCCAATGATCCGGTCCTGATCTCGTTCGCCGCGGCCAACACCGACCCGAAGCTGACCGCGCACCGTGAACACCTGAGCGCGAAGGCGCACTTGGCGTTCGGCGCGGGACCGCACGCCTGTCCCGCCAAGGACCCGGCGTTCATGATCACCGTGACGGCCGTGGAGACGCTGCTGAACCAGCTTCACGACGTCGAGATGCGGGTCCCGTTCAAGACGCTCACCTGGGCGCCGAGCCCGTGGAGCCGCTCGCTGGTCACCCTCCCGATCCGCTTCAGCCCAAGGCCCGTTGCCCAGCCGGCCGAGCCGGCCGGGGCATCGGGTGCGGGCCGACCGCTCCAGCAATCGACGCCCGTCTCCTCGCCCTCCGGCTCCGCGACCTCGCGCAGCGGCAGCGGCAGCGGTGGTGCGTCGCAGGGCAAGGGCGGCTTGTTCAGCCGCTTCCTGGCATGGACCAGGGGCGAATGAGTCACACGAGTTGAATGAATACCGCGAGTTGAATGGATCGAGTGAGTTGAGTGTGATTCAAGCAGCCTCCTGAGTACTCGGTGGTAAAGGGTGTTTCAACGATCATGTGGGTATGCATGGCGGCTGGTTCTCGGAAAGGAGCCGCCATCATGAGCGTTGCCACAGCCACTTCGTACGACCGTAGGGCGTCCGCCTCCCTCTTCTCCCGTCTACGGACGGCCGGAGGGCAGGCCGACCCCTTCCCCCTCTACGCCGAACTCCTCTCACGGGGCGAGGTGATACCCGCCCCCTGGGGCGGCACCGTCGTGACGGGCTTCGCCGCCTGCGACCAGGTGTTGCGCAGCCGCCAATGGCTGGAGCCCGACAGGCAATGGCGCGAGCGCCAGGGTGCGGGGACGCGCTGGAACGCGCCGTCCTCGCGCGAGATGAGCCACACGCTCGTCGCGCTCAACTCGCCGGACCACACCAGGGTGCGCCGGGCGGCGGGCACGTTCGACCGGGGCGCCCTGGAGCGCATCGGTCGCGGTGTGAGCCGGGCGACGGATCAGCTCCTCGACGCCTTCACGGAGCGAATACGGGACGGCGAGGCGGACTTCTCGGAGCTGGTCTGCGAGGAACTGCCGGTGGCCACCATAGGTGACTGGCTCGGACTGCCGAAGGCGGACTGGCCCAGGCTGCGCGAGTTGACCCATGACCAGGTGTTCGCCCAGGAGTTGTTGCCGTCGGCCAGCCAACTGGCGTTGTCCGACGCGGCGACGGCCGAACTCCGCACGTACTTCATGGAGCTGGTGCGCGATCGGCGCGCGCACCCCGGCGATGACCCCGTCACCCGGTGGATCCGGACGTGGGACGCGATCGAGTCCGACCGGGACAAGGCCGACGAGGCCGTCTACCACCTGGTGTTGTTCGTCCTGCTGGCCGCACTGGAGACCACGGCGACCCTCCTCTCGTCGATGACGCTCCGGCTCGTCGAGAGTCCCGAACGCTGGGACACGATCGCCGACAACCCGGACCTCGTACCCGGGTTCGTGGAGGAAACGCTCCGCTACGACGCTCCCACCCACGTGATCAGCAGGGTCGCCTCGCAGGACTCCGTGCTGGGGGGCATCGAGATCCGCCGCGACGAGATGGTCCACCTCTTGGTCGGAGCGGCGCACCGCGACCCGGCCAGGCACGGCGACCCGGACCGGTTCGACCCCGCACGCGCGCCCGGCCACCTCGCGTTCAGCGGCGGCATCCACTACTGCCTCGGCGCGCCGCTGGCCCGCCTCGAAGCGCAGACCCTGCTCCACCAGCTGATTCGGCGCCTTCCCCGCCTCACCCTCGTACGTACCCCGTCGATGGCGCCCCGCGTGGCGTTCCGGCGCCTGCTGAACCTGGACGTAGCCATCGCATGACCGACTCGACCCCCACCCCCACCCCCACGCACGTCCGGACCGCTCCCAAGGCGATACACGCCGAGCAGGACGGCCCCGTACTCCACGTCCGCCTCAATCCCTGGGGGCAGGACGACACGTTGGACACCGCGGTCATCGACGACCTCATCGGCCTGCTCGACGACCTGCACGAGAGACCCGACGTCCGGATCCTGACGCTGTCCTCGCTGGGTGCGGACTTCTGCCTCGGTGCCGACCGCGGCGAGTACCAGGAGGCGTTGGCCGCCGATCCGACGGGGGTGGGCCTGCGGCGCATCGCCGACAGGGCGCACCGCCTGTGCCAGGCGTTGGAGAACACGCACGCGGTCACCATCGCCCGGTTGCACGGACGGGTCATCGGCGCGGGTCTCGCCCTCGCCTCCTTCTGCGACCTGCGCGCCGGGGCGGACACCAGCCGCTTCCGGATGCCCGAGGTCGGCATCGGGCTGCCGCCGGCGTGGGGCGGGGCGATGGGACGCCTGGTCTCCGAGGTGGGGACGTCCAGGATTCGCGAGCTCATGCTCACCTGCGACGTCTTCGACGCCGAGACGGCCCACCGGATCGGTCTGCTCCACCGGAGCGTCCCGCTCGACCAGTTGGACAAGGTGATCGATTCCTGGACCGGGCCCCTCGTCCGACGCTCACCGGAAGCCCTCGTCCTGACCAAGAGGATGTTGGCCGGCTACGCACGGGCGGACAGGACGGCGGACGTCTCCCTGCTCGATTCCCACCTCCTGGCGGCCACGCTCAACCAGCACACGAGGGCCTGACCCGCCTCGGCCGGACGTACGGGTGGTGCGGCGCCCGGGGTCAACGGGATCCCGGGCGCTGCGCCGTCAGGAACGGGTCAGGCGGGCGATGGCGCGGGAGGCTTCCTCGATCTTGGCGCGGGCCTCCTCGCCGCCTTCGGTGACGGCGGTGGCGACGCAGGAGTGGAGGTGGTCCTCCAGCATGGTCAGCCCGAAGGCCTGGAGGGCCTTGGTGGCGGCGCCGACCTGGGTGAGCACGTCGATGCAGTAGGCGTCCTCCTCGACCATGCGCTGCAGGCCGCGCACCTGACCCTCGATGCGGCGCAGTCGCTTGAGGACGTCGTCCTTGTGTGCGGTGTAACCGTGCACGGCGATCCCTTCCCTGCGTCGAAGTCCCCCGCCGGCCCCGGCCCGTGCCCCGCCGGCGCGGTGCGGGTGGGTCAGTGGGCGTGCGCCTCGCCGGATTCCGGGGCGCCCGATTCGGGGGCGGGGGCGGGCGTGGCGGCCGGGCCGGCGGCGGCCTGACCCGTGCCCGCGTTCACCGTGAAGGCGGCGGTGCGGACCTTGCCCTCGTGCTGGAAGTCCAGGAAGAGCCGGTAGGCGCCGGTGCTCGGGGCCGTCGCCGTGAAGGAGACGTCGGGGCCGGGGCCGCCCTCGTTGGGGTGGACGTGCAGGTAGGCGAGGTCTCCGTCGCGCAGGGCGACGAGGTGGCCGTAGGCCCCGAGGTACGGTTCCAGGTTCGTGACGGGCTTGCCGTCCTTGGTGACCGTCAGCTTGAGCTCGCCCGCCCTGCCCGGGTCGAGGGTGCCGGCGAGCGCGACCTGGTAGCCGTCCACGTCGGCGGTGTTCGCCGCGGCCGGCAGCGGGTTCGGGGCGTAGGCACCGGGCACCGCCAGGTCGGCGCCGAGGGTGACGCCCTTCGCGCCCTCCCCGGCGGGGGTGAAGTCGGCGAAGGCCTTGTAGCCGCCGGCCGCCAGCAGGTCGACCGGCGTCGACCAGGTGCCGTCCGCCGCCCGTACCGGGTGGAGGTGGCGGTACACGGTGAGGTCGCGCGAGGCGACGATGAAGTGCAGTTCCTTGCCGTGTTCGGTCTTGTACGAGGTGACCTTGCGGCCCTCGGCGTCCTTCACCGAGAACCGGAGCTCGCCCCGACCCCCCTCGATCCGCGGGGTGTCCAGGCTGAGGGCGTAGCCGCCCTCGGACACCTGGAGGCCACCGGCCGCCGGGGCCTGGGCCGCGGCTTCCTCGTGGCCTCCGTGGCCGGCGTCCGCGCCGGTCGGCGCGGGGGCCTGCGCGTGGTTCGCGTGCTCCACCTCGACGGGTGAGCCCACGGGTCCCACGCCCGCCCCGATCCCGTACGCGGCGCCGAAGGCCGCTGCGAGCGCGGCGGCAAAGGCGGCGGTCTTCACTCCGGTGTTCATGGCTGCTCTCCCGTACGACGTAAGGCCGCGTCCAGCGGTTTCATGAGCTCACCATACCCCTGGGGGGTACCAAGTCAAGCCGCGGAATCCCTTGCGGACCCATACCACCGGGGGGTATACCTGGGAACAGACCAGATACCCCCAGTGGGTATCCGGTCGGGCAACTGAACCGATCAAGGAGAAATCCATGTCTTCCTGCTGCTCCCCCGACGGCAGCTGCGGCACGAACGCCGGAGCGACCACCACCGCCACGGCCCTCGCCGACCGCACCGCGACCGTCTACCGCGTGTCCGGCATGACCTGCGGGCACTGCCGGACCGCCATCACCACGTCGGTCGGCGCGCTCGACGGGGTCCTCTCCGTGGACGTGGACGTCGACGGCGGCCTGGTCACGGTGACGACGGCGGGCGACCCGGACGACACCGCCGTCGCCGCCGCGATCGACGACGCCGGCTACGAGCTGACCGGCCGCGCCTGACGCCCCGCCCCACCCCGAACCACTCGGCCGCCGGGATCCGGTCCGTCCACCGGGCCCCGGCCCCCACCCCGCGCTCGAACGAGGAGCAGCCCTCATGACCACCATCACTCCCGGCGCCGCCCAGGTCGAGCTCGCCATCGGCGGCATGACCTGCGCCTCGTGCGCGGCCCGCATCGAGAAGAAGCTCAACCGCATGGACGGCGTCGAGGCGACCGTCAACTACTCCACCGAGAAGGCCAAGGTCACCTTCGACGCCGACATCTCCGTCGCGGACCTGATCGCCACCGTCGAGGCCACCGGCTACACCGCGCAGGAGCCGACCCCTCCCCGTACGGACGCCGCCTCCGGCTCGGGTTCCGGTGACGGCGAGGACGACGACGGCGCCGAGGAGCTGCGCCCGCTGCGGCAGCGGCTGATCACCTCCGTCGTCCTCGCCGTCCCCGTCATCGCGATGGCCATGGTCCCCGCGCTCCAGATCGACTACTGGCAGTGGCTGTCCCTGACGCTGGCCGCGCCCGTCGTCACGTACGCCGCCTGGCCCTTCCACCGGGCCGCGTGGACCAACGCCAAGCACGGCGCGGCCACCATGGACACGCTGATCTCGGTGGGCACCACGGCCGCGTTCCTCTGGTCGCTGTGGGCCCTGTTCTTCGGTACGGCCGGCACCCCCGGCATGACCCACGCCTTCGAGTTCACCATCGCCCGCACCGACGGCGCCGGGAACATCTACCTGGAGGCGGCGGCCGGAGTCACCGCCTTCATCCTGGCCGGCCGCTACTTCGAGGCACGTTCCAAGCGCAAGGCCGGCGCCGCTCTGAAGGCGCTGCTGGAACTGGGCGCCAAGGAGGTCACCGTGTTGCGCGGGGGCCGTGAGGTCACCGTGCCCACCTCCGACCTCCAGGTCGGGGACCGCTTCCTGGTCCGGCCCGGCGAGAAGATCGCCACCGACGGCACCGTCGTCGAGGGCTCCTCCGCCGTGGACGCCTCCATGCTCACCGGCGAGTCCGTCCCGGTGGAGGTCTCCGTGGGGGATTCCGTCACCGGCGCCACCCTCAACGCGGGCGGCCGGCTGGTCGTCGAGGCCACCCGGATCGGCTCCGACACCCAACTGGCCCGGATGGCCCGACTGGTGGAGGACGCCCAGAACGGCAAGGCCGCCGCGCAGCGCCTCGCCGACAAGATCTCCGCCGTCTTCGTACCGATCGTCATCGGCCTCGCGCTCGCCACCCTCGGCTTCTGGCTGGGCACCGGCTCGGGCCTCGCCGCCGCCTTCACGGCCGCCGTCGCCGTACTGATCATCGCCTGCCCGTGCGCCCTGGGTCTGGCCACCCCGACCGCCCTGATGGTCGGCACCGGCCGCGGCGCGCAGCTCGGCATCCTGATCAAGGGCCCCGAGGTGCTGGAGACCACCCGCAAGGTCGACACCATCGTGCTGGACAAGACCGGCACCGTCACCACCGGTCGGATGACCCTGCTCAAGGTGCACACCGCGCAGGGCGTCGCCGAGAACGACGTCCTGCGTCTGGCGGGTGCGTTGGAGCACGCCTCCGAGCACCCGATCGCCCAGGCCGTGGCGGCCGGTGCGAGCGCCCGGGTCGGCGCGCTGCCCACCCCCGAGGACTTCGCCAACGTCCCCGGGCTCGGCGTACAGGGTGTCGTCGACGGGCACGCGGTGCTCGTCGGCCGCGAGAAGCTCCTCGCCGAGTGGGCGATGGCGCTGCCCGCGCACCTGGAACGGGCCAAGGCCGAGGCGGAGTCCGCCGGCCGTACCGCCATCGCCGTGGCCTGGGACGGCGAGGCGCGGGCCGTGCTGGAGGTCGCCGACGCCGTCAAGGACACCAGCGCCGAGGCGATCCGGCGGCTGCGCGCCCTGGGTCTCACCCCGATCCTGCTGACCGGCGACAACAAGGCCGTCGCGGAGTCCGTCGCGGCCGAGGTCGGCATCGACGAGGTCATCGCCGAGGTCATGCCGCAGGACAAGGTCGACGTCGTCAAGCGGCTTCAGGCCGAGGGGCGCAGCGTCGCCATGGTCGGCGACGGCGTCAACGACGCGGCCGCGCTCGCCCAGGCCGACCTGGGTCTGGCCATGGGCACCGGCACCGACGCCGCGATCGAGGCCGGTGACCTGACCCTCGTACGGGGCGACCTGCGGGCGGCGGCCGACGCCATCCGGCTCGCCCGCAAGACCCTCGGCACCATCCGCTCGAACCTGTTCTGGGCGTTCGCGTACAACGTGGGCGCGCTGCCGCTCGCCGCGGCGGGACTGCTCAACCCGATGATCGCCGGAGCGGCCATGGCCTTCTCCTCGGTCTTCGTCGTCGGCAACAGCCTGCGTCTGCGCGGCTTCCGGGCCGCCGCCAACTGAGGAGCGCCCGTGGCCGGTTACGGTGAACAGAAGGAAGACGTCATCAGACGTCTGCGGCGGATCGAGGGCCAGATCCGCGGCGTGCAGCGGATGGTCGGCGAGGACGCCTACTGCATCGACGTGCTGACCCAGGTGTCCGCGGTCAACGCGGCGCTGCGGGCCTGCGCCGTGACCCTGCTGGACGAGCACCTCGGCAACTGCGTCGTCGAGGCCGCCGCCCGGGGCGGGGACGGCGCGCGGGTGAAGGTGAGCGAGGCCACGGAGGCCATCGCCCGTCTCGTCCGCGCGTAGGGCCGGCCGACCGCGACGGCCCCGCCGCCCCTCGCCCCGCCCCCACGACCGAGCGGCCCGGTCGGCGACATCCGCCGACCGGGCCGCTCCGCTGCGCGCGCGGCCGGCCCCGGCCCCGGCAGGCGCCCCGGGTCGGTCAGTCGATGCCGGCCCGTCGGGCCAGCAGTTCGGACCGGACGAGTTCCAGGAGGCGCCCCGTCCAGTTGCGGCCCCGGCCGCCGTTCTCTCCCCAGAAACCCGAGTCCGCGTCGTCGTAGAGCACGGTCGCGTCCCCGGTGTCCAGCAGGATCGCGGCCAGGTCGGGGTGCTGCTCGTACTTGGCGCGCAGCGCCCGGGCCATGACCGCGGTGCGGGCCTGCTCCCAGCCCTCGCGCCGCGTCGCCGCGGCGGCCAGGGTACGGGCCTTGGCCCCCGTCTCCGCGGCCACGACCGCCGCGTGGACCTCCGGTTCGACGACGGACCGGGCCCAGTAGGCGTGCGCCACCGACGGATAGGTGACCTCGCCCAGGGTCACGGGCGCGGGGTAGTCGTTGCGCAGGGCCTTCTTGCCCGGGTCCTCCAGGGCGCGCTGCGGATACGAGTGGTAGACCTTGACCGCGGGGGCGAAGGACCGCGCCGCCCCGTCCGCCGGCACCCGGGACGGGGCCTCGGCGCGCCACCGGTCCCGTTCCTCGAAGTACGCGATGACCTCGTCGTACTCCTGCGGCGTCACCGCCTCCCCGGGTCGGCCCGGGGCGTACCCGCCCGGCCCGGCCACCAGGACGCGCAGGGGCTGGTCCTTGCGGTCCATGTCGCCGAGCGCGTAGTGGCGCATCGTCTCGGGTATGGCCAGGTAGGCGGCCCGGGCAGCGGCCCGGTTGTCCTCCGTCCGGTCCTTCAGGAACACGTCCACCACCGCGAGGCAGCGGCCGGTGGAGTCCGGTCGCCCATTCAACTCATCGACAGTGTCCCGGACTTCGGCGAGCAGCAGCTCCGGCGTCAGCCAGGTGTGCGGTTCGGCGAACTTCCACGCGGCCAGGGAGTGCGCGGACGCGCGGGCGCCTTCGGGGAGGTGGGTGGCCACCCATCCGCTGCGGAGCTTCTCCTCGAACTCGTCGAGCGTGACCAGCTCCCAGCAGTCGACGAGGCCGTCGGCGTAGATGAAGAGGTCCGTGAGGAAGTAGGAGCCGCCGTTGCAGATGAACGCGTGTCGCCAGGTGCCCGGTACGCGGACTCCGTCAGCGGTGCGATGCGTGGTCCGATTGCCGATCATCACGCGATGATGCCGGACGGACCGCCGCCGCCGCGCATCGTTTTCCCCTCGGTCGGGCCCCTGCCCCGCCCCGGCGGGGTCCGGTACCGGCGGTGCACCCGGCCGGGTACGGTCCCGCCGCCGGGGCGGGCCGTAGCATGAGCCGCTCGCGAGCGGGAGGGGCCGAGAGGGATGCGCGTACGCCGGCTGGGAGAGCTGGAGGCCGAGATCATGGACCGGGTGTGGCAGTGGGAACGCCCCGCCTCCGTCCGCGAGATCGTCGACGACATAAACCGGGGCCGCAAGGTCGCCTACACCACCGTCATGACGGTGGCCGACATCCTGTACCGCAAGGGTTGGTTGAGCCGTGAGAAGTCCGGCCGGGCCTGGATGTACGAGGCCGTGCGCAGCCGGGAGGAGTACACGGCGGCGCTCATGCAGGACGCCCTGGGCGACAGCCAGGACCGCAGGGCCACCCTGTTGCGGTTCGTGGAGCGGATGTCCCACGAGGACGTGGCGGCCCTGGACGAGGCCCTGCGCGCCGCCCACCCCGACCGCCCCGCCGGCCCGACCGGAGGCACCCGGTGAACCACCACGTCCTGCCGCCCCTCGGACTCGCCCTGATCACGGGCCTGGTGATCCCCTGGATGCTGCTGCGCGCCCGCTGGGCCCAGCAGGTGCCCCGGCTGGGCCTGGCCGTGTGGATCATGTGCGGCTCCGTCTTCGCGCTCGCCACGGCGATCCTGCCCGCCCAACTCGTGCTGCCCGCGGAGACCAGCCACCGCCTCATCGACGCCGCCCTGACCCTGAGCCCGCCCTCCGCCCGGCGGCTGGCGGACGCCACGGCGCGCGAGTTCCTCGCCGCCACCGCGGCGCTCGCGGTCCTGGCCCTGCCCGCCACCGGCTTCGTACGGGAGCTCGTGCGGGCCCGCCGGGCGCGCAGCAGGCACGCCGAACTGCTGCGGCTGGTCGGCCGGTACGACGCCGAGCTGGAGGTGACCGTACTGGACGACGCACGCCCCGCGGTGTACTGCCTGCCGGGGCGCTCGCGCCGGGTCGTGATCTCCTCGGGGGCGGTGGACGTCCTGACGGACCATGAGTTGGCCGCCGCGCTCGCCCACGAGCGGGCCCACATCGCGGGCCGGCACCACCTGTTGCTCGCGGCGGCGGGAGCGTATTCGACCGTCTTCCGCCGGCTGCCCCTGGCCCGGATCGGCGGGCAGGCGGTGCCCCTGCTGCTGGAAATGGCCGCCGACGACCGGGCGCTGCGCGGCTGTTCGCGTGACGCGCTGGCCACGGCGCTCTACGCGTTGGCGGCCGGTCACGCGCCCCGCCGGGCGTTCGCCGCGGGCGGTCCGTCGGCCGCGGTGCGCATGCGCCGCATCCTGACGCCGCACCGGGTGGGGCACGCGGTCCTGCGCGGTCTGCTGGCGGTGACGGCCGCGATGTCGGTCATCGTTCCCACGGTCGTCGCCTGTTGTTGGACCTCGTGAAAGCGGCCCCGTCCGTCGCTTCCACCAACGTTCCCGCCAACCCGGCTATTTACTAAGCCAATTCGTAGATTTCCCCTTGCCCCCGACCACTCGAATTGCCCGCTATTCTGGGCGCGTGCGGGCTCAGGACCGGTGCGGCGAGAGGGGCGGAACAAATGCTGCTGGCTGACGTGCGGACGGCAGCGCCCGGCGACGCGACGGCGATATCCCGGCTCCTCGCCGAGGCGATTCGCGAGGACTACGGCAGCATCCTCGGTGAAATCCGTGTGGGCCGCCTGGTGTCGGACCATTGCGCCCTGCCCCGCATAAGAGCGGAAATTGGAATTCCGGGCGGGGCGCCCGGCTGGCTCGGTTGGCTGGTCGCGGCCGGTCCGGACGGCGCAGTCGTGGGAGCCGTCTCGGGTGGCGTGCCCGTCGCTTCCGAGGGCGAGGTCTACGCCCTGTGCACGACCCCGACCCGGCGCCGGGAGGGCGTCGGCACGGCCCTGCTGGCGGCGGCCACCGACCGGATGCGGCTGCACGGGGCGATGTCCCAGCGGATCGGCCTCCCCGTCGAACAGGCCCCGGCCCTGCCGTTCTTCACCCATCACGGCTTCACCGCGCTCACCCCGCTCCGGCTCGGCCGCACGCTCTGACGATTGGCCTGAACCAACGCTTTTCCCCGCTCCCGGCGGACGTGGCAGATCCACGCCATCGCGTGTTCACGCAGCCCGCCGCTCTGGCCCAACCCCCGCGCCGCAGGACAGGATTTGACCAGCGGCGGAGCGTTCCCGACGGCACGGGATCACCGCCTTCGGACGGTCGGACCGAGCGAGCCCCTGGAGGAGCGATGCACACACCGAGCGGCACTTTCCCGTCCCTCACGCCGGTCGTGCCCACCGTGCCCGCGCCGGCCGTGGGAAGCGCGGGAACCGTACGGTTCGTGGCCCCCGCCCCCGCTCCGTCGGTCACGTACCCGGCCGCCGGCGCCGTACCGGCCGCCGCGGGCCTCCTGCCGGGCCTGGAATCGCTCTCCCCCGCCGACGAGGACGCCGTCTGGCTGCACGACGCGCTGCTGGGCCCGCACAGCGCGGACATCGTCCGCTACCTGAGCCTCGCCCGGCGCTGCGGCGGCCCGGTCCTGGACCTGGGCTGCGGCTCCGGCCGGCTGGCCGTCCCGTTCGCCCGCCAGGGCTTCTCCGTCGAGGCGATCGACCGGGACGCCGACTGCTTGGAGCGGCTGCGGGCCTGGGGCCGACGGATCGGGCCCCAGGTGGCGCGCCGCCTCGTCACGACCCGCGCCGATCTGGCCGAGCTGCGGCTGGGGCGCACGTACCGGCTGGCCCTGCTGGCCGGCGCGATGATCGCGGCGGTGCCGCCCCACGCCCGGCCCGGGTTGCTGCGCGAGATCGCGGCGCACCTGGAACCCGGCGGTGCTCTCGCCCTGGACTTCACGGCGCACCAGCCGCGGGGGCTGTCCGAGGAACCGGTGCGCACCATGGCGTTCCCGGTCCCCCGGTTCGACGGGGTCGAGGAGTGGGCCGTGGCCCGTCAGGCCTTCGACCTGGACGACATGAGCGAACACATCTCCTACCACTGCGTGCGCACCGGCAAGCTGAGCTCCGAGCGCGTGGTGCGGACCACGCGGAAGTGGATCGTCGACCCGCGGCGTCTCGAAGCGGACCTGCGCGCGGCGGGACTTCGGGTGGAACACCGCCGGCACCACCGGGTCGACGAGCGCACCGAGAGCGTCCTCCTCGTCTGCCGGGCGCGCGCCTGACGGCCGCCACCCACCCCCTCCACGAGGCCGGGCAAGAGGTACGATGCCCCCAAAGGTTTGAGTGGACCAGATGACGGAGGGTGGCGCGGCGATGGCTGTCGTGGAGGAGTCGACCGGTCGGGAGGCGGTGATCCAGCGCCTTCGCGACGTGGGTCTGCGCGTCACCGGCCCGCGCCTCGAAGTGCTCCAGGTGCTGGCGGCGGGCGGCCATCTGGACGTCGAGTCCATCACGGCCACCGCCCGCGAACGACTGGGCACCCTGACCAGCCAGGCCGTCTACGAGATGCTGCGGCACTTCCTGGAGACCGGTCTGGCGACGAAGTTCGACCGCCCGGGTCTGCCGGCCGTCTTCGAGGTCTCGGGCCCGGCGCACCAGCACGCGCTCTGCCTGCGGTGCGGGCGCGTGGAGAACGTCCGGGTCGAGGCCCCCAAGCCCGCGGGCGGGGAACTGCGGACGTGGCGGATGGACGACGCGGAGGTCATCTTCAAGGGGCTGTGCCCCGACTGCCTCAACGCGGCGCAGGACTGACACCGGCGACGGCCCACCGCTTCCCCTCCCAGCCTTTCCCGCAAGGGAGTTGGGCCTCCGGGCACGCCATCGGGCCACCCGGGATCGCCCCGTCCCGGCAGGTCCGGGGCGGCGCCGCACACCCCGATCACGACATGTGACGCCGGTCACATCCGTTTCCGGGGGGCGGGGACTCCCTCGCGGGCATGTGCCAAAGTGTGACTGTCGATTCGTAAGATGAGGGGGTCGCTTCGCAATGGCAACGGGCGATGGCAGGGACGGCATCCAGTCGGCCGACAGGGTGCTGGCTCTCTATCAGCAGCTGCGCCTGCGCGGGGTTTCCAACCTCAACGAAGTCTTCACGGAGCTCGGCCTGGCCCCCGAGGAGCGGGAACGGTGGCGTGCGGAGCTGATCACGCTCGGCCTCATCGTGCCGACGGGCACCACCCACGCCACCCGCGCCGACCTCCAGTCGGGGGCCTGGCGACCGGGCCCGGACGCGGTCGCCGTGGTCGACCCGGAGATCGCCCTGCTGCGGATGCTGCAACGCGAACGCGAGCGGCTGCGCGAACATCTGGACGAGTCCGACCGTACGTACAGCGCCCTGGAGACGTTGGTCGGGAAGTTCCTGCGCCCGGGCTCGTTGAGCGGCTCCGAGGTCGAGGTCGAGATCATCGACGACTACGGGCGGATCCAGCAGGTGCTGGAGGACATCACGGACGTCATCCGGCACGACCTGACGTCCATGCACGTGACGGCCCTGGTCCGGGAGGTCGCGGACCGGGTGCTCAGCCGTGACCGCAGACAGATCGACAACGGGGTGCGCATCCGCGCCATCTACCACCAGCGGATCACCACCTCGCCGGAGGCGGTGGAGATGCTGCGCCGCCGGGTCGAGGCGGGGGTGGAGATCCGGCTGTCGCCCGCGGCCCCGATGAACATGATCATCGCCGACCAGCAGTTCGCCGTACTGCCCGTGCACCCCGACGACCGGTCGGCCGGCGCGATCCTCGCCCGCGGCCCCGCCCTGGTCCGCTCCTACCTGGCGCTGTACGAGCACTGCTGGCACGCGGCCACGCCGTACGGGGACGACCTCGCGCCGGAGCTCGGCGGCGACGGGCTGTCCGAACAGCAGCGGGCCGCGCTCAAGATGCTCGCCTCGGGAATGAAGGACGAGAAGGTCGCCCGCAACCTGGGGGTTTCCTTGCGGACGGTGAGCCGCATGCTGTCCGAGTTGATGCAGGAAATGGGGGCGTCGAGCCGTTTCGAGGCCGGGGTACGGGCACAGCGGCTCGGATGGCTGGATTGATTCACCGCCCATCGACCACACGGGGCCCTTCCGGGATCTCCGCCTGAAATACCGGCGCAACACTCCGATCGGGCCCGAAGGAAAAGCCCCGCGGGCCGCCCGAGGGCGATTGCGGGGCTCGTCGCGGGACTCGTCCGGGTGGTTCAGTCCCAGCCGTTGCCGTTCGACCGGGCCGCCGGCCGGGCGGCGGCGGTACAGGCCGGGCGTGCGGGGGCGGCGTGGCGGGCGTTCGCGAGCGGTGCGGTGGTGTGCGCTGCCGACATGATTCCTCCAGGAATGCGAAAGGTCCATTGCGTCCTCGCGGTTCCGTGCCGTCGGAATTCCTTCGAAGACATCTCCATTGTCGTATGCCGCCCCCGGTCGGACCAGTTTTCTGTAGCGCACCTGAGGCGAATCTGGAGTCCTTGGACGAGAATCCCGCAAGGGCATGCGTCAGTGACGCCTCCGCACCAATTCCCGCCATTTCGACGGGGGTTAACGGAGACGTCATACGTGCGCACCCTTGGTCAACCCAAAAGAGCTGCTAGTGTGGAATTCCGGCCTTCTCGACCCTCCAGGAGAGAGGTGTCGGCGAGGCAGGGGCGTGCCGTCGCTCCTGCCTCATTCATTCCCGGCCCCGACCGTTCGGCGCGCAGTACGTCCCGGTACACGTCCAGGGTCCGGGCGGCGGCCGTCTGCCAGCTCATGGATCGGGCGTGTCTCGCCGCCGCTCTCCCCATGACGGCGCACGCCTGCGGGTGTTGCGCGAACCAGCGCAGCCACCGGGCGTACTCGACCGGGTCGTTGCCGTGGACCAGCATGCCCGTCACTCCGTCCCGTACGGCGGTCGGCAGTCCGCCGACCGCCGATGCCAGTACGGGAGTTCCGCACGCCTGCGCCTCCAGGGCGACCAGTCCGAAGGACTCACTGCGCGAGGGAACCATCAGGACGTCCGCGGCCCGGTACCACTGCGCCAATTCCGCCGGTGGCACGGGCGGGTGCTGCCGCAGCACGTCGGACACCCCCAACTCCCGAGCCAGTTGCCACGCGTCGCCGCGCGGCCCGGAACCCGAGTTCCCACCGATCACGGGGACGATGGTCCGCCGCCGCAGTTCCGGTGCCTGCTCCAGCAGTTCGGCGACGGCGCGCACCATCACGTCCGGTCCCTTGAGGGGTTGGATGCGGCCCGCGTACAGGGGAACGAACGCGTCGGCCGGCAGCCCGAGGGCGGCCCGGGCGGCAGCCCGCCCCTGCCCGGGGTCGAACGTGCGCAGGTCGACACCGGGTCGGACGATCTCCGTGCGACCCGCTTCCGCTCCGTACAGTTGGCGCAACGTCCGTGCCTCGTCCGCGCTGTTCGCGATGAGGCGGTCGGCGGAGCCGACCACCTGGTGTTCGCCGCGGATCCGCGACGCCGGCTCGGGGGTGTCGCCGTCCGCGAGGGCCGCGTTCTTCACACGGGCCAGGGTGTGGGCGGTGTGCACCAACGGCACCCGCCATCCGACGGCGGCGATCCGGCCGGCCTGGCCGGAGAGCCAGTAGTGGGAGTGGACCAGGTCGTAGCGCCGTTCCTCCTTGAGGAGCGCCAGCGAGAACGGCACCACCAGGGCGGGCATGTCCTCCTTGGGCAGAGCGGCCCGCGGCCCGGCTGCCAGGTGACGCAGCCGTACGCCGGGTCCGAGGTCGGCCCAGCGCGGCATGGCCTCGCCCCGACAGCGCGTGAACAGATCGACTTCGACGCCGAGTTCGGCGAGGGCTCGGGAGAGCTGGACCATGTAGACGTTCATGCCGCCCGCGTCCCCGGTGCCGGGCTGGTGCAGCGGCGAGGTGTGGACGCTGAGCATGGCGACGCGCAGGGACACGTGGAGCTCCTACGGGCAGGGGCCTCGTGCGCCCCTACCACCGTGTGACCGGCGCGGGTTCACGCGGCGAAGAAGGGATTTCTGTCGTGGTGCCGTGGTGCCAGGGTTGCCGTGGTGCCGTGGTGCCGTGTTGCCGTGTCGCCAGGGTTGCCGTGGTGCCGTTCGCGGCCGGGGAGGACCGGTCCGGTCAGAAGCCGAACACCGGGCCCGAGGGCGGGGCCAGCCTGGTGCCCGGTACCGGTGGGACGAGGACCGCGGCGGACACCGGGCCGCCCGCCTCGACCCCGAGCGCGGCGGCCAGCCGGTCCGCTCCCTCGGGCATGACCGGCCGCGCCCAGGCGCCGAGGGCGCGGGCCACCGCCAGTTGGGCCGCGAGCACGGGCAGGTGTCGACGTCCCGCGGTGGGACGCCGCGCCTCGTGCGCGTTGACGTGACCGAAGTCGGAGACCGACCGAACCATCTCGTCGAGCAGGGCCATCGCACGGCGGGGGTCGAAGGCGTCCGGCGAGTAGGCCTCGCGCAGGTCCTCCACCCCGCGCAGCAGCCGCCGTTCCAGAACCTCCCAGCCCGCGCCGCCGGGCAGTGCCGGCGGAACCAGACCGGCGGCCTCCTCCCGTACGGCGGCGAACAACCGCGACAGCCAGTTGTTCCAGCCCTCGTCCAGTTCCCGGCGGGCAGCGGCCAGTCGGTCGGTGTGGAAGGCGGTGCGGGCGGCCACGGGACGGGCCTGGAGGACGTGCCGCCGCAGGGTGTCCGAGCCGTACTCGGTGATCAGGTCCAGCGCCCAGGCCTTCTCCCCGGCGCCCCAGGACAGCGCCTGGTCGTCGATGACGTACGCCTCGTTGACGCAGAAGCTCTGCGGCAGTTCGACCCCCTGGGCGAACAACAGGACCGGCAGCAGCACGGCGTGGCAGAAGGCGTGGCCGAAGCCGCAGAAGTGGATGGCCCGTTCGGGCATCGGTCGGTCGCCGTGACCGAAGAGGTGCATCGCGGCGGCCTCGAAGCAGCCGTCGATGCGCTGCTCGGGAAAACCGTCGACCGGTACGGGAAGCCCCCACCCGGCCGGGTGGGACACGGCGACGTCGGGCAGGCCGTCCTCGGCGAGCGACTCGCACAGCGCGGCCAGGCGCGGCGGCAGGCCGGTGGCGGCCCAGTAGTCGGCGAGGGCCTCGCGGTGCGGCTCCAGCGGGATGTAGAGGCGGCGGCAGCGCCGTGGCGTGGCCGCGGACCCGCACTGGACGCACTGCGGATCCAGCAGGTCGCCGCCGTCGTTGGGGCGGGCGCACTCGTGGCACATGCCGCCGTCGCTGGGCGCCGAGCAGTGCGGGCATGAGCCGGTGACGTGCGCTCCGTGGAGCCAGCGCCCGCAGGGTTCGCAGTATGGCGTCAGACGGGTGCGGGCGGCGATGACTCCCTCCGCGTGGAGGCGCCGGAACAGGTCCGCGAGCCAGCGCCCGTAGCCCTTGTCCTGGCGCGGGCGCACGATGTGGTCGAACTCGACGCCCGAGCGCAGCCAGTCGGCCGTGATCGCCTCCCGGTAGCCCTCGGCCACCTCCTCGGGCTTGCGGCCGGCGCGCAGCGCGCGGACGTGGACGGAACTGGTGTGGTCGGCGGTACCGGTGGTGAACAGGACGGGTTCGCCCTCGGCCCGCAGGTACCGGGACAACACATCCGCAGCGACGTACGGTCCTGCGAGATGGCCGACGTGAAGTTCGCCGTGGGTGGCCGGCGGGGTCGCGGTGATCCATACGGGGGTGCTCATGGGACCTCCTTGACGCTGTGGTGCGAAGTACGCAGCGAGACTCGGAACGGAAGGGGCGGCGCCCGCCCCGCTCCGCACGCCGCGGGAGGACCCGGGGAGAGCGGGGTGCCCCGACAAAGCGTGACAGAGAAACGAACCAAGCGGTCTGGTTAGGCCTTGCGCGTTCACGCCATGCGTGGAAACGCCAGGCCGCCCGGGCCGGCGTACTCCGGCCCCACGACGGCCGGGCAGGGCGCCCGAGCTGCGCGGTGGCGTAGAGATGTCATGACGCGAGTACGCCAGAGGGGCCGCCTTGCGGCCCACGTCCACGCCCAACACGCTGAACTCATGGAAGACTTCGCGACCGATCGCACAGACCTCAGCGCACCGGAATCCCTGCTGGTCGTGGCCGCGCACCCGGACGACATCGAGTTCTGCGTCAGCGGGACGGTCATGCGGTGGATCGCACAGGGCACCACCCGGGTGACGTACTGCATCGTCACCGACGGCGGCGCCGGCGGATACGACGAGCGGCTGCCGCGCCAGGCCATGGGCGACCTCCGGCGCGCCGAGCAGGTCCACTCGGCCAAGCGCAGCGGCGTCGACGACGTCCGCTTCCTCGGCTACCCCGACAGTTACGTCGAATCGAACCTGGAGCTGCGCCGCGACCTGTGCCGGGTGATCCGCCAGGTCCGCCCGCAGCGCGCCGTCATACCCAGCCCCGAGATCAACTGGGGCCGCATCGCCGACCTGCACCCCGACCACCGCGCGGTCGGCGATGCCGCGCTGCGGGCGATCTACCCCGAGGCACGGAACCCGTTCGCGCACCCGTCCCTCCTGAAGGAGGAGGGCCTGGAACCCTGGATCGTGCCGGAGTTGTGGCTCATGACGGGTCCCACGCCGAACCGGTACGTCGACGTCACGCCCGTCTTCGACCGCAAGGTCGAGGCCCTGCGCATCCACACCTCGCAGACCGCGCACTTCGACGACCTGTCGGGCCTGTTGCGAAGCTGGCTCGGCGATCACGCGCGGGCGGCCGGACTGCCGGCGGGGCGGATGGCGGAGGCCTTCCAGGTCGTACGGATCGACTGCTGACCGGGATCGGCCGGCGCGCGGAGTCCGCCGGCGCGCGCATCGACCGACGGACGCATCGCCGACTGACGCATCGACCGACCCCGGAAACCGGCCGGTTTCCGGGGTCGGTCATCGGTCATCGGTAGATGAGCAGTTCCGCCTCGGCGGCGCCCTCCAGTTCGTAGCGCGTCCCGACCAGGGGGCGCCCGGAGTAGAGCCGGATCAGCGTCGCGGCGTCACCCCGGAAGCGGGCCGCAGGCCTGCCGGGCACGGCATTGCCGAGGTCCAGCGGTTCCGCGTGACCGTCGATGTCGGCGAGCAGCCGCGGGGTGTCCCGCTTGCGGCTGGTGGTGCGGAGCAGCGGCAGGGCGAGCGCGAGGCTCCCCCCGCCGTACGCCCCGGGCGCCCCGAACGCCTCGCGGACGTCGCCCGCGTGGATCCACTCCCCCAGTGCCACCGCGTCCAGCGTGCCGTCGCCCGCGGCGATGGCCGCCCCGGCCTCCGTGAGCCCGCGTTCCAATTCGTCGATGATCCGGGGCACGGGCCAGTCCGCCCGCTCGGCCACATCGGCCGCGTTCGCGGCGGGCAGGAAGACCCCCTCCTCCAGTCGGCCCTCCACGATCCGTACGAGGGCCGCGGCGCAGTGGGCGAGGACGTCCCGCGCCGTCCACCCGGGGCACGCCGTGCGCAGTCCGTACGAGGCTTCGGGCGTGCGGCGCAGCAGCGGTAGCAGCGCGTCCCGTTCGGTGCGCAGCAGCAGGTCCGGGAGCCAGGGGTCGCGTACTTCGGATGCTTCGCGAGCGGTCTCCACGGCGGTCAGTAGCGGTAGTGGTCGGGCTTGTACGGCCCTTCGACGGGGACGCCGATGTAGGCGGCCTGCTCGGGGCGCAGGGTGGTGAGGCGGACACCGAGGGCGTCCAGGTGGAGGCGGGCGACCTTCTCGTCGAGGTGCTTGGGCAGCACGTGGACGTCGGTCGGGTACTCGGACGGCTTGGTGAAGAGCTCGATCTGGGCCAGGGTCTGGTCCGCGAACGAGTTCGACATCACGAACGACGGGTGGC